>NZ_BAABRO010000008.1 GCF_039545035.1 Novipirellula caenicola
GGACGCCTTGTTGCAGTCGATGCAAGATGGCATCGAAGGTGCCGTCCTTGCTCCAATTGTTGAAATGATCATAGACGGTCTGCCACTTTCCAAATCGTTCGGGCAAGTCACGCCAAGCCGCTCCGGTACGCAAAATCCAAAAGATCCCATTGAGGATGACACGGCGATCTTTCGGAGGCCGACCGACCGACTTACGTTCAACCATCACTAGATCCGCAATTAGTTCCCATTGATCGTCGGTTAAGCAATGCCGCCCCACCATGATTACCTCCTCCCTTTCGTTCGAACTAACTTACCTCTCATTCGTACGAGATAACGGGCAACATGGTTTTCAGACAGAGCCTAGTGCAGAACTGCGACGTAAATCCCTTTTGTTAGTGGCCACTCCCCGATGACTGACCGCGACGAACGCTGGTTTAAAACTCAATGCGGTCGTGACGTTCAGCTTAATGCAATCCATATTCGCCCCTTCGATCACGGTTTTCTCGAAGGTCGGGCCGAAACCGTTCGTGAACACGTGGCCCCAGAGCTTGCAGACACTGCGCGCGAGTTGATTCGTGGTACCGCTGCCGTGTTCGTTGACACAATCCCGGGGCCTGACGATTCGTATCCCGCGCTTGTCTACTTTTGTGACTTTACCTGCTATAGCGCTGTAAACCCCGCGGCCGATTGTTCTTCGTTGACTGCTGTTTGGTTTGCGGACGACCTATCGAAACCGATTCCGGACTTCTTGCGTTCACGTGTGGCAAAACTTGATTGGGCCAAGCACGCAGCCGACGGTTATTGGTAGTGCACTGTGGTCACTAACTACATAGCCGCTTCGTGGCGAGGATGCCGTCGGGTGTTTGAGCTCGCTCGGTTGACGTCACCAAGTGTTAGTGGAATGTCGCAACAAGTTGCGCTGAGTACTCCTTTGAAATGCTTCGTTGAGGGCTGTGTTATCACGTGGTCAGAAGGAAACAGGAAAATGGGTGACAGAAAAATGCGGATGCTGGATGTCGGGGGCTGACCATTTTCCTGTCCCACAGTTTCCTGTAAATTCAACATTGCTTGAGTGGTGAGTGGAGCGACGCATCGCGAAGCCAAATTTTGGGTCGACTCAACTGTGTAGCAACCTGCGGTACCTCGTCTCACAACATCGCCTAAGATCCGATGTCCAACGAGCGAGTCTCCAGCATCGAGCTTGGCAATTCTAGAGCACGACGGCGAGTCGTTCATGATCCCGTTGCCGGATCGAGTTCAATTTCTCGCATCGGCGTAGGGCCGCGGATCACGACATCGAACCTGCAGAGTCACAAGACTTGTGGCGACGTCGAAAGGAATGATCTATTCGGTATTTCCCGTCGACAGATGATGCGACGCCAGCCAAATGTCACGCCAGCCAACATGGCACGGCTGTCGAGCGAAGGCCGCTGTATCGTCTTTTTCCGCCTTGCGCGTCTTTTATTTCGGGGCGTGGCGGATTCGTGTGAGGGTCGAACATTACCTACCCTGCGGGCGGCGCGGCAGACGCATGCTGGTGTCAAAGTAATGGTGTGACCGTCTCGCGTGCCAGCGCCCGTGACTGTAGGTGGTGTCCTGCCCCGCAGTTCCCGCTTTGGGTTGCTCATCCTGCCAAACAGTGTCGTTCGGATGCGTTTTCTGGTTTGGGGGGCGAGCGTCATGAAAGGGGGGGTGAATTGAGATCCGATGCCAGTGGTTGGATCTGTTAGCGATGGCGGGGGGGAGTGTCCATCCCGTTGCATCGAGCTGTATCGTAATTATGGTTTTGGAACCAATGGTTCGCACCGAGCCGGTTCGTTTATGAATCAACGTCGATCCGCTGCTGGGATCGGGAATCGATCTTTCCCTGTCCGGTCGTGTCGATCGGCGAAAAACAATGAGACAAGTGAACTTGAACATCCCACCCACTATGACAGTCCGAGATCCCCTGCCCCGCGTTGGACTGCTGCCCGCCCACTTCGGTCTTGGCATGACACTGCTGTTGTGTGGTGCGCTGTTAGGCTGCAAGGAAACGAGTTCCGGCCCCCCCGAAATGCCTCCGCCGACGGTCACCGTTGCCAAGCCGGTGACCAAGAAGATTGTCGAATGGGACGCGTACACCGGACGGCTAGAGGCGGTGGATTTTGTCGAAGTCCGGGCACGCGTCAGCGGTTACCTCAAGTCGATTCATTTCAAAGAAGGCCAAATTGTTGATGTCGGCGATTTGTTGTTTGTCATCGACCCACGCCCCTTTGAAGCGGAGCTTAATGGGGCGGTCGCGGCATTGAATCAAGCCCAGTCGCAGTTGAAACAGGCCAGAGCGAGTCTGGAGAACGCGAAAGCCAAACAGCATCAGTCCGAAGCGGGGCTGCAGTTAGCCAAGACGCGAATCGAGCGAGCTCGGGCACTCGAGGCGCAGAACGCGGTGTCGATCGAAGAACTCGATCAGCGTGCCGCCGAGTTCCAGCAAGCCGAAGCGGACTTGGAAGCCAGCAAGGCGGGTATCAGTGCGGCCGAAGCCGAGATTGCGACCGCCGAAGCGGCGATCGAATCCGCCCGCGCTGGGGTCGAAACGGCGGAGTTGAATTTGGACTATACCCAGGTTCGTGCCCCCGTCAGCGGCCGGATCAGCCGCCAATACGTGACCGAAGGCAACCTCGTCAGCGGTGGCACGGCGACGTCCACTCTGTTGACAACAATCACGTCGGTCGACCCGATCTACTGTACGTTTGATGTCAACGAACAAGACGTGTTGAAGTACATTCGCTTGGCCCAAATCGGCGAACGAAAAAGTTCTCGCGAGGCCAAGAATCCCGTGTTTCTCGGTTTGGTCGACGAGTCCGGATTTCCTCACGAGGGGCATATGGACTTTGTCGATAACCATTTCGATGTGAACACCGCAAGCATGCGTGCACGCGGTGTGATTCCCAATCATGACCGAGTGCTGCTGCCGGGAATGTTCGCACGGATTCGGATTCCTGGTAGTGCCGCACACCAAGGCGTGCTGGTGCCCGATTCGGCAATCGGCACCGACCAATCATCTCAATACGTCTATATCGTGGTGGACAATGTAATCCAACGACGCGGCGTCAAGCTTGGTCCGATGGTTGATGGACTTCGTGTCGTGCGTGAGGGATTAAGTGGTAGTGAGACGCTTGTCATTCAAGGTTTGCTGCAGTCACGACCCGAGATGACCGTGCAAGTCAAACCAGGGAAGATCGAAGCCATTGAGGATGGATTGCCTGATGACTATCAACCGTTGCCACCAGAGAAGTGGATGTCGCGTGTTCCCGACCCGCAGCCCGTTTCCAGTACAATCCAGGCCAATGCGATGATCGGCTTGGACTCGCCGCCGCAGCCGACGGGGGAAGCACGATGAAGTTTCCTCACTTCTTTATTGAGCGGCCGATCTTTGCCACCGTGCTTTCGTTTGTGATTGTACTGGTCGGCGGAATCACCTATTTCTCGCTGCCGGTTTCACAGTATCCTCCGGTGGCTCCGCCGCAGATTGTTGTCCGTGCCAGTTTTCCTGGAGCAACACCTGACGTCATCGCGGATACGGTCGCGACCCCGATCGAACAAGAGATGAACGGCGTCGACGACATGCTCTATATGGAGTCGTCCTCGAGTGCCGATGGCACGATGCAGTTGACGGTGACGTTCAAATTGGGCACCGATCTCGATGATGCTCAGGTGTTGGTCCAAAACCGCGTCGCGATCGCCGAGTCTCGTCTGCCTGAACAGGTGCGTCAGATTGGGGTGACCACCACAAAGCTGATCCCGGACATGTTGATGGTGGTGCATCTAATCTCGCCGGACGATAGTCGCGATCAGCTTTACATCAGTAACTATGCGTTCTTGAATGTTCGCGATGCCTTGATGCGACTCGATGGCGTTGGTGACATTCGGATTGCCGGCGGCAACGAATATGCGATGCGGATCTGGTTGGACATCGAAAAGATGACCCACGTCGATCTGACCGCCGGAGACGTGATCCAGGCGATCCGTCAACAAAACGTCCAGGTCGCAGCAGGGGTGATTGGTCAACCACCGATCGATCAAACCGGGGCCTTTCAGTTGAACGTGACGACGCAGGGACGTTTGCGTGAAACGGACGAATTCGGCGAGATCATCGTCAAACGCGGTAGCGATGGGCGGGTCACTCGGCTTAGCGATGTGGCGCGGATCGAGTTGGGGGCCCAGGACTATTCGCGGCTCAGTTACCTCGATGGTCAACCGGCGATCGCGGTGCTGGTGTACCAAAGACCAGGAACCAACGCGGTCGATACCGCCGAGGAAGTAAAGCGGACGATGCAGGAAATCGCTGCCGATTTTCCTCAAGGCATTGGCTACGAGATCGCCTACAACCCAACCGATTTTGTCGAAGAATCCATCTCGGAAGTTTTTAATACGCTGTTCATCACGACCGTGTTTGTGGTGTTAACGGTGTTCCTGTTCTTGCATGGATGGCGGCCGACGATCATTCCCGTGATCGCGATTCCGATTTCGTTGATCGGCACGTTTGCCGCGATGCAGAGTCTCGGCGTCACCCTGAATACGTTGTCGTTGTTTGGGTTGGTGTTGGCGATCGGCATTGTGGTGGACGATGCGATTGTCGTGGTGGAAAACGTCGAACGACTGATTGCCGAAGGATTGTCGCCTCGCCAAGCGACGCACAAGGCGATGGACGAAGTGGGCTCGGCGTTGATCGCGACAACGTTGGTGTTGATTGCGGTTTTTGTGCCGACCATTTTCGTCCCAAGCATCAGTGGGCAATTTTACCAACAGTTTGCGCTCACGATCGCAATCTCGACCGCGTTTTCCACCTTCGTTTCGCTCACGCTCAGCCCCGCGTTGTGTGCGTTGTTGTTGAAGCCCAAAGGGGCAGAGAAGCATGGGGTCGCGCGACTGGGCGACGTTCTGTTCGGTTGGTTCTTTCGGCTGTTCAACCGCTTTTTCGATGTGACCAGCAATATCTATGCAGGGATTGTCGCTCGCATTGTACGGATGACCGCGGTGTCGCTGCTGCTGTACGCCGGGCTGTTGGTGTGTACGTGGTATAGCTTCGGAATGGTTCCCAAAGGTTTCATTCCTCAACAGGACCAAGGCTATTTGATCGTCAGTATTCGTTTGCCCGACGGCGCGTCGTTGGCGCGAACCGATGAAGTGACTCGTCATGTCGCCGAGCTTGGCGGCAGCATTGATGGTGTGGCCCACGCGGTCGGAATCGCGGGGCTCTCAGGGGCGACCTTTACGATCAGCCCCAATGCCGCCGTGACGTTCCTGCCGTTAGAGGATGCCAAGGAACGTGCGGCACGCGGTCGTGGGATCGATGAGATCATCGCCGATTTGCGAGCGAAGGTTGCTGATATCAACGAGGCTCAGGTCTTTGTGATCCCTCCGCCCCCGGTTCGCGGAATCGGTCGCGGTGGCGGATTCAAAATGTATGTGCAAGACCGCCGAGGTGCCGGCACCGAGGTGTTGAATGATGTGATTGAAACGATGGTCGCGCAGGCCAATCAGCAACCTGGAATCACACAGGCATTTTCCAATTTGCGAATCAATGTGCCGCAGATTTTTACCGACGTGGATCGCGACAAGTCGGAAATGCTCGACGTGCCGGTGAACAACGTGTTCGAAGCGCTGCAGGTCTATTTGGGATCGCTGTACGTCAACGATTTCAATTTTCTTGGGCGTACCTATCGCGTCACTGCGCAGGCTGAACCTGAGTTTCGAGATGAGCCGAGTGATATTTTGCGTTTACGGACTCGCAGTGCTCGCGGGGCGTCGGTTTCACTCGGTTCGATCGTCGAGCTGAAGCAGATTGCCGGTCCAGACCGATTGGTGCGTTACAATCTGTATCCGGCAGCCGACATCAACGGCACCACCGTCCCGGGATTCAGTACCGGCCAATCGTTGACGACGATGGAGGATTTGGCGGCAATCAATCTTCCTCCGGGGTTTGGTTTTGAGTGGACCGAGCTGGCGTTCCAGGAGCGTCAGGCCGGAAACACGATCATGTTTCTGTTCCCGCTCGCCGTGTTGTTTGTGTTTCTCGCGTTGGCGGCGCAATACGAAAGCTGGCTATTGCCGCTTGCGATCATCTTGATCGTCCCATTGTGTCTGTTGTTTGCCATTCTCGGCGTCTGGTTCCGAGGCATGGAAAACAACATTTTGACACAGATTGGTTTTATCGTGCTGGTTGGTTTGGCGTGTAAGAATGCGATTTTGATCGTGGAATTTGCCAAAGCCGAAGAGGATGCGGGTAAGGATCGATTTCAAGCCGCGATCGACGCGTGTCGATTGCGACTGCGTCCGATTCTGATGACCGCATTCTCGTTCATCTTGGGAGTCATTCCCTTGTTGGTTGCCACCGGGGCCGGATTTGAGATGCGTCGCGTTCTAGGCACCGCCGTGTTTAGTGGCATGCTGGGCGTGACGGTTTTCGGTCTTTTCTTGACCCCGGTGTTCTACGTCGTGTTGCGTGGTTTCACTCGTAAAGCCTCGCTGGCATTGCCTGACGGTGATGCCGTAGCGGTAGCGGCCAACGGTGAAGCATCGCTGCTTGATTCACAGACGACAATCATTGATGCCGATTCGACCGCCGCCGCGGTGGTCGCGACGAAGTCAGGTGTAACCGATTCAGAGGACCCGGAATCAACCGATGCTGCGATCGAGGCTACGGAGCCAAACGAAAGTTCCGCTTCGTCCGGCCAAGCGTAGAGGTGGCGTCGCTTCTAGTCTCGAGTCTGAAAGGGACTGAACCCGAGGTCGACGTAGGGCAACACCTTGAAGCACTAAGAGCCAGCAACTTTTTCTGCAGCTACGCTCGTCAGGGCGTGGACGAGCGTTGAGGAGCATGAATCATTGCTGTCGACATGCGAATCAGCACTTCCCAGTGAAGATCGCTGCCAGGAAATTGCTTCACCGCGTTGAACGCGTGAGGACTCAGCCGGAAAAAGGGGCACGCGTTGTTTGTCGCGTCTCCGCTTTCAGCAAAATTTTTTTTGGCAGATGCGCCGGGAGACCCAGCCGATTGTCACTGGAACACCGTTTTTTCCGTGCTTTGACTGGTGGAACGGGGATGATCCCTTTCTTATTTGCAATCTAGGGCAAAGTTCATTACAATCCCCCCGGTAGGGTCGGCTAATGCGGCGCCTCCGAACCCCTATCGTGGGGCTTTTCAATGCGGATTCTAAACTTATCAATCAGGCGGCAATGTAGACAAGGCAGGGAAGCATCACTTTGACAGTGATCTGCGGAACCTCGGGCAAAAAAAAGCGTTGTCACCTTCGAGGGCTCAAGCTTCCTGCTTCTCTATCAGGATCGCGGTCGCGTCCTCCGGTAAACGGTCCGCGACCCACTTATCTGACTGCGAATAGGAGTCAAACTTCATGCGAAAAACCAAGAGCGAACCTTGGATGCTGGGGCGTGTTCCGCACGGTTTCTGGGACCTTGCCGAGAACCGACTCGCCTACATGAGTTGGCTCGGAGAGCGGCTTGGTTACACAAAGCCCGAGGATTGGTACGGAATTCAGCAGAAGCATTTCAAGCAGAATTATGGAGGTGGTTTGCTGGCGGCTCACTACAGCGATTCGCCTCAGAATGCGGTGCGTGAATTCATGCCAAGACGGAAATGGCATTCGTGGTTGTTTTCGCGTGCAACAAATGGCTATTGGCAGAAACCCGAGAACCGTCGCGAGTTCATGTTGTGGCTGGAAAAACAGTTGGGGATTCAGGGCAAAGAAGACTGGTATCGTGTGACCAAGAATGACTTTACTCGTCACGGAGGGCTCGGGCTGCTGAATAATTATTACGGCTGCAGTGTCGCAGCGGCACTCCAGGAATTCAAGCCTCTGATGCAATTGGATGAGTGGAGGTTCGAAACCGTGCCGCAGGGTTTTTGGAACTCCCATGAAAACCGACGTCGCTACATGGATTGGCTAGGATTCAAGCTAAAGATTCGTACGCCTGAGTTATGGTATGGCGTTACGGTGCATGACATCCGAGAGAACTATGGGACCACGCTGTTGACGATGTGTGGTGGATCGATCTATCGGATGGTCAGTGAGTATTTGCCAAAATTCCAGTGGAAACCTTGGCTGTTCCATTACACGCCGAGCGGGTATTGGGAAGACGACAAGAATCGCAAAGAATACTTGCAGTGGTTGGGCAAGGAATTGGAGTTTCGCACTCCCAAAGATTGGTACCAATTGCGCGAGCATCACTTTTTGCGGTCCGGCGGCAGTTGGTTGTTTGCCAAGTACTACGGTTACTCGCCGCTACGCGCTGCGGAAGAGCGGTATCCGAAATACAAATGGAATCCAGATCGATTCCGCTCGGCCGGTAAGGCACACGCGAACGAGAAGACGCTTGCCGCCGAAGAGTCCAGCGAACTCGAGCAACCTAGCGAATCTCGCAAAAACGGTGTGAGCAAGAAAACCAGTGCGTCGGTGAAAAGCCGTAAGACTCGAAAAACAACGACGAGGAAGAAGACACGTCGCAATTCTGCAGCCAGCTTTGTCGCCTAGCCAGCTGTGTCGCCTAGCCCGTGGTGTCGCTTGGCTCGCTTGTGTCATGCGGCACTTGTCCGCATCGCCATAGGCGTGACCAAGCCACAACGGACGCGTCATGACGATGTTGCGTGAGTACTGGGCCGCGTAAGTACTGGGCTTTGTAAGTACTGCGCCGTATGAACCCAGACTGTCATCCCCAACAACAATCGCCGCTGTCGACTTGGCGGCGGCAGTCGCGAATCAGGTGGCCATCTTCAGCGACTTGCTCGACCGAGACTGGCTCGACCGCGATTCGTACGATCGCTACTGGCTCGATAGGTCCAATGAGCTGCCGCGGGTCGACATCGATTGGGCTGATTGAGCGTAGCTTCGGTTGGCCTGTTTGGCACCATCGCTGCGGCGGATTTGTTCCTCGATCTCGCCACGATTCTTGGTCAACTGCTGCTCGCAATCGCTTTCGATTTTCATCAGTTCCATCAGCATCGTTTCGGTGGCTTCATGCTGTGCTCGGCACTCGCTTCGCATTTCGCGGGACGCCCACTGCCGCGTTTCTGGATCGTCTCCGATCGCGGTATGCAGTCGTTTCGACAGTTCGCTGAGAACGCCCAGCGGTTTCTGTTTCTGCGATAACAGTTGCATCAGCTCATTCATGCGGCCCGACTGCACTGCCGCCAATTGGGCATGTCCAAGTTCGACCAATTCCAACGCAGCGGCGTGGCGTTGTTGAACGAGGCTAGAGAGTTCATCACTGTTCATCGTATCGACGCTCGAGGTGACTGGTTTTGGAGGTGTACGGAGACGTGGCAACGGTTCATGCGGTTGATGGATGGCAAGGAGTGCGTCGTTCGGGACGCCACCGATGACGACGATTAGACGCCACCGCCGGGATCACGCATGCCGGCGGTCATCCAGGCAATCATTTCTTCCCATCCCGCGCGATCGTAACGCGTGGTTCGTTTGAATTCGTCATCCAATTTCGGAGGAATTTGTTTCAGCACCACACTTGCTTGGCGAATCAGCAGATCGGCTTCGCGACGACGTCCAAGTTCGCGGACACAGCGTGCTTGGCCAAGGATCGCTTCTAACGCGGGCGGTTGGTTCATGTAGCGCAGCGATACGGTGCGGTACGCGGTAGCGGCTTCTTCGAACAGCCCCATTTCCTTGAGCGTATCAGCTTCGGCCATCATGCAATTTCGCAGCAGAGCTTGGGCATCGTTCGTCAATTTCTGTTCTTCTTCGCGGCGCAGAATCCGCTCCTTTAGTTCGCGGAATCCTACCAACGCGGCATTCAATTCGGATTCGACTTTGGTTCGCAAGGCGCGTCTCGCGGCATCGAGAATGTCAGTCGATTGTGCCTCGAGCCGCGGCCACTGCGCTGCCAAGATATGCGATCGTGCTGCCAAGTAGGCGGCGGCATCGGCGCGAGGCGCGGGTTGATAACGCAACACCGCTTCGTCTAGTCGACGAATGGCGGCATCGAGAATCGGTTGGTTTTCTTGCAGCAGTTTTGCTCGCTCCGGTGGATCCGCGTGCTCTGCGATCAAGTGATTCTTGTAGCTTTTTTGATAGAGAACTTCGGCTAGCGTGAACAGCGAATCACGCCATGCCGGGCTTTGAGGCGTCAATTCCCCGTCTTGCAGATTGTCGATCAGGTAGCCACGGGCTTTTTCAATGTCGCCGGTTTCCGAATACGCCAGCGCCATCAGCAGTCGTGCATCGTAGCGAAGCGGGTCGCGTGGGTATTCCGCAATCACCGTTTCCAACGCTTCGATCGCGTCATCGGGTTGGTTTTCTGCTAACAGCGCACGACCTAGGGCGATCAACCCCCGCGGTTGACGTTGCCGTTCTTCGTAACGGAGGTAGGAACGCAACAGGCGAATGCTTCGTTCAAAATGACGACCCTGTTGGTACGAATCGATCGCCGCCCACTGGGTTTTGATGTAACGTGGGGTATCAAAGTCAAGCTCGGCGGCTCGGGTAAACGCATCGCCAGCTTGGCGAAAGCGACGCCGAGCGAGCGAAGCAGCCGCCGAAGAAATCTCGCCGTTTAGCTGGGTGCCTGCGCGCAGTGTGCTGGCCGCCCACTCGCGAAAAGCAATGCCTTCTTGCATTAACGCCGCTGAACGTGTGAAGATCGGCGGCAAGCTGCGGGCCACATCAATCGTTTCTTGGTAAGCCGATTGATCGCGTAGTTTTTCGAGGGCGGCGATCAAACGGCGACGAAATTCGACTAACGAGACCATGGTTGGGTCGAAGCCTCGCAAATCGCCCATCTCACGCATCATGTAGCGGATCGTTTGGACGAGCTCGACGCCGAGTCCAAGCGCGGCGAGCTGTTCGATCTCTTCCAGACCGCTGATGATCGCGGCGCCACCGAATGGGCGTTGTTGCCGTGTGGCACTCCACTGCGTTAGTGCTTGATTGGGCATGCCTTGGCATTGATAGGCCCGGCCTGCCCAAATTCTCGCCTCCGATGCAATCTGCGGCGAAGCTTCACGCTGCAAATCAAAAAGTGCCTTCATCGTGGGGGCCAATTCCGCGATGACTTCTTCGCGGCTATCGGACGGATTGTCTGGTTGTTTGCCATATCGCCCAATCGCTTTGCGGATTTGCACCACGCCATGGGCAAGTTTAAAACGATGTTGGAATCCGATGTACGAAGCTTGTTTGGTCACATCGGCTGCTTCGATCGCTTGTTTTCCTCGCTGGATTGCTGCTTCAGCCTCGGCGTAGCGGCCCAGCCGCGTCAACGCGTCGATTTGGATCAAGTTGGCTTCGAACCGTTGTTGCGGTCGGAGCGTTTGGTCGGCCAGGATGACTTGAATCGTCTCCAGTGCAAGTTCGGGTTGAGGGTCGCGGGTGCGAAGCAGGGTTTCGGCCAGTAACGGCAATAGCTCCCGTCGCAACGTCGGGTCCAGCACGATCAGCTCTTCGAACAAGGCTGCCGCTCGGTCGAATTCCCCCAATTGGAAATAGGATTCGGCGAGCAGCCGTTTGCCCTCGACCTCGCGGCCGACCGGCAATCCTTTTTCCACCGCCGCTTTGAAATCGGGGATGGCGGCGATCAAGATTTCGCGGCGTTCGCGATTGTCATCGGTTTCGCGAGCCCGCACCACCTCGCCCGCGCTGATAAGGAATTGACGCAGTTTTCGCCACTCCGCAAGCGGATCTTCGTTTTCATCCGTTCCCTTGGCCGCTTTCCCGCTTGCGTCATCCTCCGGCAACTCTTCGCCCAAATCGACGGATTTAGCCAGCCGGCCGGCGACGATGGCATTGCCAGCAATGTATTCTCGCGAGGCAATTTTTAGCGTCTCGATGGCATCGGGCGGGCCATTACCAAGCCAAACCGAAAACACCGTCCCAAACCCCAAAATCGCGATCGCGGCAGCAAGCACCAAAAGCGACGTGGTGATCTTGTCACGACTTACCGCCGGTTGGCTTTCGTCGGTTGGATCTGCCTGTTTTTTAGCCACCTTTGACTCAGAACCGTTTGCTTGGTTTGGATGTGTTGGGGGGACACGATGCCATTTCGCGTGGAAACATTCGAAATGGACTGTTAGAGACGGACCATTTGACACGTTGGGAATTAGCAGAAAACGGCCTTGGCGGTCAAGTTGTTCTGTCCCCCGCCCCCCTGAACGCGTTGCGATCGCGTTCGCCTAGCGTCCAAAAACGCTCGCTCCCTCGCGAATCGCGATTCGCCGAGGCACCACCGAAACCGAATCGACTTGGGCGCAGCGAAGCAAATCGGCCTCGTAACCCGCTCGAATCAAATTTTTGCCCCCGCGCGACTGTGACAGCCGGCTGGCCAACGCCGCCGCATGCTCCGTGGACAATTCCGCCGATTCAGATGGGCCCGCGGCTTCGGTTGAGCCCGCAGGCTCGGATACACGAGCCTGCGATTCCCCAGCATCGGGGGCAAACCAGGACCGCCACATCTCGCAGGCGATCTGTGATTCGTCATTCAGTTCCAACGAAGCAAGCTGACGTTGGTCAAGCCGCGACTGAAAATGACTGACCAACGCCCCGGCAAACAAAACATCTTCCAACGTGACGAAACCATCGGTACCGGCACAAACCAAGGCAACGCATGCATCCGGATCCAAGGATTCGGCCACCGCCCGCTGATTGACAAAGCTGCCCAATAGAACCTGTTTTGCTAGCGAAGCGGCTTGAATCGCCTTGGTCCCGTTGGTGGTGGTGACAATCAAATGCCGGCCGGCGACTCGCGAGGGCGAGTACTCTGCAGGCGAATTACCGCAATCAAAGCCTTCGATCGGCACGCAGCTGCGTTCGCCGCACAGCAGCGGTGGTGGGGAAAGGTTGTTTGCGATTTCGCGTGCGGTTTGGACATCGCATGTCGTCGTGATTTCTTCGGCACCATTGGCAATGGCCACCGACATCACGGTCGTCGCCCGCAAAATGTCGATCACGACCGCAACATCGGTCGTTTCGTCGATCGGATTGGTAGAGGGAAGAAACGAGGTCGCCAATCGCATTGAGAAAAAGTTCCTAAAAATGATCTTGTTCGGGTTCTGCCCACACCCGAGCTTCGTCCTCGAGCCAATCGACG
Source organism: Novipirellula caenicola (assembly GCF_039545035.1). NCBI lineage: Bacteria > Pseudomonadati > Planctomycetota > Planctomycetia > Pirellulales > Pirellulaceae > Novipirellula > Novipirellula caenicola. The sequence goes on from NZ_BAABRO010000008.1 coordinate 13,072, forward strand.
TGGATCACGTTTGGATTGCAACAGACCGGGCAATCTTCGACATATTCTTGCCGGGTGCCGGACGAAGGGTCCAGCGGAATGACAATTTCTTCACCACAAGAATCGCAGACGTAAGAGGATTCGCTATCCATTTTGACAATCCTGACAGGTAAAAAGGGTGTCTGATGGTAAAAAGGCGGAACGTGTGCAAACGGCTTTGGGCGTTCTCGATGAAGTGCCGATGCTACCCTATAATCAAGCCGACGATGAGTATCCCCCCGTTCTTTTCTTGAGTGCCATGCCCGGACCCGCAATCTCACGATCCGTTTCGTCCGGTAACACCGCAGCGGGGCATCACGTGGATCCGACCGTCTTGCTGGCTCGGTTTGGATTAACACAATTTCGGCCTGGCCAACGCGATGTGGTCGATGCGGTTGCCGACGGGCACGACGTGATGTGCGTGATGCCAACCGGGGGTGGTAAAAGTCTGTGTTACCAACTGCCGAGTCTCGGTCGGCCTGGGACGACCATTGTCGTGTCACCGTTGATCGCGTTGATGAAGGACCAAGTCGACACGCTGCAGTCGTTGAACATCAAAGCAAAATTGCTCAACAGCACCCTTAGCATGTCCGAGCAAGTCGACGTGATGCAGCAGATGTCGCGGGGCGAGTTGGACTTGGTCTACGTGGCTCCCGAGCGACTTCGCAACACGCGTTTTCTCGAGGCGGTGACGACAGCCGAGGTGACGTTGTTGGCGGTGGATGAAGCCCACTGTGTCAGCGAGTGGGGGCACGATTTTCGCCCGGATTATTCACGGCTGGGACGGTTCCGCGATCGTTACTTGTCGAATGTGCAAACGATCGCGTTGACCGCGACGGCGACTCCGGCGGTGCGGCAAGACATCATCGATTTGTTGCGATTGCGAGAACCGAAGACGTTCGTCACCGGTTTTGCACGCACTAATTTGCGATTTAGTGTTCAGCATTCCAAAAGCGATCGCGAAAAAGACGAGCAACTGGTCAAATACGTCAACCAATGTGAAGGCACCGGGATTATCTACGCTGCGACGCGCAAACGCTGTGAAGAAATTGCCAGCTGGTTGCCTGAGAAGACACGACGTCCCATCGGAGCCTATCATGCGGGCTTGGAACCGATGCAGCGGCAACGGATTCAAGACGACTTTATGTCGGGCAAACTGTCTGCGATCGTGGCGACCAATGCGTTTGGAATGGGGATCGATAAATCCGACATTCGCTACGTGATCCACTACAACATGCCCGGCACCTTGGAGGCGTATTACCAAGAAGCCGGACGCGCCGGGCGGGACGCAAAAGACAGCGATTGTTTGATGTTGTTTTCTTACAACGATCGCTATATCCAAGAGTTCTTTATCGAAAACCGCTACCCTTCGCGCGAAACCGTGTCGAAGGTCTACGAGTTTTTGCTGTCCCGCGAAGAAGACCCAATCGAATTGACGCTCGATCAAGTGCGTGCGGCGATTGACGTCAAAGACGGCAGCGAAGCGATCGGCACCTCGCAAACCTTGTTGGCCAAGGCGGGGGTGCTGAAGCGGTTGGATAGTTCGGCAAACAATGCGATTGTTCGCATCGACAGTAACGCCGCGACGATGTTGGATTTTCTGCCACGCGAAGCCAAAGTTCGCAGACGCGTGATGATGGCGGTCGAAAAGGTCGTGGGCAAACGACGTGGCGAAGACGTCTATGTGACGGTCAAACGATTGACCGAACTGGCCAACGTCGATCGCGATCAACTCGCTCGCACGCTTCGAGAGCTGCGACGATTGAAAGGATTCGATTACGTGCCGCCGTTCCGCGGTCGCGCTGTCCATCTCGTTGAACGCGACATCCCTTTTGATTCGCTTGAAATCGATTTCGAAGAACTCGAGCGACGTCGCCAAGCCGAACATGCCAAGCTGGATGCCGTAATCGGATTTGCGCGTAGCAATGGTTGTCGTCAACGTGTGATCTTGGATTACTTTGGCGACCCTGCAAGCAAGAATTGTGGCAATTGTGATCGCTGCAATCCCGAAGGACGCCGCGCCAACGCGGCCGTGGATCCAGCGAAGATCGCCGAGGCGTTTGCCGGAGTCGATCGCGATGGATTTGTGCGAGGGGTGCGAGTCGTGCTCAGCGGCGTGTTCCGCATGCATGCACGGTTTGGCAAGAATCTTGTGGCCCAGATGCTGTGCGGTTCCAAAAACAAAAAGTTGCAACAGTGGAAACTGCACCGGCTCAGCACGTACGGGTTGCTGTCGCCATTGAAGCAGTCCGAAGTGGTCGCCGTGATGGATGCGTTGATCGAACGCGGGCTGCTGATTCAACGCGAAGTTGATGACCGCCGCCCCACCGTCGATCTGAGCGACTATGGCAGCTTGGTGATGCACGCCAAAGAACCGATCAATGACACGCTGGGGATCAAGTTTCCACTGGTCAAACGGTTGTCGGCCGCAGCGAAAAACTTGGAAGCTGCCGATGTTCATGAAAAATCGAACCCGACGCTCAATGAACCCGAACCGGCCGCGGATGCAGCGCCGCCATCTGCGTCGGACGAATTGAAATCCGAATTGAAGGATCGGCTGAAGCGTTGGCGTCAAAAATCATCCGCCGCGCTCGCGATTCCGGCTTATCGCATTCTCAGCAACGCGACGATTGACCGCATCCTCGATGCGATTCCTCGTTCGACCAGTGAACTCGAAAAAATTTCGGGGGTCGGGCCCGCCACGATCGAGCAGTTTGGTTACGACATTATCCAATTGATCGAAGCGGTCGTGGTCGAGCATGAAGGTGCCGCCGAACCCGATTCCGAGACTGAATCCGAAACTCAGTCCGAGATCACCACCGTCGCCACGCCGGCATCCAACCCGGTCGACCAGGATGGAACGCAAGCCGACGCGGGTGAGAATCATCAGAGAGGTCGCGAGAACGATCCAAGCGATTCGCCAATCGCGGCTTCGACCGACGCGGAACAACGCGGCGAGCCGACCCGCAGCCAAAATGCTAGCAGCCAAACTGGTCGTAACCCAAATGCTAGCAGTCATTCGATCGGTGATAATTCGATTGGCGGTCATTCGAGTGGGGATGAAAAGGACGTCCGCGAGCGTGGCGACAGCAACGTGACTGGCCGCGAGAAGCCGCAGGTCGATTCGGACGCTTCGTATTGTCAAACCGAGCTTTTTGAAGCCGAAGATGCCGAAGTGCGGCCCGAGGCGACGAAGGATCGCCGGCTTCCTGAGATTTTGGAACTCGATTCGGCGGGACCGCTTGCTCCCGATCCTGCGTTGGTGGACCCGTCGACCGACGAGGCAGCGGACGCTTATTGGACATGGCGGCTCTTTCGTGACGGGTACACGGTATCGCAGGTGTCGCTCATTCGTCGCTGTTCCGCCGCGGTCTTGGCTCGCCAATTGGAGATCGCTGCCGCCGTGGGGCACCCGGTCGAAAGCGGTTGGCTCGAGGCGGCGCGTGCGGTGAAGTCTTAAGCGGGGTGACCAGAGAGCGTCGTCACCAGATGTGGCTCGTCCCCCCCGCGACAACGATTTGAGCAATCGGCTTGGCTTGCCGCTCACTTTACTGGCAGACTTGACGCTGGCGAGAAACTACTGCGAGTGGCACGGTTTGCATTTTTGGTCGGTTAGTCATCCAGCGTTACAGTCGATACAATCGGGCCGGGCTACTCGTGATGCAGCGAACCTTGGGGTAAGAAACGATTGCCCAATTGGCTTCTTGAGCAAGCATTTACAGTAAAAGGGTGTGCCGAGTGTGAGCAATCGGCATGCAACGTGCATCCCAGGCGAATGGGGCTGCAAGTATGACATTTTTAACAACAAAAACGCTCGTTAGGCCTCGATTTGGCGTGATTGCCAAAATCGAGCCGGGTGACGAGTAAGTAAGAGAATAAACCTCCGGGTGAAGGCTGACAAAGGAAACCGATGGATAAAAGGTCCGACGAGAAAGATTCGGAAAAGAGTGGCGGCGCGAACAAGCGTGGCAACAACACGTTTCTGATTGCGTTGGTGGTCGCTGGATTGATCGCCATGCTGTTCATGAATCGTGGTGCGAATGTTGCCGAGGTGTCGACCAGTTTCTTTTTGGATCAGCTGGAAAAAAACAACATCGAAGCGGTCCAGATCGGCGATCAACGTGTTTATGGAACGTTCAAGGTCCGTCCCGAAGCGCCGCCGGTATTGGAAGATGGCAAGTTAAAGCCTCAGGTCGACGAGGACGGCAAACCGGTCAAATTGGCCAAAGAGTTCGTTTTTCGCCAATCCAACGATGCCGGAGCAACGGTCCGATTGCAGGAGCGTTTGGAGGCGGCGGACGTCGATTTCCGTGTTTTGCCTCCCGATAATTCGCAGCAGATCATCAGCATCATTGCGTTTATCATTCTGCCCTTGGGAATCGTTTTCTTTCTGTTCATGATGCTCCGCCGCACGCGAAGCGACATGATGGGGGGCGGCTTTTTGTCGGGCTTCAGCAAGAGTCCTGCCAAGCTGTTTGAAGCCTCTGACAAAATGATCACCTTCAACGAGGTGGCCGGACTCGAAGGGGTCAAGGCGGATCTGCAGGAGATCGTCGAATACCTGAAAACGCCTGAAAAGTTTCAGCGGCTCGGTGGGTTTGTTCCCAAGGGTGTGCTGTTAAATGGGCCTCCGGGTACCGGGAAAACTTTGTTGGCTCGCGCTGTGGCTGGCGAAGCCGGGGTGCCGTTCTTTTCGGTCAACGGTAGCGAATTCATTCAAATGTTCGTCGGCGTGGGGGCAAGCCGCGTACGTGACCTGTTTCGCACCGCCAAAGAAAACAGTCCGTCGATCATTTTTATCGACGAAATTGATGCTGTCGGTCGTCAACGTGGTGCCGGCGTCGGCGGCGGGCATGATGAACGAGAGCAGACGCTGAACCAGATCCTTGGCGAAATGGATGGCTTCACGCAGAGCCAGACGGTGATTGTGATTGCTGCGACCAACCGACCGGATGTTTTGGACCCGGCACTGTTGCGCCCAGGCCGTTTTGACCGTCACGTCACCGTGGGGCGTCCGACGATGAAGGGACGGGAAGAGATTTTCAAGGTTCATGTTCGCGATGTACCGCTTGGTGACGATGTGGATCTCAAGCGGCTCGCGGCGGGAACGGTCGGTTTGACCGGTGCCGACATTCGCAACATGGTCAACGAGGCGGCGTTGTGGGCCGCTCGGCAAGATAAAAAGCTTGTCGAGATGAGTGATTTTGATTTCGCCCGCGACAAGATCCTGATGGGAGCCAAGCGTGAAGAGGTTCTGCAGGAGAGCGAGAAGGAAAAGACCGCCTATCACGAGGCCGGGCATACGTTGACCGCATGGCATCTCGATGGAGCCCATGTGGTTCATAAGGTCACGATCATTCCACGTGGCCGCGCCCTGGGCGTGACGCAGTACGTCCCTAGCGAAGATCGTTTGAGCATCAGCAAGCGAGAGCTCGAGCATCAATTGATCGTGCTCTTGGGAGGCCGTGCCGCCGAAAAAATCGTTTACAACGAAACCTGTGTCGGGGCCGAAAACGATCTCGAACGGGCCACCAGTATCGCGCGGCGAATGGTCACGCACTGGGGCATGAGTCCCAAGGTCGGCCCGGTCAGCTACAAGACCAGCGACGAAGATCCATTTTTGGGGCGTGAAATTCATCAATCGCGTCAATTCAGCGAGCATACGCAGGAATTGATTGACGAAGAGGTGGCACGGATTCTGTTGGAAGCCGACCAGAAGGCCGAGCAGTTGCTGCGTGAACGTCGCAGTGAACTCGAGACAATCACACGTGCCCTGTTAGAGCACGAAGAGCTGGGCGAAGCGGAATTGACCGATCTGATCGGCGTTTCGATTCAAGTTCGCAATCGCAAGAAGGGCGATCCGCCACCGGTCGAGCAAACGCTTGCTCCGGAAAGTGGCGCCGACCATAGTCCCGGTTCGGCCGTCGGGGGTCATTCCAATTCGTCACCGCAAGAGAGTTAGCGGATGGCGTCTTGATGGCCAAAAAGAAACGCGGAAAACAACGCACCGACTTTCGTAAGAAGTACCAAGGGCGTGTTCGCCAAGGCGACGTCACGCGAACGTTCCGACAAGGCGACGTGGAAAAGCTTGCCGATGTTGTGCATGGAGAACGCGTCAGCGGCAAAGGTGAGCTGACGCGAAAGCGGACCGTCAACAGTCCAACGATCCAGCAAGACGAGGACGGCGTGACCTCGTCACCCGATCAATCGCTGATCAAGGGACGCGTGATCAGCGTTCATGGGTTGCGGAGCAAAGTGCTTGGCGAAGACGGCGTGTTCTATGAATGCGCGATCCGCCAAGTGCTGAAATCGCTCAGCATCGAACAACGCGGGGTGATCGTTGCGGGCGACCGCGTCTTTTTTCGCGCCGAATCACCGGCGGACGGAATGATCGAAAGCATCGATCCCCGCAGCGGCGTGATTAGCCGCACCAGCCGGGGACGGCAACATGTGATTGCAGCCAACGTCGATTACCTGCTGATCATCACGAGTGCGGCCCAACCAGGATTGAAACCGGCACTCATTGATCGGTTTTTGTTGACGGCGGAACATTGTGGCGTCGAGCCGGTGATTGTGATCAACAAATTGGATCTGATCGATCCAGTGCCGCTGCAACCGATGATCGGGGTGTTTGCTTCGATGGGTTATCGCGTGCTCGTCACCTCGGCCGAAGATGGCACCAATGTCGCCTATTTGCGAGCTTTGTTGGCGGGGAAACAGACGGCGCTGGCGGGTCAAAGCGGCGTTGGAAAAAGCAGTCTGCTCAACGCGATTGAGCCTGGACTCGGATTGGCAGTTTCCGCCGTCAGCCAGGACAATGATAAAGGTCGCCACACCACGACAGCCACCACCTTGATCCCCTTGAAAGGGGGCGGGGCGGTGTTTGACACCCCGGGAATTCGTCAATTCCAGTTATGGGACATCGGTTCGAGCGAGGTTTCGGCGTTAATGCCCGATCTGAGGCCCTACGTGAGCGGCTGTCGCTATCCGAATTGCTTGCATCTAAGCGAGGACGGATGTGCGGTCAAAGACGCAGTGGCCGATTCTCGTATCGACGCACGCCGTTACGATTCCTATTGCCATCTGATCGAAGAATTGCTTAGCGAAGAAGAAGCAACGTTTCGTTGACCAAGTTAGCTAGTCTGACTAGACTAGCGCAGGTCGCGAAAGCAGACAAAAACACGCAAAATACGCAAAATTCATCGAGACGGGCTGAAGGAGACGGCTTGATCGAAGGCACCTTTTCTCTCTTTTCCTGCGTTGCATCAGTCGTTGTTTGATGGCATGGGACGCATCCGCGTTGGTGATCTTTTATGGCTGATGAATCAATTCGAACGGATGCATCGACCATTCGTCGTGGCAAGGACGACGAATTGAGCGCCGGGGATGCGTCGCCCGAATCGAGTTTGATCAAGTCAGCAGAGATTCAAGAGATCGCCGAAGCGAGAACGGTCATCCGTGGCTCTTCGCGTGCTCACGCCGACGAATCGGCTTGGAATAAACTCGACCGAACGCCTGCCTCGGTCGCCAACGTCTTGCTTGGCAAGCGGTTAAACCACTTTTTGTTAGAAGACTTTATCGGCGGTGGTGGGATGGGGGCGGTGTTTCGCGCCCATGACGAACAGTTGGACCGGACCGTCGCGATCAAGGTGATCCCGTTTGTCGGAGATGACCCCGATCTGAAGCGTCGCTTTCGCAACGAGGCGCAAAGCGCGGCAAAGTTGGATCATCCGCGAATCGCCAAGGTATTCGATGTCGGTACCTACGATGATTGGCACTACATCGTTTTCGAATACATCCAAGGCACCAACATTCGCGACTTGGTTCATCGCGAAGGGGTGATGTCGGCCGATCAAGCGGTTTTCTATACCTGCCAACTTGCCGACGCGATCCAGCATGCTTCGGATCGCGGTATCGTGCATCGCGACATCAAGCCATCAAATGTGTTGATCGGCGATGGGCAAACCATCAAACTTGTGGACATGGGGTTGGCTCGGTCGGATAACTTCGAATTGAGCGAAGACATGACCGCCAGCGGTGTGACGCTGGGGACATTCGATTACATTTCGCCCGAACAAGCCAACGACCCGCGAGATGCCGACTTGCGAAGCGACATCTATTCGCTTGGCTGCACGCTCTATTTCATGCTGACCGGTCAACCGCCTTACCCGGGCGGCACGATGCTGCAAAAGCTACTGAACCATGGCAAAACGCCGCCGCCGGATGTGCGTCAATTGCGTAGCGAGGTGAGTGGTGATTTAGCGGCAGTGCTGCAGAAAATGTTGGCCAAGCGGCCCGAAGACCGCTATCAGACCGCGATCGATTTGATTGCCGATTTGCAAGAGGTGGCTCGTCGCGAAGGTTACGAGCGAGTGCAAACGTTGGGGCCAGTCACGGTCAATCAAAGTGGTCCACTGGTTCAACTGATCGAGCAACATGCGCCGTGGTTGGTTGCGTTTGCGTTGTTGTTGATCACCGCGGCGTGGTTGTATGTGGCATCGGATTTGGCACGAGACGATTTTGCGATCGTGGTGCCACAGCGAAATAGCGTGGTCAGTTTGTCGGTCCAGCGTCCGCCCGACGCGTTGCCCGAAAACGGGGCATTCCGACCGGCAACCCCGGCAGCCGGACAAAATGCGATTGGAAGTGACAACGCCGAGAACGCGGCTCAATCGTCCAAAGGTGCCGCGGCGGCGACGCCAAGTGCAGCCAACCGTGACGGAAGTACGATGGCGGTTGCATCCGATCGTGCGGCTGCCGATCCGCCTCGGATGCGAGACTTGCCGGTCCCCGAAGAACTCGGCGGTCCGGTGAGATCCGTCAACAGTACGAATGAAATGCTTGGCCCGGCGTCATCGGTGTCGGTGGGCGATCGGGCTGCGAGCGATCGTTCGCCTGGGGAGCGTCCAACCGAAGAACGTTCGTCCGGAGAGCTTCCCGCGGGGGAACGACCGGCGACGACACCAACCACGATCCGAACCGAGTCCAACGATCCGCCGGTAAGCGCGGTGCCCAGCACGGCCAATCCGCGAGCGATTCGGGTGAGTCTATCGATCTCGGGGTTGATTTCCGACGAGTATGACGGCGAAGACTATGCCTACGTTTCTTCGTTAGCAAAGGCGATCGAGTTGTCTGAGGAACTTGGCGTCGATCGTATTGAAATCGCAGAACCGATGATCCGCAGTGCTCCGGTCCAAATCGATCGCGATGGATTGGTGATCAGCTCGAGTGTAGGCGGCAGCATCGTGATGTTTGATTCATCCGATTTGCCGTCGATTCACTCGGTAACCTTGTTCGATATCGGATCCAATCGTATCGATTTGGAAGACTTGCACTTGGTGTGGTCGGTTCCCGTTTCATCGATGGGTGGGGGATGTTTGTTGTCGGTCAATGACAATCGACTCGTTCGTTTGACCGATTGCAGTTTGACGATCAAAAATCCAGTGCGTCATCCCGACGTCTACGCGATCAACGTGAGCACGCATTCCGAGGCAGCGGCGTATCAATCGTTGGGCCGAAGCCCCATGCTTGCCGGCCCACCCGAGTCCGCGGTTGCACCGTTTGCCAACGGAGACGCACTGTCGAGTGCCGTTGCGGCTACGGTGACCTCGGGACCGTTGCCGTTGGTTTCGATCGAGATGTACAACGTCTGCATTCGTGGCGAGATGACAATGCTGCACATGGATGTGGCCGCCGAGCTACAGATGCGATGGGAGAACGGGCTGTTGGCAGTCACCGGGCGGATGATTGATACGGCCGGGGCGGTCCGCCAACCGCCGCCATCGGCACGCCCGATTCAATTGTTGTTGGACCAAGTCATCGCGATGGCACCGCGAGGGTTGCTGCGGATGCGGTTGACGGCCACGGGCCCCTACCCGTTACCTGTGGATCGTGACGCGCGTAACTGTGTGTTCATCGTCAGCCCCGATGTCGCGGCGGTCGAAATCACGGGGCTGGATTCGCTTGAAAACGACCCGTCGCTGTTGATTTTGCGGGGAGAAGCGAACGCCTACGATACGCAGCCCGATTTGTCAGATCCCATGTTGCGGTTGATCGATTCGCAAGGCAACCAAGAGGTGGTGCGAATGGTCGATTTAAAGACCCAGTCACCAGACTGGGCGGAGGAGCGTTCCCCACGATGGGCGGTGGATTGGGCTTCGGGAAGCCTCAATACGCAGCCCACCAGCAGCTTGATGCCCAGCGATTTTCGTCAATATGGCTCGGTTATTAGTGGCTTTGACGAGCGGTCGTTGACGATTATGAGCCCTGCAGAAGTGGTCGAATTAGGCGAAGAAAATTGAGTTTGATTTGACTTTTGGTCCGATCTAGGACTTAATAGTGCATTGTGTGGCTGTATCAGCGGTCGCACATCCTGCCTCGCTCCATGCTAGAGCCTACCTTAAATATCAAATTCGCGGAGAAAATGAATGAAACGTTTGGCAATCTGTCTCGGTTTTTTGTGCTTGCTCATGACGCCAGCCATGGCGATTAGCGAATTTGGAAAGCAGTGGAAAAGCGAGTACCTCGGTGAAGGTGCCGATCCAGATTTCGTGAAAACGGGTAAGAAAGCCAATTGCTACGTTTGCCACGTGAAGGGTGAAAAGAAAGAAGAAGCCCGCAACGAGTACGGCAAGGCGATTCACGAGTACTTGAAAGCCGAAGATTTCCCCAAAGAGTACATCAAAGACAATCCTGAAGAAGCCAAGAAAAAGATCCTCGAAGGATTCAAGAAGGCTGCTGAACACAAGAGCAAGGACGGCAAGAAGTTTGGCGAAAAGATTAAAGAAAACAAGCTTCCCGCGACCGACGCCGGTCTGTAATCGCTACTGAAATCGTAGCCCTACCATTGATTGAGTTTTTCGCTTGCCGACCGTTTAAGTTGGCAAGCGTTTTTTTTTTGCTTCCCAACCATCACAAAAGTACACCATGAATCGGATGAAAAAGACGCTCGTCTCTCGATCGCTCAGCCTCGCAGTTGCCAACCTTGCAATCACCAGCCTGGTCTTGGCCAACCTTCTATTCACCAGCCATCTGGTCGCCGACGACGCGGTGACGGCGGACTCATCGGCTGCGGAAACCGAAACCGGTTTTGTTTCTCTATTTGACGGTCACTCGTTCGATGGATGGAAAAAGGCCGAAGAGAATCCCGAGGCGTGGGTGATCGAAGATGGCAAACTGGTTTGCAAGGGCAAACGTTGCCATCTGTTTTATGTCGGTGAGCAAGCGCCCTTCAAAAACTTTCATTTCAAAGCGGAGGTCATGACCACGCCCGGCAGCAACGCGGGCATTTACTTCCACACCAAATACCAGCCCACGGGATGGCCCAAGTACGGGTACGAGTGTCAGGTCAACGTGTCCCACCGCGACCCTAAAAAGACCAGCAGTTTGTACTCGGTCCAAGACGTTGCCGATCCTGGGGTGAAAGACAATCAGTGGTACACCCAAGAGATCATCGTCAAAGGTCGGCACATCGAATTGAAGGTCAACGGGCGGACGATGGTGGATTACACCGAGCCGGAGGACAAAGCCGCATTCTCAGGCGATTTTGAGCGGCGTTTGAATGACGCAGGAACGTTCGCCCTGCAAGCTCACGATCCTGAAAGTGTCGTCTATTTCCGCAACCTGCGAGTCAAAAAACTAGACGACTAGGTGTCGCAGTCGGACTGCGGCGAGTCGAGCCGCGGCCGGTGCAACATAAACGCTGATCAACAACTGCTGCGTTTACAGACTGCTGCTATCGAAGACTTCTTTGTCCGCCCGCGAACCGATCGCGTGGCGGACTTTGTCATCCAGGCTGTCGGTTAAAAATTTCACCGATCCGTCACAAAACAGCGTGACCACGCCACCGACATGAAAACTGCCCGCCGAAATCTCGAGCTCTTGTTTGGGGGCGATGTCGAGGTTCAATCGATGGTGCAGCGACATCAATGCCTCCGAGAAATCCGATCCGTTCGCTTTCCCTCTGCGGCGGTCAAATTGGGGATGGTAGACGGCAAAGTGGCTGCAAATATCGCACTTTGGTTCGTCGATAAAGCGTGTTTCGGCGCACAGGACCGTGTTGCTTAGCCCATCCAGAATCGCGGAAAACTTGATCGGGCCTGGCCAAGGCAATTTCGCCGGAACGTTCGGAGGATCGAGCGGGTGCCGTTCGAATTGCCCCACCTGCAGCACGCCGTTGCCCCGTTCCATCCCCAGGGACGACGAGGTCGAATAGCTGTCACGCACCACGTCGCTTCCGGAATTTCCCAGGTAGCTGTTCATCGCTCGGCCGACGTCGCTGCCATCGATTGCCAATCCATTGTTGTCAAACAAGAACGTCGGACCGGGCTCGGTGGGACATCGGTACATCGGCACCAACGTCGTCGCGAGTGTGATCATGTTTTTGCGATCTTCGAACGTCACCGCACCATTACGCATCGGCGGCACGATGTCCCACAACGCGTTTTGCTCGGCGAACGGCAAAATGTCGGTGGTCCAACTGTAGCCGTGACCTCCCTTGGCTCCCCACGGCAACGACTTGTACGCCGATTCATAGTTGTGGCATGCCAAGCCAATTTGTTTCAAGTTGTTCTGACACTGCATCCGCCTCGCCGCCTCGCGAGCCGCTTGGACCGCTGGCAATAACAATGCCACCAAGATCCCGATGATCGCAATCACCACTAGCAGTTCGATCAGCGTGAAACCGGTGGACGCAATCCACCCTGATCGCATCGATCTGTGTTTCCGCAGCGGTAGGGGGCGATTGGCTAACATTGCAGAATGGTAGGCAGAATGATTCGGTGGTTGTTAGGGGGGGATGCGACTCAGCTTGTAGTTTAACCAGATCCGTTGATTTAGGAGCCTGGCGAAACTTTTTTCACGTCTCGGCAGCGCGACGCCCGCCGGATTAGAACGCGTGATTGGCCCCAAAAGTCCCCTCTCTTTTTTTCGCGTGTGGGGTGGCAAGGGGAAGAGGCGGGTTAAGGGTCGCGTCGGAGGTCGCCGCTGCTACGCCCGAGTTTTGCCGCAAAGTACTTTCGCCACGCCAATTTGTCGTAGCCAAAATCGACATCGGGTTCGATCATTTTCAGTAGCGTCAAAACCGGAGGGTTCTCGAGATAGCGGGTGATCACCTTGGGTTTGCCTCCCATCGATAACCCGCCACCCCCACTGCTGCTCGATCCGACCTGCATCCCTGGTCCGGCGGCACTGGTTTCGGTGTGTTTGGTCACCAATGCATCAATGTAGGTTTGTGCCAATTCGGGTCTGGGAAAGTAGCTGAGTGCTCGCGCCGCCCGCAATACATCGCCATTGTCGGAACTGCCCAGCATGTTGACGTAGGTCGCCACGGCGGAACCGCTGCCGTATTGCTGCAGTTCCTCCATCGCGGCTTCGCGGATGACGTTGTCCGATTCTTGCACGCCCACCCGGACCAACGCTTCGACCGAGACCGAATTGCGGAAACGACCGAGGATTTCGACCCACAGCCGTTTAAAACGCTGGTTATGCTTGCCCTGCAGCAATTGTTTGGCGATCGCCGATGCAGCCAAGGGATCGTCGATCGCTTTGAGCGCCGCGATGGCTTCGTCCCCCTTGCTGCCGCCACGCACCGCGACGCGAATCAGCCGGTCGACCTCTTTGATCCACTTTTTTGAGTCGACGTTGCTGGCGTCTTGGATCTCTTCGATCGCCGCCGCCTCAGGCAACATCCACTTTCCCGCCACCGAGATCATGCCTCGCGATCGTTGCAGGTCGCTGTAGCGAATCCACTTTCCATCCTCGTCTTTGACATAATCCAATGCCGCGCGTGCCTTGCTATGCTCGGGATCAAAACGAATTGCCAACTGCATGTGAAATCGCTTGTAGGCGTCGGTGTTGTCTTTGATATTCGTGGCACACCAAATCGCCAATTTGTATTGCATTTCGGCATCGTCGCCCGCGATCGCCACGTTACGCAGGTATTCCCCTAATTTGTCAGACGAAACCACGCGTCGCACGCGACTTTGGGGGATCGCCACGCTGATTTCATCATCGACTGCGATGATGTCCATCTTTTTGTCATCCAGCCGCCGGACTTTGCCGCTAACGTGCCCCCCACCCGAAATTTCGACCGTGTCACCACGAAGCGACGTGGGCTCTGTCACCAAGCTGAGTGCGGCGATTGTCGCTGCGGCAAGGCTCAGACGCTGCAAGGAGCTCTGACGCTGTTGCAAGGGGCCCTGAGAGCTCGAATCTCGCTTGGTTCGCCGAATGAGTGCATGCATGGGAATTCGGGTGTCAGAAGAGGTTTGCAAAGTCGCCCGGCGTTTCGGGTGCCGGCAAAACAGCCGCGCCGATGTCGGACACATCCAGAGTCCTCCGGCAACTCCAAAGTTATCCGGTGAAATCGGCCGATGCCCCATTCTACACGCATGAAAGCATGCAGAGACGGCAATTTGTGCAGGTTCCCCGGGTTAGCGAAGCCTCGACCTCTGCTGCGGACGTGGTCGGACGCCACGAACCCGCAGAATCGTTCAATTCTGAACCCGCAAACGCCGACAATCATACTTGACTAAATAGATCATGTTTGTAGTATTTGGAAAACCAAGTCCTCAAAAAGCTGACTGAAATAACGATGTCTGCAGCCCACGCCCAGTCGTTCGGCCCCAAGTCGAGCTCACAAATGACCCAACCCAAAGCCACCGATTCGAGTCCGTTACAGCTCTATTCGCTCGACTCGGGAGAGCCTCGCGGAGCGCTGGCTGCCGATCCGCCGCTTGAGCCAACCGATGCGTTGCTAGCGGAACTGCAGCGGGATAGCGAGTCGTTGGAAAAGGCGACGCCGCAAGAGATTTTGAAGTGGGCGGTCGACCGCTTTGCGCCTCATTTCACCATGGCGACGGCGTTTGGTCCCGAGGGGATGACGATCATTCACATGTTAGCCGAGATCGCTCCGGAAACGCCGATCTTTAATCTCGAGACCGGATACCAGTTTGCCGAAACGCTCGAGCTGCGCGAAACGGTCAAAAAACGCTACGGCATCGAAGTCGAATACAAGTATCCCAAGACCACGGTGCAAGAGTACGAGGCGGCCAACGGCGGGCCGGTCTACAAGACCGATCCAAACCGCTGCTGCTTTGATCGAAAATTAAGTGTGTTGCACGAAGCTGCCAAAGGTTGGCATGCCTGGGCCAGCGCGATTCGGCGTGACCAGAGCCCCGATCGTGCCAAGGCACCGATTGTCGGCTGGGATCGCAAGTTCCAATTGGTGAAGATCAGCCCGTTGGCGAATTGGACCAAGAAAGAAGTGTGGTCATTGATCACATCGGAAAACATTCCTTACAACCCGCTGCACGACCAAGGGTATCCGAGTGTCGGATGTCAACCTTGCACCCGAGCGGTGTTGGCTGGCGAAGACGAGCGTGCGGGACGTTGGGCAGGTTTTCAGAAAACCGAATGTGGTTTGCATTCGTCGTAAGTCGGAGGCCGGGAATATGGTTATTTCAGCACGTGTCCATTACGCCTGTCTCGCCATGCTCGAGCTCGCGATGCGAACCGAGGATTCCGCGCCGGTAGCGGTTCGCGAGATCACGGACTTGCATAACATTCCCGGTCCCTTTCTTGTCCAGATTCTGCGGACCTTGCGGACCGCCGGCTGGGTGCAAAGCGTTCGTGGCAGCCAAGGCGGGTATCGGTTGTCGGTCGATCCCAAGCAGATCACGCTGTTGGATGTGGCCGAAGCGATGGGATGTCAGGAAGGCCACAGCTGTGGTGCCGAGCATGCCACCGCGACTGATGAGGCGCTGCAGCAAGTTTGGGACAAGGCAAGCGAAGCATCCCGGAACATGCTCAGCAGCGTTCGATTGAGCGATCTGGTCGAGCAGTGTCGTCACGGCGAAGCAACGATGTTCTACATCTAAGCCGCTTCGCTAGGAAAACCACCCCGGACGACTTGATCGTCGCTGTGCTACTCGCTGGGCTGCGTCGTATCGGACTTGGACGCCGATTCCTCTTCGTCCATCTCGTCATGATGGTCGTCGCGGAAGTAGGTTCGCATTGAATGCGGCAACGGATCGATCGCCAATTGGTCCACCAAGAACCCTTTCTGTTTGGCTTCTCGCAGCACGGCGACCACATCGCCGTAACCGCCGCCGACTTCGGCGATGCCTTCGATCACCATCGCTAGCGAACTTGGAACGATCAAGCGACGATCATCCTGGCCGGCTTGAAAACGGCTGATGCGAATGTGTCCCGGTTTCTCGTCGTCATTCTTTAAGATCAATCCTGACGGACCCATCAGGAACGATTTGAGTTTCAGAGGTTGTGGGCGTCCCATCAGGACAATTTCAGGTTTCTCGCGTAGCGAAACGATCACGGCCGCCGGACCGTCGGGGGCGACTTCATAGATCCGGAACGTCGTGCCAACGACTCGGCCATTTAGATGTTGTCGACCATCAGGGCGGCGGCGAATGCTACAGAATGCACCGTAGCGTGTTTCCAGACTGCTTTCGTTCATCAAGCGAGCCAATCCGTCGATCGCTAGCTGTTGTTCCATCCCTTGCAGTGCCAACAGCGCCGGATGGCGAAACGCACTGGTTTGTATGGCCGCTTCGATCAGTGGATCAATCGCTTCGGGGCGATCGAGATAGGCCAACGCTTCGGCGGCATAGAAGCGGAGTTCGGGGTTGGTTGATTCAATGCCTTGCAGCAGCGTTGGGATCGCGCTGTCCCCCAAGCCTTCGAGTTGAAGTGCCGCGTCGGATGAGGTGGCGGGTTCGGACAATCGTTTGCCCAGGTTCACCAATCGAGTTTGTGTCGCCGAGGACTCAGGGGCGACTCCCAACGCGCGGACCACTGCCATCATGCGGCCGATGTTGTCGCGATAACGCGGATGCACTTCGACTTCGATGTAGTCGTCTTCGATCGCTTTGGCGATACCACGACGTGTGGTGCCATCGAAAAAGTAGAAACGTCGGTTGATGGCGTCGGTGATCGCCGAAGCCATTTTGACGTGCTGGAATTCAGGTCGCAGGATCAAACCGAGTTTGCGGCTGATCTGGATGCGGCCGCCGCCCAGGACTCGGCCTTCGAGACGGTAGGCGGCGTCGGTGGCCGGATCATGATCGGCACGCGTGAGCACCGGTCCGGTGCCAACGATCATCACCTCGCTCTGGCGTACGCTGCTCTGCAGGACTTGTTGATGACGCAGTCGCGATTCGAGCATCCAGCCGCCATGCAGGTCCGTCACTTCGGTTCGCGGAGGCGAGGTGATTTTGAGGTCGACGGGATCGCCACGACGGGCGCCCGGTGGGACGTAAGCACGCACGCGGACCAAGGCGGTTTCGTCGAGTTCGAGAAAATGGTTCGGGTCTTGGACCTCATGGCGACGCATCTCTTCGAGCAATTGATCGCGATAGATCGACGGGATCGCCGGAGCCCCCGTGCCCGCGAGTCCATTGATCGCGGCCACGCCATCGACTTGGATCGTGTTCATCCCCTGCACAATCGAAGCGTCGCGGATCAAATCCGGCGGCTTGGGGACCTTCATCAATTCCTTCAGACGCGCGTCCTTGTCGCTTTCGTCTGCACCGTTGGGCCAAAACGACGTGCATCCGCCCGCCGCAATCAAGGCACTGCAGAGGGTCATCAAGACGTGGATGCGAACACGCCCTGTGACGGAATTGGTAATGATTTTTGGCTTCCTGCCTTGCATCAGCTTACCCGGTGACAATCGAGAAATGAACTAGATGTGGTGGGTGATAGCTGACGATGCCACTTAGAAGCAATAGAAATGTGCCAAGGGCCGCTTCTCGGCTGAAAAAATGAAGGCCTCGCGTCGTCGTAGTGGAAGCCGTCAACGGCTTGTTGATTGAGTGACGTTTCCTGCGGCCAAGGGGTGTACGATGGACTTCCTAGTCCGTCGTATGACTATATCAACAGTCCGTCAGGACTTTCGATTTCCGCCATCCCACCGCCGCATTCTCGCGTTAGGACTGCAATTTCGGGTTGTCACGGTGTCGTGTCGCATCCCGCTGCGTCTTCTTGTCCAAATTACGCTGCAGAGCCTGGCTTAAATCGATCCCCGACTGATTGGCCAAGCAAATCGTGACAAACAGCACGTCAGCCAATTCGTCGCCAAGATCGCCCAACTCCGTCCCCGGTTTGCGAGATTGCTCGCCGCAGGTACGCGACAGGATGCGAGCCACCTCGCCCACCTCTTCGACAAGCTGGGCTAGATTCGTCATCTCATCAAAATAACGAACCCCAATCGTTTGAATCCACTGATCCACCTGCTGCTGCGCCTGGCGGATCGTGATCGAAGGCGTCTCGGGAAAATCCGACTCCGCAGACGAAGGGGCGGCCGAGGAGGGAGGGACAGGGCTCATCTTGTTGGGCTCAATTTATTGGGCTCACTTTGCTAGCAATACATAGGTACCACTTTTACCGGCGACCGCGATGTCAGTTTTGTCATCGTCGTTCAGCTTCGCGGTCACGATCTGCAGCCCGCACCCGACATGCCCTTCTTCGATCGTGTACCGCGTGAACGTCTTCGCTTTGGGGTTCCAGCGGTAGTAATACAAGCAAGGCATTTCGTTTCCACCTGGGTCGTTCCCATTGTGGCCGTAGTAGCGTTTGCCAGTGATCAGTTCGGCAGCACCATCGCCATCCAAATCGGCCCAAGCGAGCGTATGCGGTTGGCTGAAGCTGCGGTCGATTTCATGTTCGGTGAACTGGATCGTGCCATCGTCGTTAACGCCGGTGTTTTCTTTCCACTGCAATCCGTAGTTGTGTCCGTTGCCGTAGATCAAATCGTTGTCGCCGTCGTCATCCAAATCGACGACGATCATCGGGATGCTGGCGTGCAGTTCCCAGTTCTCGTGAAAAGTCCACTCGGTTTCCCAAATCGCAGATTCGGGCTGCTCGTACCATCCTTTGCCTGTCAGCACATCGAGACGCCCATCGCCATTGATGTCGCCGATGCCCATGCCGTGCGAATTGCCGTGGGGAGCCAACTGATGAGGGACGAACTCGTAGGCGGCTGGGGCTTCTTTGCTGGCTGGCTTGGATTTCTTGACCAATCGCCAAACCATCGTCGGCGCGTCTTTGGCCCAGCTGTTGACGATCCATTCGGGCACGCCATCCCCATCGAGATCGTGCATCAACTGCGCTTCGTTCTTCGAATTTTCGGTGTCGGCCAGCAGATGTTTGGGCCACATTTTTCCGAGTCGCAGCGCTTCGGGACCGGGATTTTCGTACCAATACACCTCGCTGGGCACAAACGAGCCGGCGATCACATCGAGTCGTCCATCGTCGTTGACGTCGAACAGGAAATCGCCGTTGCTTTGCACGTAGCCATTCCAGTCGTCAATTTGACGCAGCGGGCGTGCGGCCCAATCGACGGCAGAGAACCAGTATCGGCCCGCGACCAGATCGGTCTTGCCATCACCATCGATGTCACCGGCGGCGATTCCTTCGTTGGCATCCAACGCAATGCGTCGAGCTTGGAAGGTCGCTGCGGGGGATTCGGCCGCTGCGAAGCGAGGAAACGCGAACAAAACCGAGCCGAGAGCCGCGATTTTGAGTGCCACGAGCATGCTGGAAGCGACCGGGACGTGTTTTTTCAGGGGGAGCAATGGAAACACTTCTTCTCCGCAGATGGGTTGGGTTGGACAAGGGGTGGGGGTACGCTAGGAGGGATCGTCATCAAAAGAACGAATCGGAAGGGGGGATTTTAGCAGGCGAATTTGGGTTCCCATCCTGGGGACGAATAGTTTTCTCACCTGCTGTAATCCGATCGTCTTCCGCTGTAAAAGCGAGTTTTATTGTAATTGCTGCAAAGACGTCTTTTGAATTCGGTCATTTCACGGCATGATTATACGTTCATTCAACCCATGTGTGTGGGACCACCGCCCATGCAGGAACCCCTCAAGCCACATTCGAGCGATCGTTGAATCACATCACCGACACTAAGCCGTTATTTCTTGAGGACATGAAAATTGGCGACCGTTGGTCAAGCCCTTGGCGTGAAATCACAGCAGACGACGTTGCCGACTTTGCCCGTTTGACCGGTGATCACGATTCGTTGCATTGCAGCAACAGTTCGGCTTCGCCGTTTGGCGAACCGGTCGCTCACGGATTGCTAGGTTTGAGTGTGCTG
Source organism: Novipirellula caenicola (assembly GCF_039545035.1). Lineage (NCBI taxonomy): Bacteria > Pseudomonadati > Planctomycetota > Planctomycetia > Pirellulales > Pirellulaceae > Novipirellula > Novipirellula caenicola. The sequence continues at coordinate 33,206 of NZ_BAABRO010000008.1, forward strand.
GCCGGTCTAGGCAGCGATCATCCCAACGCCGCCACTTTGGCTTTGGTGGGGATTTCGGATTGGCAATTCGAAGCACCGATCTTCTTTGCCGACCGGGTCCAAGTGATCACCGAGGTGGTGCAGATCCAACAGCATGGGCGGCGAGCTGGTCGCGTGACCTGGCTGCGACAATTGGTCAACCAACACGGCCGAGTCGTCCAGCGTGGTAACTTCGTCACCCTGGTGGCGACCCGTTCACGGGCCCGCCACTTGAGCAGCGGAGAACACACCCAACGCGGTTCGCTGCCACCACGCTAGGCTCGCGATCGCTGGATCGCCCCCTTTCGACGGACATCAAGTTACTGCGGACCCTTCACGCCGCGAACCAAGCCATTCGTCCGTGCCACCTCTGCCAAGGGCAGCGTGGGAGCGGTATTTCAGCAGACATTAAACCACCGCGTACTTCGTTTGCACGAACCCGCAATCGAAAATCTTGGTGGTGAGCTGAATTAGCTTGATGTCTTTTTCAAGCGGACCAAACAGTGGGATGCCGTCGCCTATCAGTACCGGGACGACGGTAAGGGTGATCTCGTTGATCAAACCTGCATTGAGGAAACGCTGCACGGTGTTGCCGCCATCGATATAGAGATGCTTGGCACCTTCGACGGACAATCGGCGATGGAGATCCGCGGGGGTTTCTGACGAGTGGGTAACGCATTTGGTGAACTCGGCAGGAAACGCAACCGCGGTTCGGCTCATCACAACCACTTTGGTATCGCCGTAGGGCCAATCGCCGAAGGAGCGAACCTTCTCAAAGGTCTTGCGGCCCATCACCAGCACGTCCACCGAATTCATGAACGCTGCGTAACCACAATCTTCTCCGGCGGGAACAGTGCGGTTCGCTTCGTCGAGCCAATCCAAATTGCCATCGCGACGGGCGATAAACCCATCGAGGCTGGTGGCGATGAAAACAGATGCTTTCGCGGACATTGAGTTTCCTTGAATCGATGACGGTCGCCTTGGGCTAAGCCAACGCTGCGTTGGGAGGGCTCAGCGGCTTCGCAACATTGTATTAGCTCATGCTAAACAACGTCACCTGAGCGATCGTCGATCTGTTCATGCATGTCCGCAGATGGGGACGCGGATTTGGTAGCGGCCTCTTGCCTTGGTTAGCGAAACGTCTCACCACGTTCCAGCATGGCGATGAACTCGAGAATCTTTCTTGCTTTTGTTTCGGGCTTCTTGGCGCTGTGAAGCCGGTGATAGAAGCCGTAGCGTTTGGCCTTTGTGAGTGTCGCGTAGAACTTGCTGGCCTGCTTGGACTGTTGCAATGCGGCAAGAAAATCGGCGGACTCTTCGAACGTGGAACTCGATGCGTAGGCGGCATCCCAGCGACCATCGGCCTTGGCCAGTTCGACTGCGGCGTGACCTGCGGGCTTCATCAGGCCAGCACGCTCGAGTCGCGCGATGTGAGTCTTGTTGATTTGGGACCAGGAACTCCGTTTCCTTCGAGGTGTGAACTTGTGAATCCAGCAGACGTCATCCCCTTTCCGCACCGGGCCATCGATCCATCCGTGGCACAATGCGATGTCGAGTGCTTCCGCGTAAGTGATGCTTTTGTACCCGCTGTCCTTCTTAAAGAACTGGATCCATAGCCCGGCGTGATCGGTGTGGTGTTTGCCGAGCCATCGATCAAACAAGGAAGGCGTCGCAAAGGCGATGACAGGTTTTCCGTCAGGAGAGGCAACTTCCGGTGTCGTGCGATCCACTTTGGTCTTTTTCTTGGCCACGACGAAACGGCAGCGAGAGTGATCGGACGGCCAAAACAACGGAAAACATCGATACCGCAAACCAGGGCGGCAAGCAAACAGTCCCGACGCCACGGTGGCACTAAAACAGTGGGGCACTAAAGCAGTGGTCGGGACGGAGATCGAAAATGAGCCTCTCAAGCATAACGCTGCGAGTCATTTTAAGGCAGCAAACTACGGCATTTGCGTTTTGTAGCTACGTTCGCCCGAGCGTGGATGGTGGCCACGCGATTCGCGTCACCACCTTCTGGCGACGGTTGCTACCAGAAAATCCTTCACCGTGTCGCCTCAAGCGGTGAGCCGCTTGAAGGCTCACCACTTGTTTAGCGTATTGGTCCGCCGCTTTAAGCGACTGGCTTTTTCATGAATTCGCGTTCGACGGCGATCTTGCTGCCATCGGGCGTGGCATCGTTGTCGATATCGAACCACTCTTCCTTGAACTCCAGGTAGCCGCCCTTGCCCGCGTTGGCATTCTTCAACGCCACATTGGTGCCCAGCGCGATCACCGCGTCGCCCATAGCAACTGCGGGGTAACAACGTGGTCGGTTCTCTTTGTCGGGGTTGCGGATGCAGTAGGCCCAGTGCTCGATCTCTTCGCGGTAACCACGGCTGACCGGTCCCGAGTCGGCAGCTTTGGCCACGGGGGCGGCAAAGTCGCCACTCGCACTGGTGTCCAGTGCGTAGCCGCCGCTCTTCTTGGCGATCCCAACTTTGCTGCTGGTGTCGCTGTTGCGGTACAGCATGACGTCGGTTTCTTTGTCCAAGATCAGCGTCCCCTTGCTGCCCAGCACGACTTCGCCCCAGCCGCCGAAACCGTTGCCGTTGATCGACGAATAGGTGACAACGACCTTCTTGTTGGGGTCGGTATCGTAGCCAGGAACCGGACCGTTGCCGGGGTTCTTTTCGTTCGGATACTTTTCAACGCGATCGTAGTAGCCGACGTCGAAGGTTTCGGAGTACTCAGGACCAGGGAATTCGTACATGCAGTAGACATGGTCACCGACTTCGCGATCGAGCGGCATGATGTGGCGGCCGCCGACGGCGTGCACGCTAAGCGGATGCACCTTTTTGCCATCGTCACGCAGCGAGCTCAGGAAGATGCTGACGGCGTCGAGTTGGTGGCTGCCAAGTTCGGCCATCAAACCGGCTCCGGTGCGGTCAAACAGACGCCAGCGATGCAGTTCTTCCATCGCGGTGAAGATCTTGCCTTGCAGCGTGAAGTCTTGATAACCGAACTCCTTGGGGTCAACGTTCTTGTCTTGGTCCCAAGCGGTCCAGAGCGCGATTTCGTTCTGCAATCGCACGATCTCGTCTGGATCCTTTTCGTTTTTCAATTGATTGACGCGGTGCGCCAAGTCGCGAGCGATGCGATCAAATTTTTTGTCGCTACCGACGATCTTTTCGCCGCCGGGAATCGGCATCGACCAGCTGTCGCCGCCAGGCAGGTTGCCACGGTGCCACTGGGCACGGATGTGGTGCAGTTGTCCGAGCAGACCCCAGCGAATCAGGTTGATTGCGTTGTCGTATTTGACGTTGTAATGGCGTTGGTGCCCGGTGGCCAAATGCAGCGGGTTGCCGTTTTGGTCCTTCAATTCGCCAGCCATTCGCGACATGACTTTGCACTGCGCGACGTTGTGTGCCATCAATTTTTCGGTCAGCACGTGCAGCCCTTTTTCCATCGCCAAAGCGGCCACGGGGGCGTGCAGCCAAAGCGGCAACGCGATGATCACCGCTTCGATGTCTGGATCCTTCAGACACTCCATGATGCCGCCGTTTTCCGCGTTGTAAACTTTGACGTTGCGGCGAGCTTCGGCTTCGTCCTTGTAGCCTGCGACGCTGATCAATCCCGGACGCCGCGCCAATGCCGAAGAACTGGACCAATCGCCGTGAAATGCGCGGTGTTCGCTGTAGGGGCGGATGTCACAGATCGCTTTGACCTGGACGTAATCGGGGTTACAGCCGCCAATCAAGACATTGCCTTCGTCACCGGTTCCGATCACCGCGACGCGGACAGGATCGTTGACCTTGCCGTAGCCAAAGTAGGCCGCGCCAAGTCCGGCACCGCTGACGGCACCTGCAGCTACAATCCCACGCAGGAAGTCACGACGGTTGACGTCGTAGTAACTTCCCACGGCTTCGTAATAGTTGTCTTCGCCAACTTTTCGTTCTTCAGCAGAAAGTTTGTCGACCATCGTTCTGTACCTTGTCGCTATTGTTGAGTCGTTGTTTTGAAAGAGTAGAAATGCAGATCCGGTTGCCGAGGACCTGGATTAGGCTTCGGCGGTTTGCGGACTGCAAAATTTGCGTACGACCAAATGAAGGAAATAATCCAATCCGGCGAAGCGTCCTGCACCCGTGCCCGCAAGAACCAAGCACGCCATCGCTTCGATCAATTGGTAATAAGTCGATCCAGGGCCCGCAGTCGGCGGGTATTGGCTAAGGAAGACCGAAGCGAGGAAACCAGCGGCCGCTAACGCCGCGACCGGAGTGAACAGTCCAAACAACAGGCACAGCCCCACGGCGATGTCAAAATAAGGCACCATCGCGTCAATCACGCTGGTGTCGATTCGAGCCGAACGAGGCAGTGTCGGTTTGTAGACACGATGCGTCTGGATCTGCTCGGCCGTCGCAATCCCCATCAGCGAGGATGTGTAGTTCGTCCAGATTTTCTCGATTTCGTCCATCGCGCCAGCACCTTTGCTTGTCCACTCTTTTCGAATGGTTTCGCGCTGTCCGCCTAAACTCGAGACTCCGCTACGCACGGGATCCCGATCCATTTTAACTTGGCGTTCTTTTCCAAGCTCGTATTCTTCTAGATCGTTGGCGTGCTCTTCGATCGCCCAGTCGTATTGCTGCAACGCACTTTCGAAGGCGTCTTGGGCTAGGCGATTCTGTTTTCCGTCGAATTTGTAGTGGTCGCTGATGAGCGCCCACTGCCATTTCCATTCCTTTTCCACACGATCGCGGTCTAATCGAATTTTACCGTCATTATCCCAAACAAGTCCACGATAATGTTCGGCAAAAGGGCCTTTTGCATTGGCAAAAAAGGGTTTGGCGGTCCAGTTACCCGAAGAGTACTTTTCCATCCCTTCGGTGTAAAAATGCCATCCAACGCTCAGTCGTAGAAGCACCAACATGGTGACGCCGATCAATCCCAGCAGTCTTGGAGAAAGCCCCCAGCCAACGGCCAAACGCAGCGGCAACAAAACAAGCTTTCTCACGGAAGGCAGACTCCAAACTAGGGGCGATCAAAGACGCGTTGGGAGGGTATCCACAACGGGAAAGGTGGGTTGGTAGGGGGGGGGATTCTATCAAAAACCCAGCCACGCTGGGGGCTATTATGGCAAATCGACCCTAAATCGCCAAGGATAAGGGCTGCAAAATTACAGCCGCGGCTTTTGCCCCCCGATCCGATGCCAACGATCCGATGCCAACGATGATCAGGTGCCAACGATCAGGCTCGCTGCAGAGTTGATCCCGCTGCCCTGCATTGACCTGCCCCGCACGGACCTACCCCGAACTGACCTGCTCTGCCCGTAGCGCGATAGCGAGCTACTTGACCAGCTCGGGCTTGGCAGCGTTGACCGAACGAGTTTCTTTCAGCCCGGTGGTATCGCGAGTGTAGCCGAGCACTTCATGCAATTGAGAAAACTTGTTCACCCCGGTGCTGAACTCAATCTCCTTGCCACTAAATTGGCAAGGATGTTGATAGCCGCACGCGTAGGACAACGACAGCAGTTCTTTGCGGAAGCTTTTGATGAATCTTGCCATCCGTTCCGCCTTCTCGTCCACGTTCAATCCGGCCTGCAGCCAACGGTTCTGAGTGGCGACCCCGGCGGGACAATGGTCGGTGTGGCATTTGAGCGATTGGATGCATCCGATCGCCATCATCGATTCACGGGCAATTTGGATGGCGTCACAGCCCATCGCAAACGCGATCACCGCGCGATCGGGAAACCCCAACTTGCCACTGCCGATCCAGACGATGTCGTTGGAAATGCCCGCTTCTTGAAAAATCGGATAAACCCGCGAGAAGCCAATTTTAAACGGCAGCGAGACGTGGTCCGCGAACGCCAGCGGTGCGGCTCCGGTGCCCCCTTCGCCACCGTCGATTGTGATGAAATCGGGGCCTTGCCGTCGCTCTCGCATCCGTTGGGCCAGTTCTTTCCAGAAACCACCGTTGCCGATCGCGCTTTTGATGCCCACGGGAAGTCCGGTGCGATCGGCGATCATCTCGATCCAGTCGATTAATTCATCGACGGTGTCGAATTCCGAGTGGGCGTTGGGGGAAATGCAATCGACACCGACCGGGACGTCGCGAGCCAAGGCGATCTCGGCAGTGACCTTTTTGCCCGGCAAAATGCCTCCTTTGCCAGGCTTGGCTCCTTGCGAAAGTTTGATTTCAATGCAACGGATCGATGCGTTTTGCTCGACCTTGGTCGCGACGACATCGATCGAAAAGCGGCCGTTGCGGTCGCGAGCCCCGAAGTATCCGGTCCCCAATTGCCACATGATGTCGGCGCCATGGCAATGGTAGGGGCTGACGCCGCCTTCGCCGGTGTTGTGAAAACAGTTTGCTTTCTTGGCACCGATATTCATCGCCGCGACAGCCTTGGATCCCAGCGAACCAAAGGACATCGCCGAGATGTTGATCACCGATTGCGGCTGAAAGGGGCGAGCTCGGCCATGGGATTCACCCATTACCTTCAGACACGGAATGTACGTCGGGTCATCGCCAACATGTTCCGCCTTGCTCTCGGGAAACGGAAAGACCGCGTGTTTGATGATCGGGTAACCGATCCCGTAGATCTGTTCGGTGGTGCCAAAGCCGAAGTTGTTGTTCTCTCCTTTGGCCGAAGCGTAGATCCAGCTCCGCTCGTCTCGATTAAACGGCATTTCCTCTTTGTCGTTGGCGACCCAGTACTGTCGCATCTCGGGCCCCACCGTTTCCAACCAATAGCGAATGTGACCCACGATCGGAAAGTTGTGCATGATCGTGTGCTTCTTCTGAATGAAAACGTCAAACACGAACACCAACGCCAAGAATCCGGCAACGCAACCGAGCGAAAGCATCAGCCAGTGGTTGCTCATCGCGTCAAACATGGTGAAGACCTTGCAGAGGTAAAGCAGACGAAAAGAAGAGCAGTTACATCGATTCCGGAGCGAATGTTCACGCGAATCGGTGTTTCAATCATCGTAGCATGCCCCCCGGTTCGTGTGGCAGTGAGGCATCGGGCCCGGGTGCCGAAAAATACGGGGGGAGGAAAGCGTGCAGGATCATCTCGCCGAAAATGACAACAGCTGAAAAACGGCGGAAATTTACAGATCGAGCGTTTTGAGTGAGAAAATTCCGTTGTCAAGTCGATGACCGAAGAAGACGGGATTGCTAGGCTAACCTAGAGCCGAGTCTTGCCCTGGCACAAAGGAAATGGAGCCCCCCACTATGAACGCATCAATCATCACCGATTTGAGCGAAGCTGCTTCGCCGCAACCCAAGCCGTTCGTCCATCTGCATTGCCACAGTCATTACAGTCTGCTCGACGGAGCCGGCGATATCGGCCGGCTCGTTGATCGCTGTGTCAGCCATGGCATGAACGCGATGGCGCTGACCGATCACGGAAACTTGCACGGTGCGTTGGAATTCTATCGCAAGGCAAAAGGGGCCGGTATCAATCCGATTATCGGTTACGAAGCTTATATCGCGCCGGGCAGTCGCTTCGATAAAGGGGGCGCTAGCAGCAGCAAGGACGCCAGCTATCACTTGACGCTGTTGGCAAAAAACCGGGTCGGTTTCGGAAACCTTGTCAAACTGGCCTCGGCCGCCTCGCTCGAAGGCTTCTACTTCAAACCGCGAATCGACAAAGAGATTCTGGAAAAGTACAGCGAGGGGCTGATCTGTTTGTCGGGCTGTGTCAGCAGTGAATTCAGCCGCGCCGTGATGAAGGGGGTGGATACCGCCGAGCATGAAAAGGAAGCACGCGATATCGCGGGTTGGTTCCACAACGTCTTCGGTGATCGCTACTTCATCGAGATCATGAACAACGACGTGCAGATCCAAAAAATGCAATTGGAAGGCGCCGTCGATATCGCTAATCGGATGGGATTACCGTTGGTCGCGACAAGCGATTGTCACTACGTCGATCAAGAGGATTCCGAAGCCCAAGACATCATGTTGTGTATCAACACGGGGCGTTTTCGAACCGACACGTCGCGGTTCAAGATGGAGAACGATCAGTTCTTCCTGCGTAGCCCCGAGCAGATGTATGAAAAATTTCCGGGGCTCGAGGACGCGGTCGCGCGCAGCCAAGAGATTGCCAATACGGTCGATATCGAAATCGAATTTGGGAAGCACTTCTTCCCGAACTTCGAGTGCCCCAATGATATGGCGCCGATCGACTACCTTCGCGAGCTGTGCATCGAAGGGTTGCTCAATCGCTACGAAGGCGACCCCGAGCGAATCGTCGATGGCAAGCTGTCCGACGAAGTGATGGCACGTTTGGACCGTGAGCTCGGGGTGATCGAGAAACTCGGTTTCCCGACTTACTTTTTGATCGTATGGGACTTCGTCAACTATGCTCGTGACCAAGGGATCGCTGCGACCGCTCGTGGTAGCGGTGTGGGGGCGATCGTGTGTTACGCACTCTACATGTCGCACGTCTGTCCGCTGCGCTACGACTTGCTGTTTGAACGGTTCTTGGACGAAAGTCGTACCGAGCCGCCGGATATCGATATCGACTTTGAAAAAGAACGTCGAACCGAAGTCATCGATTATGTGAAGCGGCGGTATGGCAGCGAGATGGTTTGCCAAATTGGTACCTTCGGAACGTTGGCGGCGCGCGCGGCAATCAAAGACACCGGCCGCGCCCTGGGGATGCCGCTGGGCCGTGTCAACCAGATCACCGAAATGGTGCCCGACGAACTGAAGATCACGATCAAGAAAGCACTTGAAAAGAGTGCCGACTTGAAAATGACCTACGACGGTGATCCCGAGGTTCGTGAAATGTTGGACCTGGCGATGAAGATCGAAGGTTTGGCGCGGAACGTCGGAACGCATGCCGCCGCGGTGGTGATCGCCGACAAACCGCTTCCCGAATACGTGCCGCTGACCCGCGTGCCGGGGAAACAGGACGTGATCACGCAGTGGTCCATGAACGACGTCGAAGCGTCGGGGCTGCTGAAGATGGACTTCCTCGGGCTTCGCAACCTGACGATCATGAGCCGCACGGTCAAGCTGATCGAACAGACCACGGGCAAGGTCGTCGATCCGCTTAAGTTTCCCCTGGATGACAAAGCCTCGTACGCATTGCTGCAGCGTGGTGAGACCAAGGGCGTTTTCCAGCTCGAGTCCGGCGGGATTCGCGACCTGTTGACGCGGATGAAGCCTGACCAATTCAGCGACATCATCGCAACCGCCGCGCTGTATCGACCGGGACCGCTCGAAGGCGGGATGGTTGACGATTACGTGAACATCAAACACGGTCGTCAAGAGCCCGAGTACAAGCACCCGGTGCTCAAAGAAATTCTTGAAGAGACCAACTCGATCATGGTCTATCAAGAACAAGTGATGCGGATTCTAAACCGCTTGGGGAATGTGCCTCTCTCCAAAGCTTACACCTGTATTAAGGCGATCAGTAAGAAGAAAGAGGCGTTGATCAATCAGAACCATGATGTGTTCATCGTCGGATGTGTCGAAAATGGACTGGCCGAAAAAGACGCTGAAGACATTTGGAATCTGATCGTCAAGTTTGCGGGTTACGGTTTTAACAAATCGCACAGTACGGCGTACGCATTGATCGCGTTCCAAACCGCCTACTTGAAAGCCCATTACCCGGTCGAGTTCATGGCCGCGTTGTTGTCGAGTGATATCGCGGGACGAAACTTTAAACGCAAGGATGCGTTGATCGAGCACATCGAGGATTGCGAACGGATGAACATCGAGGTCGTTAACCCCGATGTGAACCTAAGCGATTCGGACTTCTCCGTTGCCGATGGCAAAATCTTTTTCGCGCTTTCGGCGATCAAGGGCTGTGGCGGAGCAACCGCAATTTCGGTGGCCGAAGAACGCAAAAAGAATGGGCCCTATAAAGATATCTATGACTTCTGTGAACGCGTTGACCAATCGGCTTGTAACAAGTCCGCGATCGAAACGTTGATCAAGGCCGGCGCGATGGATTGCTTTGGCGCCAAACGAAGCCAATTGGTTGCGGTGATCGAACGCGCGTTGCAATCCGGAGCCGCGATCCAAGCGGATAAAAAGAGTGGTCAAGCCAGTTTGTTTGGTGCCTTTGATGACGAAGAGGAGGAAGAAGACGTGAAGGCTGCGGCGCCGCTTCCCGAAATGGAAGAGTGGCCCGAACGCGAAAAGTTGATCTACGAAAAGGAAGTCCTCGGTTACTATCGCGATAGTCATCCGTTGGCCGAGTTCGAGCCCAAACTGGCCACCTTCCGAACGCACACGACCGATAAACTAGGTGATATCAAAGATCGAGGCGAAGTCACGCTTGGCGGGATGATCAGTTCGATCAAAATTGCCCATACCAAGAATCCCAAGCCAGGGGCTCCGTCAAAGTACGCCAACTTTGACCTCGAAGACATGCAAGGCGCAATCCGCTGTATCGTGTGGCCCAAAGGTTTTGCCGATATCGGGCACCACGTCGTCCCCGATGCCGTGGTGCTGGCGAAAGGGAAAGTCGATCGCCGCGGCGGTGGAGACGAAGCCAACTTGATCGTCGACGAACTGATTCCACTCGAAGGCCTCGGCCAGCGGTATACGCATGGCATGCGGTTGCGACTCGACGAAGCAACTCATACGCCCGAGACGATGGCGCGGCTCCGTGAGATCTTGCGAGGCTATCCGGGCAAGCAAGAGATGATGTTTAGTTTGGAGCTAAACGAAGGCGAGGTCGTGCATCTAAAGAGTGAAAAGTACCGTGTCGAGATCACCGAGGAACTTCGCACTCGCGTTGACGACTTGCTCGGCGCCGGGCACTACAAATTGATGATGACCAAACCCTCGAGGTAAACCAAAAGTGCGCCGCGAACCTGCTGAGCCGCGACGCGTAAGCGGCCGGGTCTCTCGCTCGCACGTAACGACCCATCACGTCGAAAAAGATCACGTAGAAAAAGATCACGTAGCGAAACTCGCCAAGAGTTTCGTTGGGGCTACGTCAAACAAACGAAAGTCACGCACGACTTTCACTACGCAAAATTAGCCCATTTCTATAGGGAAAATACTTCACCGCGTTGGCAAGAACGCAACGCTGTGAAGTATTCAGAGACGGCAAATTACGGCATTTGCGTTCCGTAGCTACGCTCGCCAGAGGGTGGATGGTTGCCGGCCAATACGAATCACCACCTTCTGGCGAAGGTAGCTACGAGAAAATGCTTCATAGCGTTGGCAAAAACGCAACGCTGTGAAGCATTCAGAGGCGGCAAATTACGGCTTTTTCGTTCCGTAGCTACGCTCGCCAGAGCGTGGATGGTTGCTGGCCAACACGAATCACCACCTTCTGGCGAAGGTAGCGACGAGAAAAGACTTCACCGCGTTGGCAAAAACGGCGAACTCAAACCACCGCATCCGAAGATGCTACTGCTTGCCGGTCTTCCTACAGGTACTCGCGTTTCTTGACCAACCCTGGCATCGGGATGCTATAGCGGCCGTCGGCGTTGGCTTGCAGCGGTGATTCCGAATCAAGTGTCAAGTCGGCGATGTTCGGGGCGAATTCGTGATCGTGGCTCATGAACTGCTCCAGTGTGATCTCTTGACCCGTATGAGCCGCCATGCGTCCCATCGAGGTCACTGCGCTGGCCATCACGCCACGCTCGACTTCGTTATAAGGCGTGTCGTTGCGAATCGCCGCGATCAGATCGTCCCATTCCAATTGGTACGGGTTCTCTTCTCGCTCAGGCCAATCCCATAGCAATTTGTCTTTGTCCATGTTGTGCCCGTCGTAAATTCGGCTCTCCGCCGGCGTGTGCGATGCCGACGAGATCACGGCCAATCCCTTGCTGCCGTGGGCGTAACTGGCGAACTCTTGTTTGCAGCCCGCAATCGTGCGTCCGTCGACCAACAACTTGGCGCCATCGGCAAACGTGTATTCCATCCCGTAGGAATCAAAGTTCTGGTCGATCATGTCGCCGCGATAATGACGGCCGCCGACCGAATGGACGCGAACGGGCCAATCGTTTTTCATCCAACAAGCTTCGTCGATGTTGTGGATCAAGAAATCGCTGACCGCACCACCGCTGAGCCACAGGAAACCGTGGAAGTTTTTGATTTGGTATTGCAGTTCACTTAGGTCGGTGGTGTTAGGCGGCACCGCTGCCGATGCGGTGGGACCAGCCATCCGGTAGGCTCGCAACAGCGACACGTCACCGATTTCGCCATTCTGAATACGATCAAACAACTCTTGGCGAACTTTGCAGTGACGGCACATCAATCCGACGCCGACCTTCAAGTTTTTGTCCAACGCCTTTTTGTTGATCTCTAACATTCGCGCCGAGGTGGGGGCGTCGATCGTGACCGGTTTTTCCATGAACACGTTCAACCCCTTTTCAATCGCGTAGGTGTAATGCACCCAGCGGAATCCAGGAGGCGTCGCGAAGATCACCACGTCGCCGGGACGCAGGCAATCGATCGCCTTTTTGTAGCCATCAAAGCCAATGAATTGACGTTCTTCGGGGACATCGACTTTGCTGCCGACACGTTTGTGCTTCGATAGCGAGGTATGCGTGCTGCGTAGATTCTTTTCAAAGACGTCCGCAAGGGCCACCAGTTGAATCGGCCCGTTTTCAACCGACAACGCATTTAACGCCGCACCGGTACCACGGCCTCCACAGCCGACCAAGGCGACGCGGATCGTATTGTCTTCGGCGGCATGCACGTGCTGGGCCGACGCAGCTACCAAGGTCGTCGCGGCAGCCACTTGGCTACTGCTTTTTAGAAATTCGCGGCGGGATGAACCGGGGGACTTGTTCTCTAATTTCATATCAGCGTTCCGGAGGAAGGGGGGAGAGAGAGAGGAATGAGGGTGAGTGGGGATGACTATTCTTCAGGATCTAATTGTACTGGGGCGGTTTTGTCCCATTTGTTGGCTTTTTCATCCGCCGTAGGCTCGACCAACGGCCGGACCACACGGAAACCCACGCCCTGTGCATCGGTCAGATACCAGATGCTTTGCGGCAACTGCGGATCCTGCTCTTTCCACTCTTCGCTGGATCCTTCGCGAACACCGCTGCGAAGCATGTCGGGATCATCGTCCCAACCGCCACCGCGTACGATGCGTGGATACAGCGTGCTGGGGATCGCCAGTGGGTTTTTGATTTTGGGGTTCTGCGAATAGAAGTCGGCGACGTATTGATCGAGCACCCATTCGGCAACGTTGCCGTGCATGTCGTACAGGCCCCATGGGTTGGGTTTCTTTTGACCGACCTCGTGGTAGGCATCTTCGCTGTTGTCGAAATACCACGCGTAGTCATCAAGTTGGTCGGGGTCATCGCCGAACGAGTAGGCGGTTTGCGTTCCCGCACGAGCGGCGTACTCCCACTCGGCCTCGGTGGGCAAACGATAGTAACGGCCTGTCTTTGCCGACAACCATTTGCAAAACGTTCGTGCCGCGTGCTGCGTCATGCTGATCGCGGGATAGCGTTCCTTGCCCATCCCAAAGCTCATGTCGGTGTAGGGTTCGGTCGGTTTGGAAATGCCATCGACGAGTTCATCTCGAGGCGTTGCCGGGATCGACAACATTTGACGACGTCGCTGGTCCATCTGCTCGCTCCAGACATCGTATTGGTCCCACGTGATCTCGTACTTGCCCATCCAGAAGGGATCAACTGTGACTTCGCGCTGAGGACCTTCGTCCTCGTTGCGATCCGCTTCGCTCTCGGGCGTCCCCATCGTGAACGTGCCCCCTTTGATCGGAACCATTTCGATCGCCAATTCAGTGTGCTCGATTGGCTCGGCGTAGGGTTTCATCTCCGCTTCGGTTGTTGCGACGGCGTCGGGAACCTCCAGGACTGCGTTGTCCGCAGTGGCAAAAAGAGGGGCAAATGCCACACATAAAGCAGCGGCAGTCGGCAAAAATAAACGGGATTGAGGGGTCGAAAGCATCGTCCGGGAGGGGCTAAGGTGGGAATGAGTGGCGAAACTGTCCAGCAATTATAGCCACCGAGCGGAGCATTGTGTGTGAATTGTCTGGGAGTTTTGCCAAGCGGAACGACGCCCCCGACGACGGGTACCGCTGATTTCGCCAACGCTGTAAATCATCCCGTAGCGGAACTCGTCAAGAGTTTCGGGGGGCATTCGCCAATCGAATGAAAGCCTTGACGACTTGTTGATTTTGTGAGCCGCGACGCGTGAGCGGCCGGGTCCCACGCACGACCCGGTGCCTGACGGCCCACGGCTCAACGTTGTGATTTGCATTTGGATTGAATCAACAAGCCGTTAAGACCTTCGCGGGGCATTCGTCAATCGAATGAAAGCCTTGACGACTTGTCGATTTAATGAAGTTTCCTGCGGCAAGGGGTGTAGGATGGACTTCCTAGTCCGTCAATGGTGGATTCGACGGACTAGGAAGTCCATCGTACGACTAAAACAACAAGCCGTTGACGACTTCCGCTAGAAGGCCACTTGCTCGTTTCAACGTCGACGGCGCTGGTCGCAAGTTCGACTACAAGTCGTTGTCGCGGACTTCGGCTAGCCGGGCGGCGAGTTTGCGCTGGAAGGCTTGGACGACCGGGGCGTAGGCTTCGTCCGACGCCAAATTGGTGTATTGCTGTGGATCGCGGCGGACGTCAAACAACTCGATTCCTGCCGACGCGTCTTCGTTGTACTGGATGTAAGCCCAGTCGTTTTCTCGCAGTAAAAAACCTTTTCGCATTGGAGCGACGCTGAAGGCAGCATCGCGAACCGTGACACTTGGATCGTCCAACATCGCCGAGATGTCTTTGCCTTGTAGTCGCTCGGGAACCGGCATCCCGCAAAGCGCCGCAGTGGTTGGATACAGGTCAATCAGCTCGACAAGGCTGTCGCACACCGCGGGCTTTTTGCCAGGGACGCTGATGATCAGCGGCACGGAAGCCGACTCGTCTCGCAGGCTGACCTTAGCCCAAAAATCGTGTTCGCCAAGATGGTAACCATGATCGCTGGTGAAGATCACAATCGTATTGTCACGCTGGCCCGAAGCATCAAGGGCATCCAGCACCTTGCCGACTTGAGCGTCCATGAACGCGACCGAAGCGTAGTAACCACCGACCGCTTTCTTTTGACGACGAACGTCCATCTGCATGTTCTCGCTGGTTTTGTAGTTGATGCCGGCTTTGGGAATGTCGTCCCAGTCGTCTTCGACTTTTTCCGGTAGCGTCATTGTGTCGAACGGCTTGAAAGGTTCGTAATAAGGACGCGGCGAGACAAACGGGACATGAGGCCGGACAAAACCAACGCCCAACCAAAACGGTTCGTCGCTGTGGTGTTTGATCAACTCGACCGCTTTGGCAGCTGTTTTGCCGTCGCTGTGGACGTCGTCGTCGCCATCGGCTTCGACCACCACAAACGTATTGCCGCCGACCACGGGTTTCTTGCCGTCGGGGTTTCGCTCGAGTGTTTCACCGTCACCTGCGGCCTTCCATTCAGGGCCGGGACTATTGAATCGTTCGGTCCAACAGCGTTCGTCATCGGCTTCGTTTCCCCCTTTTTCGATTCCTCCAGGGACGCCCATGTGAAAGATCTTGCTGACACGCGCCGAGTAGTAACCTTGGTCCTTGAAATACTCGGACCACATCGCACGGTCGCCAATTTGCGGGCGAGGATTCTTGTACCCCAGCACTCCGGTGGCATGAGGGTAATAGCCCGACATGAACGACGCTCGCGAAGGCCCGCAATAAGTGCCTTGGCAATACGCTCGCGTGAAGCGAGTCCCGCGGGCGGCCAACGCGTCAATGTTCGGCGTCTGGCAAACCGTGTTGCCGTAGCAAGACAACGCGGTGGAGGTGAGGTCGTCCGAGATGATGAACAGGACGTTGAACTTGCGAGGCGGCTTCGCCGTCGCTTCGTTCGCATCACTCGCCGGTGGCGCGAACACGAGGCAGGCGATTCCGAGGAAAAGTCCAACGAGGCGACCGAGCGAAACATTCATGGCAAGCGACCGAGAGGGCGAGGTAGGAAGGCGGGCAGAGGCAGGTGGCCAGCGGCAGGGCGGGCTGAAGCGGGGCGGGCTGAAGCGGGGCGGGCTGACGTGGGATGGGCTGACGTGGGATGGGCTGACGTGGGATGGGCTGACGTGGGATGGGCTGACGTGGGATGGGAACGTCACGGCGAAGCCGAGGTTCGCCGCAACGACCGGCCCTGTACGACTGGGCCCCGCGGGCTCCTTCCTAGTGTACATAACCTTGCGGTGAGAGTCGCACGAGTTTCGCGGCCTCGCGTTTCCACAATCCGGTTCGACCCAGGATCGTGCCGATTTGAGTGATCTCGCACTCGTGGTCCATCGCCAACACCTTGTCGGCATCCGCTTGGCTCATGGTCATGATCAGCTCAAAATCTTCGCCGTCGCTCCAGGCGTGTTCAAACGGCGTGCGGCCACTTTTTTCGGCCAACATGATCGCGTCGTCGTGGATCGGAATCGCCGGAATGTTCAATTCGACCCCCACGCCGCTGGCGGCACACAGACGATCGAGGTCCAGCGACAAGCCGTCGCTGATGTCGATCGCCGCGTGCACGTCGACCAATTCTCGTAGTCGATTGGCGAGATCCACACGGGGGGTGGGGCGTAAGTGTCGCCCCAAGATGCTGCCGCCGACAAAACCGGTCACCAGCACCGCATCATTCTCCTGGGCACCGCTTCGCAGCCACGGGTCTCCGGCGGGGACATCGCCAAGCAGCGTGATACTGACACTCAGTGGACCGTTGTAGGTCGAAATGTCACCCCCCGCGATCGCGACCTGGAATTCTGAAGCGGCTTGCAAAATCCCTTCGTACACGTCGCCGGCGATTCGCGTCGCATTCGGTTTCGGTAATGCCAAAGTCACCAATGCCGACTTGGGTACCGCTCCCATCGCCGCAATGTCGCTCAAATTGATCGCCATCGCCTTGTAACCCGCGTCGGCGTAGCCGTGTTCACTCGAATCAAAGTCGACGCCGTCGATGATCTGGTCGGTACAGGCGATCAGGTTGGCTTGAGGAGGCTGAATGACTGCGGCGTCGTCACCGATTCCCACCGCGACTTGGGGCAGCGAGCGGCAGCGACCGCGAAGATAGGCAAGAAAAGAGTGTTCCATGTTGAAATAGCGTGTTTTTAAGGGGAAGTTTGACGTTGGGAACCGCCGAGCGACTCGCAAATCGCCGATTGCGAGCGAGAAAGCGGTGAAATAGACGTCATTTTGGTCCAAATCGAGCATGACGCCCAGAAGTGTCCCCCGTCGATCGGCAACACACAATCCCATCAAGCCTTCTTGCCAGTCACCAGACTCCCCACTCCCCACTCCCCACTCCTCACTCCTCACTTTCCCCTCCCCACTTCCTTCCCCTCCCTTCCCACTTTCCGCTCCTCGCCCGTGGAACATTGGTCGATTTTGTGTGAAACTAGAAAAACAGGGGGCTTATTGCGAAAATTGCTGGACCATCGGTGGTGGACACTCCTATTATTCGGTTGTCCCCAAGCCAAGCCACTGGCCGCATCCCTCTGACTGAGACTCCTCCAAAACACTCAGTCACGAATTGCCAACGAGACACAGGGCTAGGGAGCTACCGGTTATGCCTGATTTTTTTTTCAACACGACCGTACAAGCTGGGCTTTCCGTTCTGGTCTTGTGCATCCTGATTGCCGCAGGATTTTATCTTGTGTCAAGCTATCGGGACTACAACGCCAACGACGGGGAACCAGTTTACGAGACGCTAGCAAATTTGAAAGAAATGCATCTCCGGGGTGAGATTAGCGAAGAAGAATACCGAACTATACAAGCGACAACCCAACGTCAACTAGCAGAC
Source organism: Novipirellula caenicola (assembly GCF_039545035.1). Taxonomy (NCBI): domain Bacteria; kingdom Pseudomonadati; phylum Planctomycetota; class Planctomycetia; order Pirellulales; family Pirellulaceae; genus Novipirellula; species Novipirellula caenicola. The sequence continues at coordinate 50,975 of NZ_BAABRO010000008.1, forward strand.
CGAATGCAAAACGACCCTTCATCGTCTCCGGACGACAAAGGGACGAACGCCTGAGTGATCTGAACAATCCGATCGAGACTCCTTTCCCGTTGGCAAGTGAAGCAACCGAGTGATGGTTGTCGATTTTGTTAACAATCTCGAACCGGACCGTTCCCGCTGGGGCATTCGCGAAGCCGCAACCTACTTGTGGGTAAAGCTTGTCGAATTGGCTCGGTAGTCTAGTCTTGAATTTGGGACAACCTTTTCGAACGAATGACCCTTCCATATCCATGCGGGCGTTCAATCGGAAAACTATATATTTCGTTTAATTAGAATCAAACCACAATCGGCTCGAGTCTTTCGAGGAAACGGATGGCCTGAGGGTGTCTGTTTTTTTCGACCACATTGCTCTTCGTTACGTAGAACTACGTTGCGGCCTGCAACATTCTGGTCGGCGAAGACGTCACCAAAAGCATTCGAGCCCGTGGCCCTAACCGTTTGACGCGTTGTTGATCTCACGTGGGTGTGATCTACGGCGAGCGCAGAGCACAGGCTCATGAAACGCGCGTTAGTCGTTCCTTTCAGCCCACATTAGACCAACAACACAACCAGGAGCCGTGTATGACCTCGAAAGAAACCCCTACTTCGCGTCGTGGAAGTTCAACCAACAAAAAGAACGCGTTCTGTTCTTTCTGTCGCAAGAGCTACCGGGATGTGGGACCGCTCGTCGAAGGCCCAGGTGACGTTTACATCTGTGGCGAGTGCATCGAGCTGTGCCAGTCGATTCTGGATCAAGAACAGCGTCGACGTGGGCCAAGCAAGTCACTGTTTAGCGACATCCCCGCCCCCAAGGACATTGTCGAACACCTCGACCAATACGTGATTGGTCAAAGTGCTGCCAAACGCGTTCTCGCCGTGGCAGTGCACAATCACTACAAACGCCTCAACAGCGAATGGGAAGGCAACTCGGACGTCGAAATCGAAAAGAGCAACATTCTGTTGGCCGGACCGACCGGTAGCGGAAAAACGTTGCTTGCTCGTTCGCTCGCCCGCATGTTGAATGTGCCCTTCGCTATCGGCGATGCGACCACTCTGACCGAAGCCGGTTACGTGGGCGAAGATGTTGAGAACCTGCTGCTGAAACTGCTGCACGCCGCCGATTTCGACGTCGAAGCCGCCCAGCGTGGGATTCTGTACATCGACGAAGTTGACAAGATCGGTAAGACCAGTGCGAATGTTTCGATCACACGTGACGTTTCGGGCGAAGGGGTTCAGCAAAGCCTCTTGAAGATGCTCGAAGGCACCGTGGCAAACGTTCCACCGCAAGGCGGACGCAAGCATCCCGAGCAGCAGTACATCCAATTGGACACAAGTAACATCTTGTTCATCGTGGGTGGAACGTTTGTCGGGATCGAAGACATCATCCGCAAACGCATGGGACATCGCACCCTCGGGTTCGGTGGAGGTGCGGGACATCGTAACGAGCAAACCGATTCGGAATTGCTCGCCAACGTGCAAACCGAAGACATTTTGCAGTTCGGTTTGATTCCCGAGCTGATCGGACGATTGCCAGTGGTCAGCTACTTGCAGCCGCTCGACGAAGACGGTCTTGTGCGAGTGATGAAGGAGCCCAAGAACGCGTTGGTGAAACAGTATCAAGCACTGTTCCAAATGGAAAATTGCGACTTGAAGTTCACTGACGGTGCACTTCGCATGGTCGCTCAGCGTGCCCTCGAGAAAGGTGTCGGAGCTCGCGGGCTTCGAGGCATTCTCGAAGAGGTGATGTTGGACATCATGTACGATCTGCCAGGCCAAGAGGCGGGCAGCGTCTACACGATCGACGAGACCGTGGTGAGCGGATCACGCAAGTTGTTCCAGATGCCGACGACCAAAAGCGCCTAATCGAGCCGACGCTCGGTAGCCGGCTGAGAAGCACTGCATCACGATTCACAGCGAAGCGAAAACGCCATGGTAGCCTCCAAAGGTTGCCGTGGCGTTTCGTCGTTAAAGGCCCCAAAAAGGCGGCGGATGCCGTGTGCGATTTTGGGGGCGAACGTGTGTTCGGTGGGGCTGTCATTCGGCGGGTTTGCCGAAGGTGGTGGCGAAGTCGATGTCGGTTTCGCTCAGTCGATTCAGCGGGATCCTGATCGTTTGCCCGTTGTCCTTGCGTCGCAGCGTGACTCGGTCATCGGCGTGACTGACCAGCACGGCGTCGACCTTAAAACTGCCGCTCGCATCGCTCCAGGTTCTTGGCATCAGGGTTGCCAGATGACGCAGCGTGTCCCAGCGAGTCGAGAGACTCTTTAGGGCCAAGGTGACCTCGCGAGCCTGTTTGGCCTCTTTGGCATCCTCTGATTTTTCTTTCTCGGCAAAGCGAGCCAGGACTTTGCTGAGCGTTTGCTGAAGCAGCGAATCGTGCGGCGGCGGAGCGGACACGTCGGCTCGCTGTTTGGTTTCGGCGTCGAGTTCCGGCTTTCGGCCGACCAATTGCCGCTGCATCGCCAATTGATGTTGCGATTCGAGTCGAGGTAACACCTCGGCAGACAAAGCTTCGTCGGTGGGTAGGAATCCATTGTCAAAAAACGCTTGCCGCCATTCGCCTAGGTAGTGATAACCAACGCGGACCGAAAACGGACCGGGGGCATCAAAATACGGAGCTCCTTCGAACTTGAAATCGCTGTTACCGCGATAGGGCATCGACAGCTCGGTCGAAAATTCGCCAAACCCGCTTCCCGAGAGCAGGATTTTGATTCCCGCCGTGGTGCCTCCGGCTTGCTCGAACTCGCGGTCAAACGCGACAAGTCCCTCGCCGCTAGCTTTTCGCGGAGTGATGACTGACAACACGGATGCCTCGGTCGTGCGAACATCGTCATTGCCAAAGTTCGCTTTGAACTCAAACGTGTCCTTGTAACTGAACGAAGGCTCGGCGCTACCAGCCGGAGGAAGTCGCATCAGCGGCACCTTGGCGATCTGTCCAAGCAGCAGCGGCATGTTTCCTGGCCCTGCGATTTGGGTGATTTCGCCCTGGGGCGAAACCGAGATTTGGCCTTCGCAGAATTGAAACAGTCCCGGATAGTGATCGACTTTGGTGATGAAGTCTTGATCGGCAAGACGACTACGCAGTCGCATCCGCTTGTGCATTTCTGTGGCGTGTGGAGGCAAGCCGGGGGGCACGGCGATGTCTTCCTCGGGCGATCGAGCTAGTCGCGAGCGTTTTGATTCGATCAAGTCCTGTAGCGACGATCTGCTCCAGGGTTTCGATCCGTAGAAGGGAACGCTGTAGTAGGTCGCCGTCCAGCCGGCAGCGTCCGATTGAGTCACATCGAACTGCAGACGACAGCGTTGGTTCAAGACCGATTTGGGGCCGCGGCTGCCGGACACGTCCACCACACGAACTTCGATTCCGTACAGATAGCTTTCGCCCACCACCGGTCGGTACACTGCGTCTTGAGCGAACGCACTGCGAGCGTTCGCGTCCCCTAACCCGGCTACCCAAGACATCATGCATATCGCAATCGCAATGGGCCGCGTGCGTTTGGTTGTCGCGGATGATGTTCCGCTCATCGAATTTCCTCGGCCAATCGTTCCATGTCGGTTCGCAGCGACCGCATGTATCGCCGCCATTCCAGTTCAAGCGTGGTGCGATCGCCGAAGCACTCGTCAAACGTGCTGACCAACTTCTCGGCTTTTGCTTTGAGCGATTCGCCGTCCGTAACCTCGATGTCGATACTCTGGATCTCGCGATAGAATTTGATCAGCTGATCAAATCGTTCGTGAAACAAGAAATGGGTCAGCGCCCAAGCTTGGCCATAGGCCGGCAATTGATTGCCCAGCATGCCTTCGATGGTAAAACCGAGATCAGAGACAATGAACTCAATGCCACCGCGAATGGGATCGCCCTCGAGAACACGGTAGTATCCAATACGGTCTCGGTCGACGACCCCCACACCGCTCCAGCGTGCCATCTTGGAAGACTCGAAAAACGACGCCAGCCCTTCGTGAACCCAACGCACAAACACGCCATCGCTGGGGAACAGATCGGTATTGCCTGCCAATTGATGGACCGCTTCGTGCGATACGACGCTGATGTCTTCGCTTTCCCGCTCGATGTCAATGAGCAGTTCGATTGTGTTGGCGAACCGGATCAGCTCGCCGCCGCCCTGCACTCGATTTCGGCGGATGTCTTTTTCCATTCCATCAAACATTTCGTTCAACTTTTGCAGCTGTTGAAACATGGGGGTGGTGCCGGAATCGTAAAAGATCGAAATGTTTTCTTTGGGCAGATAGAACCCTGCGACTTGTCGCAATCCCATTCCCAGCCGTTTTTCCATCTGCATGAAATCGGCATGTTGGCTAAACAGCACAACGGCCAACGGGTCGGTCGGTGGACGCAGGAACAAACCCTCAAAAGCAAACGTCAGGAAATACGATTCGTAAACCTTTTCGAGCAGTTCCAATCGCATTTCCGGACGCGTTTTTCGCGTACGAGGATCCTTCTCGTTGTCGCCATCATGCAACAAGAAAAAGTGCTTGCTGCGGGACAGCTGCATCGATTTGCCGCCGACCAATTCGCGAGCACTGGCTTCGATCGTCGAGTTGTTGGTGACCGGACGATTCAGATAGTACATCAATCCCGCGAGTTTGCGGATTTTCGCGTGGCTAGAGTCCAATTTCCAAGCGGCACTGAGCAGCGTTTTGCACTCGTCAAGCAATCCATTGTGCAGCGCCCATTTGGCGGTTTCGAGCATCGTGTCGACATCCTTGCTTTGCGTCGCCTCACGCAGCTTCTTGGCAAACACGGCTTCGGTCGTGGGCAGTTTCAGGACCTGGATGTCTTTGGCGTTAAAGTAAAGCGATCCGCGCGGATGTCGGTGCGTGGCGGTTCCGCCGGGATTGTAAGTCACACTGCCCTCGAGCATGATCGACAGATCGCTGCCGGGAAGTGTGTAGAGTGTGTAATCCGCTCGGCACGGATTTAACGAAAGGAAGAGAGCCGCACAACAAATGAATGCCGCGTGAACGGCAATGTTCGAAAAGAAATGGACGCAGGATCTCATGCGTGATGGCCTCGGAGTGAGCATTTGGTCGCATCCGAGTATGGGGGGCACGCAACGCAAAGTCAAGCAAACAGTGCTTCAACTGCTTGCCCTTTTCCATCTTTGGTCACGTAGAAGGGGCGTGCTTCGATATCAAAGCCAGTTCGCGGGCTAATCCCCATCGCCGTCATGATCGTGGCATGTAAATCTTCGATCGACACGGGATCTTCGATGGCCACCAGCGGACGTTCCGGAGCGGTGGCTCCGTATAGAAAACCTGACTTCATACCACCGCCAAACAGCAACACGCTTGATCCCGCGGTGAAATGCCGGTGTAGTCCATAGTGTTTCATTTCAGCGACGGCATCCACTTTTTCGCGAGCTTGGTCGTTGGCGTTGGATCCGGGTTGACCCTCCATCAACGCATCGCGGCTGAATTCCGAGGCCACGATAACAAGAGTTCGGTCGAGCAGTTTGCGTTGTTCCAAATCAAGGATCAATTGCGCGATCGGTTGATCCACTTCGCTGTGCATACGGGCCATCGTCGTGTGGCCATCATTATGAGTGTCAAAATGCAAAAAGGGGACATATTCCGTGGTGACTTCGACGAATCGCGTTCCGGCTTCGATCAATCGGCGGGCCAACAAGCAGCCTTGGCCAAAGCGAGTGGAGTTGTACTTTTGGGCAACGTCGCTGGGCTCAAGTGAGATGTCAAACGCTTTGCGCTCTTTGGAACTGAGCAGCCGATAGGCGTTGTCAAACGATCGCAGCATCGATTCTTGGTGATAGTCGCTCATGAATTCTCGCTGCGGGCTTTGGTCGACCAATCGTCGAAACAGTTTGTTGCGATTGGCAAACCGCTGAGCATCCATGCCTTTGGGAGGACGAACCGATACCGCCGCGCGATCCGGGTACGGCAAATTCATCGGTCCATATTCACTGCCAAAAAATCCCGCGGTGGTGAATGCTTTTAGTTCTTCGCTCTCACCCACCCCTTCGAGTCGTTGGCCAATATTGACAAACGCCGGCATCACTTCATTACGCGGCCCCAACACACGGGCCATCCACGAACCGATATGGGGCGCGGCAACCGTTTGCGGCGGAACGTAGCCGGTGTGCCAATGGTATTGGTGCCGGGAATGCAGGATGCTGCCAAGGTCCGGTTGCACATGCGAGCGAATCAGCGTCGCGCGGTCCATCACTCCCGCGATATTTTCCAGCCCCTTGCAGATTTTGATATTGTCCACGGCGGTATCGATGGCCGGGAACGTGCTCAGCATATCGGCTACCTTCAAGCCCTTTTCAAATGGATGGTAACGTTTCGGGTCCAATGTGTCCGGCGCCGCCATCCCGCCTGCTAACCAGATCAAGATGCACGCATCGGCGGTCGGTTGCGGATGTTCCACGTGGTCCATTGCCGAGGCGAATTGCCGTGGGGCACCGGATGCCATGGCAGCAAGCGATGCGGCGGAAAGCTGCCGCAAAAAATCGCGACGCACCAAGGGTTCAGGACGCTCGGGATCGTGTTGGAATTGCATCACAGTGACTCGGGGTTGGTTCGGTGGGATCGTGTTTTTTGTGCGAAGCGGGAATGACCATGCCGCGGTGTGCGGTTAACGAATCAGCAGGAATTCAGGCAGCATACAAATGGCCCACAACGCGTCTTGCAGTTGTTCGGTGGTCGGGGATTCGCCTAGAGTTTCGCGAAATAATGCCGCTTCGGATTTCGTTGGGACGCGAGTTAACGCGGATTGAAACAAGTGCTGGACAAGCTCGTCGGTCGAGTTCCACTTCTCGTCATTCCAACGCTCGGCTCCGGTGGCAAACGCTTCGGCGAGCGAGGGTTCATTCGCTAGGTCAATGGCTTCGAGAGTCGTCAGACTGCTTGGCCGCATGGAAACGATTTGATCACGGATCGGTCGACCCAACGATTGCATCAAGGCGTTGTTCTTCATCAGCGAAGCGCGAACCATCGGCATGTGACGCGACGAACCGGTGACGTTTGCGAGTGCCGAGGCGGCTTCGCGATCAATCAAATCGCTCCACACGTTGACCGGTTGCACCACCGAAACCGTGTTCCAGCCCTCGGCAGGGGCAGCAGCATGAGCGTTCTTAGGATGAGGAAGGGGCTTTTCGACGTCGGGATGGAATTCCCATGACCGATCGCTGACGATCGATAGCTGAGTTTGATCTTCGAGCAAAAGATTGGCTGCAAAGAACAGGCCCGCGGCATTGGGGGTATGCCCCGCATTTTTGACTTGAAACAGCAGTTCGTTGGTTCCTTGGCGTAGCAAATTTGCAAACTCAATCGATTGCAGGCTGGTCCAATCGTTGGACGATCCGGCGTTGGTTCCATTGACATACAAGGTGAATTCGTTGTCGCAGGTCAGGACGGATCCGCTTTGCAAGACTTCGCCCGGCAAATCAAATTTTTTGCGAATCCACATTTCTTGATTCGCGGGAGCGGCGTGTCCGTTGCGGCCTCCCCAAATCCATTTGGCCTTCGATAACACCGAATCGGCGGTGTTTGGATTGATTGCACCCGGCGAACTGACATGACGCGAAACGGGGGCGTCAAACTTTTGCGGAGCACTGCCAGTCAACTGCCACACCGCATCTAAGAACTGTTCGGCGGTCATGCGACGGGCACGTGGGCCGCGATAAACGTAGTCGCCGATCGCCGAATCGTCTTCGCTGATCTCGGTTTTCGATTGATAGGCTGCCGAGGTCGCGATCAGCCGCAGTGTCGCTTTTAAATCGTATTGATGCTCGGCTAAGTGAACGGCCAAGTAATCCAGCAGGTCTTCGTTCCATGGTTCCGATTGCATTGCGTCGAGCGGTTGGACAATGCCTCGTCCCATCAAACGGTACCACAGCCGATTAACGATGGTGCGTGTGAAGCGTCCATTTTCTGGGTGCGTCAACAGCTGCGCTAGTTGCTGCAGTCGTTCCTCGCGAGGCGCTGAGGCATCGATTTGACCCAGTTCAGGAAACAACCAAGATGCTTGTTGCGTTTCCCCGGTCGGTATGTCGCAGCGGTGCAGTTGCAGAGGTGCTTCGGCATAGATCGCTCCTAATCCATAAGCCTCTTTGAGTGTCCAGCGGTCAATAAAACTGTCGTGGCACGAGGCACACTTCATATTGATGCCGAGGAAGGACTGCGACACAGATTGTGCAAACTGGATTTCGAGCGTTTGCCCAGCGCTAACCGTTCCACGCCACTTGATGCCATCGATGTAACCACGGCTTTCGTCCGAACTTGGGGCAATCAATTCGCGGGTCAATTGATCAAACGGTTTGTTTTGGACTAGTGATTCGTACAACCAGCGACTGATTTGCCGACGTCCTTTGGTAATGAATCCGGTGCCGCTGTAGTCATTGCGAAGCAAGTCGTTGAAGAACGTTAACCAGTGGTCGGCGTAATCAATTTCGCGTGACAGCAGGTCGTCCACCAAGCGAGTTCGTTTGTCGGGTGACGAATCGTTCTGAAAGGACGTCAGTGCATCGGTCGTTGGTAACAGACCGACCAAGTCCAAGTGGACACGGCGAAAGAACGTCGCGTCGTCGATCGGTGGCGGTGTTGGCAACCCATGCTCGGTTAAGTAGGCATCGAGAATTCGATCAATCGGATTGACGCGTCCGTCGATTGCCGGTGGCAGCTCGGGACGCCGCGGCCGTAGCGGCGGTTCGTAGCTTTGAATTGCAAACGTGAAATCATCGTCCCACGGCATCCCTTGATCGATCCAGTGGCGGAGCCGTGCCGTTTCGTTGGGGCTCAAACGAGGCCGATCCGGCGGCGGCATTTGTTCGTTGGGATCCTCAGATGTGATCAAGCGAATCAATTCCGAATTGGACGAGTCCTCCGGTTCGACCATCCCCGATTCGATCATCAGGCTGCGTGTATTGAGTGAGAAGTCTCCTTCGGCTTCGCGACCACCGTGACAGGTCACGCAGTTTCGCTGCAGGATGGGCGCAATGTCGTGAGCAAAATCGATCGGTTCGTTTGCGACGGCGGTCACTGCGCAAAAAGCAAGTAACATGATTCCAAGGCAAAGCGAAACGAGCAGACTAGCGGTGTATGACGACAGACGTGAAGGTGTGGGCATCGTCGGTTTTAGGTGAGAACGAAGGTTGGGGGGGCGGGCAGCATCATCGCGAGCGGCAGACTTCTATTGTAATGAGATCGTCGCTTGATGGGGCACGATGTTCGAGTGCTAAGGAAATTGGGCGGGGCGGCCACATTTTACAAACGAGGCGGCGGGGATACGATGAGCGTGTATTGCTTGGCGGCGGCGTGAAAAGGCAAACTTGTCTGACGCGTGAATTCCGGCGCGGCAATCCGCAATTCGGTCGATTGGGGATGTCCCAATGGCCCACCGATTCAACCAGCCAGCAAATATCCATGAGCGATTGGAATCCATCGAGTTGGAGATCGAAAACGGCGCTACAGCAGCCGATGTACGCGGATTCCGATTCCCTGCGTGATGTATTGCAGCACCTCGGCGATCGGCCGCCGTTGGTCACCCGATGGGAAATCGATCGGCTGAAAACGCAGCTTGCATTGGCCGCTAACGGGGACGCTTTTTTACTGCAAGGAGGCGACTGTAGCGAAAGCTTTGCGGCGTGCCGCGCCGATCCGATCGAAAAGAAACTCAAAGTGCTGCTGCAGATGAGTTTGGTGCTGGTGTATGGGCTTGAAAAGCCGATCATCCGCGTGGGCCGGATCGCGGGCCAGTATGCCAAACCACGCTCGAGCGACACCGAAACTCGCGACGGCGTGACATTGCCATCCTATCGAGGTGACTGTGTCAATCGGAGTCCGTTTACACCCGAGGACCGTCTAACGCGACCGCAAAACCTGCTCGCCGCCTACGAGCATTCGGCTCAAACGTTGAACTATCTGCGAGCGCTGACCGAAGGTGGGTTCGCCGATTTGAAACATCCCGAGAACTGGGAACTCAATTTCGTCAGTTTGTCACCGCAGTCGGACGAGTATCACCAAATGGTGCGTGGTATCGGCGACTCGTTGAATTTCCTCGACGTGTTAGGCGGGGTGACCCGTGCCGAGTTATCGCGAGTCGATTTCTACACTTCGCACGAAGCGTTGTTGTTGGCGTACGAAGAAGCATTGACTCGGCAGGCCAGCGGAGAAGCAGAATGGTACAACTTGGGGACTCATTTCCCTTGGATCGGAGATCGGACGCGGGCGATCGACGGGGCTCATGTCGAGTACTTTCGTGGCATCAAAAATCCGATCGCGGTGAAGGTTGGCCCAAGCACGACGGCCGACGGATTGATCGAGTTGTTGGATCGGCTAAACCCTAGTCGCGAGGCGGGCCGGATGACGTTGATCTGTCGCTTTGGTGCCGAGCGGATCGCAGCCTCGCTGCCACCGCTGATCGCTGCGGTCCAGAAATCGAGTCATCCGGTGCTGTGGTCGGTTGATCCGATGCATGGGAACACGATCACCACGGATCACGGAATCAAGACGCGGCACTTTGATCAAATTTTGAGCGAGGTGCGTGATTCGTTTACCATCCATGCCCAGCACGGCACGATCGTGGGTGGCATTCATTTGGAATTGACCGGCAACAATGTTACCGAGTGTATCGGCGGCGCCGCGGGGCTGAAGTCCAGCGGTTTGTCGACCGCGTATGAAAGCAACGTCGACCCGCGGCTGAATTACGAACAGGCGATGGAGATTGCGTTTCTGATCGCCGGGCAAGCCAGGGTTGCCGGTCCAAAGCGTTAGCCTCGGCACGTTCGGCATTTGCGTTTCGTAGCTTCGCTCGTCAAAGCGTGGATGGTTGCTCCATCGTGAATGCCTGACGAAAATTTTGACGGCTTGTCGAGTTAATTCAAATGGAAATCGCAATGGTGAGCCGTGGGCCGTAAGGCACCGGGTATCGTGTGGGACCCGGCCGCTGACGCGTCGCGGCTCAATAAATCAACAAGTCGTTGACGATTTCCGCTGCGAAATACTTCGTGTCATTGGCACCCGAGCGGTTATTCTTCTACCTCGGGGATGTTCAATTTGGCTTTGTTCTTTTCGTAGAACCGCGTGATATCCATTCCGCCTCGCTGTTCTTCTTCGAACATCTTGATCCGTGTTTCCAGGCGTTCGATGCGGCGGGCCAATTGCGGAATGATTTCGTGGTCGCGTTTGACGATCTTGTGACGCGGCACCGCAGGATAGCCCAAATGTCGCTGCATCGCGGCAAACAGGTACAGCGGTTCTTTGCGGCGGTTGCCAAAGGCAATGCGGCCTTCTTTTTCACCAAATAAAAACGGGCCTTTGCCCTCAAGCGTTTGGCCTGCTTCGACCAATCGCTTGCGATAGTCCTCGCTGGCAAAGAACAGCAGGTCCGCAAAATCAATCAGTCCCACCTGAGCCCGGATCATCAAGATCCATTTTGCCCAAGTCGCGTCGTAGATCGGATCTTGGCTGATCGCGGTCAAGCCTTTGTCGTAGTTCAGTCGATTGCGACAGAGGGCTTCGAACTGAAACAGAAACAAGCCTGCCGGCTTCGCGTCGCCAGCGCGATACTTGGCATCGGCTTCGAGGATGTGGAGTGCCGTTTCGGTGGCAAAGCGACCGGTTTCGTGTTCGGCTTCTTCGATCAAGTAAGTTTGGAAGGCATTGAAATAATGGCTCATCCGGTGCATTGCCGGCGCCATCACGCCGGAATGCTTCAGTTCAGTCAGTAAGTACTCCGCCGCGATCGGCAAATTGGTGGTGGCCAGCAACTCGAGCCGTGCCTGCTCTAGCAATTCCTGCATCGGCAATTGTTCGCCAATGCGTTCTTTTAGCAGCTGAAAGAGGTAGCCCTGTTCGACGTATTCGGTGCGATCCAGCGGAGTCGGGCGATTGGGATCGGAGGTGCCCGAGCGTCGATTTTCTGGATTGGGCGCAGTGGTCATCGTGATGTCCTACAGACGCCGTGTCATTTGCGGCGGATGGTTTCAATCGGCACGCCAAGCGGTTCACGGGGATCCGCCTGGCGACGCAACAGATTGGTCGCACCGAAAAAGGTGCCGCTGCTACAGCTTGCGAATGACAACGCATGCATTGTGGCCGCCGAAGCCAAAGCTGTTGCTCATCGCCACTTTGACGTCTCGTTTTTTGGCTTCGTTGGGGGTGTAGTCCAAATCGCAAGCAGGATCGGGAGTCTCTAGATTGATCGTGGGAGCGATCGTGGCCGTTTCGATTGTCTTGCACAAGATGACGGCTTCGATGCCACCGCTAGCGCCCAAGGAATGTCCAAGCGAGCTCTTGGTGCTGCTGATCGAAGTCTTGTAGGCGTGATCGCCAAAGACCGTCTTGATCGCCTGCGTTTCCGCCTTGTCACCCAGCGGGGTGCTGGTTCCGTGGGCATTGATGTAGTCGATTTCGGTCGGTTGGATTCCCGCGTCGTCGATTGCGGCTTGCATCGCGGCGGCAGCGCCAAGGCCTGCTGGGTCCGGAGCGGTGATGTGTCCTGCGTCGCTGGTGGTTCCGTAACCAATGATTTCGGCATAGATCTTTGCACCGCGAGCCTTCGCATGCTCGAGTTCTTCGAAGATCAGCACGCCGGCGCCTTCACCAAGCACGAAGCCATCGCGATTGGCGTCAAACGGTCGGCTGGCCCCGGCCGGGTCTTCGTTGCGAGTTGAAAGCGCCTTCATGTTCTGAAACGCTGCCAAGCCCATGCGGGTGATCGCGGCTTCGGTGCCGCCGGTGATCACCAAATCGGTCTCGCCAAGCTGGATGCTTCGCATGGCTTCGCCCATCGCGTTGGTGGCACTGGCGCAAGCGGTTGCGACGGCAAAGTTGGGGCCTTTTAATCCGTGCGTGATCGAGATGTTGCCGCCAGCGGCGTTCAGCATCATCTTGGGCACGGTAAAGGGGCTGACGCGGTCCGGGCCCTTGGTGATCATTTTCTCGATCTGGACTTCGATTTCACCAAGTCCGCCGATACCGGAACCGAGTATCACGCCACACATGTGTCGATCCAGCGACGCGAAATCGATCGAGGCATCGGTGATCGCTTGTTCGGCTGCGTGGACCGCGAATTGGGTGAAGCGGTCGAGTCGTTTGGCTTCGCGATGATCCACCACCCCCGAGATATCGAAATCGGGGATATCACCGCCGAAGTGGACCTTGTATTGGCTGGTATCGAGCGTGGTCAGGTCATGAATACCCGATTCACCTGCTGTCAAACGTTGCCAAAATTGCGGGACGTCCACTGCGAGTGGTGAAACCACACCCAAACCAGTAATGACAACGCGACGTTCCGACCGGGCTTGCATCAAGAAGGCCTTCAATAAGTATCGAGAAGAGTAATCAGCTGAGTTTACAAAATAAATGCCGCCTTGACATGTTCTCGTGAGCCAAAAAGGGGCCACGCCAACATCTCTCGGGCGGCAAGAGCGTCAACAATCGAATTGTTGGTTAACGTTGTTGGAGCGGAACCAAGCCGTCCATCATTATTGACCGACAGCCTTAGGCGTCATCACCTTTGGCGTTCTCGATGAAATCGACTGCCTCACCTACCTTTTGGATCTTTTCAGCAGCTTCGTCGGGAATACTGATGTCAAACTCTTCTTCGAGTTCCATCACAAGTTCCACGGTATCGAGTGAGTCAGCACCGAGATCGTTCACGAAGGAGGTTTCTCGAGTAATCTTGTCTTTGTCGACGCCAAGTTGTTCAGCAACGATATCGACAACGCGTTCTTCGACGCTAGCCATGGGCTATCTCCGGGGGAAATGTCAGCAAGTTTGTTAGGAGGATACGAGGTTCGGGGAAGCGGAGTAACTCGACTTCCCCAAAACCGGTCTTAACGAAGGCTCAATCAAGATTGGCAACTCCGTCTTTGTTGGCCCAGCCTTCATTCAAGGGTTAGAGCCCGGCAGCGACCAGTGCTTTCGCCGAAAAGATAGGTCAAAAAGCTAAATCACGTCAATACACCGACAGGCTGTATGCGACGGAAGTATCGTGATTTTCGCGAAGGCACGCAATCTGGTGAAGGATTGAGGGCCGCTTTGCTCTCTCTTTCGCGGGCAGTCACCGGTCAGCGTTGGCGGATTAGCCAATCATCCCACCGTCCACGACGATGGTTTGCCCCGAGACGTAGCCGGCATCCGCCGATGCGAGGAACAGCACCGCGGCAGCCACTTCTTCGGGTTTGCCAACACGTTTGGCAGGAATTCGTTTTTTGACTTCTTCGAGCACCACATCGCCCAATTCAGCCGTCATTTCGCTGGCGATAAATCCAGGGGCGATCGCGTTGACCGTCACGCCGCGGTTGACCAATTCTTTGCTGAGCGTGCGTGTCAGTGCGATCATGCCCGCCTTGCTCGCCGAGTAATTGGCTTGGCCGGGGTTGCCGATCATGCCCGAGATGCTGGCCATGTTGATGATTCGGCCGTATTTCTTTTTCCGCATCAAACCGGCCGCAGCACGGCAACAAACAAAACAGCTGGTCAAGTTGGTGGCGATCACGTCGTCCCATTCTTCGTCGGACATGCCCCGCATCAGTTTGTCGCGAGTGATCCCGGCATTGTTGACCAAAATGTCCAATCGGCCATGCTTTTCCGCAGTCCCTTCGATCGCTGCCGCTGCCGCGGCGCGGTCGGTCACGTCCACCGACATCGCTTCGGCGGTACCGCCAGCCGCTTCGATCTCGCTAACGGTGGAAGCCAGCTTGTCGGCGTTGCGTGCCAAGCAGACCACATGGGCTCCGTTTTGAGCCAAGGCGACTGCGACCGCCTTTCCAAGCCCTTGCGATGCTCCGGTGACGACCGCCACTTGGCCCTTCAAGTCCACTGAGATGGATAGTTGCATGGTGCGTTTGTCTTTCTAGATCAAAGGAATGTGAGCGTTGTAGCACAGGCCGCCCGTGGGATAGGCTTCCAGCCTGTCGTCGGTATTGCGTGTGCAGCCTTATTTCGTGTGCCAGCCTTCAAGCCCCGTCTGGTCCGCTCCGTTTCCGCTCTGCGTTCAGGCGAGTGGAGCGTCCGCTGTCTTGAGGTCGAAGCTGTGTTGGGATTCAGCCGTCTCCGAAGCCTTCGGTAGGCAGTTTGCGGTGAATCCGCTTCAGCGTTCCCTGCAACACGCGGCCGGTACCGGCTTCGAGGAATCCTTCGATGCCATCGTCCATCATTTTGCGGATCGAAGCTTCCCAGAGAACGGGATTGACGACTTGGCGGCTGAGCAAGTTTTTGATTTCGGCGGCGGATTGGTGCGGTGCCGCGTCGACATTGCTGTAAACCGGGATGCGAGTGTCTTGGATCTCGATCGATTCGAGCGCTTCGCCCAGCTTGGCAACCGCCGATTGCATCAGCGAGGTGTGGAAGGCGCCGGCAACACTAAGCCGCACGGTCTTCATCGCACCGGCTTCTTGGGCGGCGGATTCAACACGATCGATCGCCGAAAGATGTCCAGAGACCGCAATATTACCGGGGCACAGCAGGTTTGCTGGCTGCAGCACTTCGTCGCCTTGGCGAGATTGGTCGCAAACCGCCTGCACCTTTTCCAGGTCCAATCCGAGGATGCTGGCCATTCCGCTTTGCACTGCGTCCGAGGCAGCCTGCATCGCTTCGCCTCGTCGTTGGACGAGCCGGACGGCGTCTTTGAATTGGATTCCGCCCGCGAAACAGACGGCGGTGTATTCGCCGAGACTCAATCCGGCTGCGGCTTTGATTTTGTCGCCCAGTTCTGGGCGTTCGCTCAACACGACCTCGGCGGCTGCCATGCCAACGACAAACAGTGCCGGTTGGCAGAATTCGGTTGCGTTCAGCTTGTCTTCGGGGCCTTCTTGCGAAAGCGCGATCAGATCGTAGCCGAGTACTTCCGATGCAGTGTCGTAGAGCGCGCGGGCTTGAGGATAGTTTTCACACAGCCAGCGTCCCATGCCGATGTTTTGAGCACCTTGGCCTGGGAAAAGAATGCCCACAGAGTCAACGTCGAGCGCCACAGCAGCCCCTTCTTCAAAGATGCAGAAGCCTTGCGGTGCAAGGCAAGTGCCTCAGGAAAACGAACGCGTCGAACTTATTCGTTAGGCGATTCGACGACGGTGCGGCCTTGGTAGTACCCACATTTAGGGCAGATCGTGTGCGTTGGCACTGCCGAGCTGCATTGTGGGCAATAAGCGACTTGACGCTTCTTGACGTGGTCATGTGAACGACGTTTGCCGGTTCGGCTATTGGAATGTTTTCTTTTGGGGACAGCCATCGCTGGGGGTCCATAAGTGACAGGTTTTAGATGGAATCGAGCCGCGTATCGTAGGAACTTACCTGCGTGATCGTCAACGCGGCAGCGGAACTTTCTTCTAAATTTGAGTTAAATGATGCCGATTCTTGCCAGAAACCTCGTCAATCACGGCAGACAAGGTACGATTTTTGCCCTTTTCGGAAACCGAACGCTTGCGAGGTCGCAGCTGGCCAGTGGGCGAATGTTCACTGTTTTGCCCCGAGTGGGGCATCAAATCAATCATTGACGAGCTACCGCGTAGTTACCGTCGCCAGACGGTGGAGAGGCGTCGAAATGCTCCACGCTCTGGCGAGCGTCGCTGTTCTCCACTCCACGCTCTGGCGAGCGTAGCTACTCACTGCGCTATGTTGAGCGTAGCTACTCATCTAACTCGACGGCGACTCGACTGCGGTCATTACGGTTTCGAATCTTATTCCGGTTTGAACGCCACCATCATCCCCAACCCCATCCGGCTGGCAGGGATAAAGGTGAACTTGATCTTTTCCAATCCCTCGCTGACCAGCAGCGATTCCGCCTCCTTCAGCGTCTTGATTGCCCCGCCCTGAGTTTCCAGTTCGAGTTTGAGGGCCTCGGTTGATTCGGTCAAATTCGGCTTGCTGGGGCCACGAAATAAATCGATCACGATCACGCGGCCGCCGGGACGAACCGCCGAAATCGCTCGTTTCAATAGCGTGATCTGCTCGTTGGGGTGCTGGGCAAACAAGCGTTGGGCGATCAACGCGATATCGAAATCGTTGGGTAAATCGTTTTCGGAGGCCAGTTCCGCTGAGGCGGGGTCGGCTTGGATCGCGGTAAAGCGTGGCTTCAATCCGATCGAATCGGCCATCGTGGTGGCTGCAGCGATCGGGCCGGGGAAATCGACCGCCGTGATCGTCGATTTCGCGTCGCGGTGAGCCATCGCACAGCTCCAAACGGCCGAGCCGCAGCCGAGGTCCAGGATTTTTGGGCCTTCGACTTCGCCTTCACCGCCAATGTTCAGCATCTCGGCAGCTTCCATCGCCGCGGGAGTATGCGCCCACTGCGTCGCCGCAACATGGTCAAAGTATTCCGTCGGCGACACGGCGGCTCGGTCGCCCTTGCCAACCACGCGAGCGGTGAGCTTTTGCCAGCGTCGATCCCCCAAGTCCTTGTCGTACTGGCACAACAGCTGCGCTGCTTGCGACAACGCATAGTCGTCTTCGTATTTTTCAAAAATGCCGATCGCGGTCATCGCGTCGAGCAGCAATTGGGTTGGTTCGGGCGAGAGCGAGAGCGTGCTGCAGAGCTGTTCAGCCGTGTGCTGTCCTTTTCGCAATTGGTCGATCAGCCCGGTTTCTCGGGCCGAGCGAAGCAGATGAGAAACCGCATTGATCTGCATCAGCTCGTGATATTGATTCAGCGTTTGGTCGCGAGAAGTCATCGTTGGCATGTCACAAGGGGTGAGCGGGAAGAAGCAGCAAAACGATGATTCTGAATCGAAACGCGTTTTTTTCCAAGCCGACGCAGGTGGACTTTACCGTGGGCATGAGCCCCGCGCCGCGACGCTACTACCCTGCCCTGCTCTGCCCTACCCCTTTACCCATTTCAGCCACTGGGTGATGTACGCGGCGGGAGTGACGCGAAACGCAGTCTGAAACGCTTGCTCGAATGGCAAACCATCGCTGAGGTTTCGCATCAGGGCGTCAAAGTTTTTGCGGCGTCCGCGATCCATCATCGACGCCGCGATGGCCATGCTGATGCGATCGGTTTGCTCGGGTTTCAATTTTTCGCCGAGGAATTGCTTGGCATCCTTCATCGCCACCACCGCCGCGGAAATCTCGGCGTCCTCGCGACGTTTCGCATCGCGATCGACCTTTGTTCCTGATTTGGAAAATACACTCGCGCCGACTCCTTCGGCGAACCACCGTGGAACATCCATTCCTCGCGTGGCAACGGCAAGGCTGACGAGGGGGGAAATCAGTCGATTGGCGATCTCGTCCTCTTCGTCGCGGTCGGTGGCGACCACGGCGATGTAGGCGTTGATCCCGTCGAACTTCCAGTGGGAATTCCAATCCGAAGGCACATCACGAGCTTCGATCATCTTGGCGAATTCGCTGTAGTCGTAACGTCGCGGCATCACGAAAATCGTCGCTTTGCCCCGGAAAAACGCTTCGCCCTCGCCGGCGTCGACAACCGTTTTTGCCCACTTCAGTTCTTCTTCGGCCTTGGCACCAACCAGTTCGAGCGTCGGTTTGGATGCAGTCCCGGTGACAAAGAAATGGTCGGTCGACAGCGAGTGCGTCTCGCCCCCGCTGGCGTTCACCAGTTTCAGGTCATCTTCGGCGTCCGCTTTTCGTTTCGCACTGATCTCGCTCGCCGAGGCTTTTTTCATCCACGCCAACTTGCTCATCACGTCGAGCGGTTGGTCCTTGCTGGCCCCGTCCAGCGTGGCTCCTTCATTGATCCAAGTGGAGATCAACTGGATCGAGTCTTCGGAAAAGGCGGGGCGACCCCCGGCGGGCATCCGTTCGCCGACCATGCCACGCAGTTTTTTGACAAGCAAGCTGTCCGCTGCATTGCCGGGCGAAATGATCGGGCCGCTGTCGCCGCCTCGCATCATGCGTGCGAAGGTATCGAGCTGCAGTCCGCCTCGCGTTTGCATCGCGTCGATGTGACATCCCTTGCACGCTTCGACTAACAGCGGAGCGATGTCTCCGGCAAAGCTGACGGTTTCTTTCCCGGTGGCTTGTTTGACTTCAGGCATTGCGGTTTTAACCGGTTCGTCGATCGGAGCCACGCCGCTGCCCGCAGAAAGGGTGGCCGTTGGATCGGTGCCGTCGAATTTGGCGCCGCCGTTAATCCAAGTCTTCAGCGTTAGCAATTCTTGCGTCGACACGCTGCCGTTGGGCGGCATCGCTCCCGATTCAATCACTTCGACCAACACGCTGTTGGGCACGTCGCCGGGGAATACGACGACGCCTGCCCGCGAGCCTTTCATCAGAGCTTCGTAGTTTGCCATGTTGAATCCACCCTTGGATCCTGAGACATGGCAGCGTCCACAGCGACCCACCAAAATGGGCGCGACGTGCTGGGTGAAGCTAACGCCAGCGGCAAAATCGACTTTCGGCGGCGTTGCATTCGGGGGCTGAGCCGATGGATCGTTGATGTCAAAGATAACCATCTCAGGCTTTTCGCCTTCCTCGCCCGCCGCTGCGCCGTCGGCTTTAGGGGCGTCGACCGAGGGGAGCGTGGGGCGACGAAACGGAGGCACCGCGACGCCTTCGAGTTCCAGCAGCGCGTGGGCGGTCGAGATTCGCTTCATCGCCGGTTCAAACGCATCGAGCAACTCGGCCGAACCGACTTTCATGGCGATGTCGATCTGGTCCATCGCTCGCGTGATCGCCTCACCGGCCGCTGAGAAATTGCCCGCTTTGTATTCGATCCCTGCCGTGCGAATCGTTTGGTTGACGGTGTCGACCGCTCGCTTTTCTCGAGCACTCAATTCGGCCGCGTTCGCCAATCCCCCCCACAAGAGAACAGGCAGCACTAAAACGGTGAAGACCAGAAAACGCATCGGCATCGAACCAGGGCAATAGGATACAAGCGGGGCAGCACGATTAGGGAATGAACGCATGAGCCCATTATAAAGTACCCGCTAAGCGATTTCGTCCTCGAAATCCCGCCGCCGCCGCGAATTGATGCTCCCACCGTCACGGCTAATCGGAATGATCGTCACGGGGGGAGGGAGAGTGGGAGTGAGGGAGTGAGGAGTGAGGAGTGAGGAGTGAGGAGTGAGGAGTGAGGAGTGAGGAGTGAGGAGTGAGGAGTGAGGAGTGAGGAGTGAGGAGTGAGGAGTGAAGGAGTGAAGGAGTGAAGGAGTGAAGGAGTGAAGGAGTGAAGGAGTGAAGGAGTGAAGGAGTGAAGGAGTGAAGGAGTGAAGGAGTGGCTTTACCTCCCCTTTGGGGAGGTCAGAGTCGGCGGTAGCCGGCTCTGGGTGGGGCTCGTTGTGTTAGCAGACGAGCGTGCAAGCGAGATAGGCTGCGTGCAAAACCCGCCCCACAGCCTAAAACAGCCGCGAAAGGTCACTCGACAATTGACTGGCTTGGTGCGACATCGCGGCGTTCACCAACTCGATTGCCACTCGCGATTCGAGCGTCACGCCGGCCCGCACGCCAACACACGGGTCATGCCGTCCTTTGACCAGTTCAAACTCAATTTCTTCAAAATTCTTGCGGACCGATTCTTGCGGCTGATTGATCGTCGAGGTGGGTTTGAATCCGACTTGCATGACCAGCGGCATTCCGGTGGTGATCCCGCCGATCATGCCACCGTGGCTGTTGCGGACATAGCCGCTGCTGCGGATCGGGTCGTTATTGTCGCTGCCGAGTCGCTGGACCACATCCCGTCCGGCGCCGACCTCGCATGACTGCACGGCATTCAGCCCGCCTAGGGCACCCATCAAGCGGACTTTCAAGCTCTGGTAAAGCGGGTCACCCAACAACGGCGGCACGTTGACCGCAACGACTTCGACCATCGCGCCGAGCGAATCGCCCTTCATCCGCGTCTGTTTGATCAATTCACCCGCTTCGTCGGCAAACTCCGGATCGATCGAGTGGATGGTCGCCGAAGTCAACGAATCTTCGAGTTTGCGAATCGCATCGGCCGCGACTGGTTGCCGTTGACCATCCTGCATCAACTCGGCCACGCGATCCGCCAAGCTCTGTTTTGCCTTCAGCGGTCCGACTTGCGAGATGGACGATAGGATCACGGTGCCAAATTTTTCGGCCAACAGGATGCGGGCGATCGAGCCACCCACCACATCCGAGATCGTCGCTCGATAGCTGGATCGACCGCCGCCGCGGACGTCGACAAAACCAGCCGATTTGTGGAATTTGACCAGATCGGTGTGCCCCGGCCGGACCTCGCCTGTCGGACCGGCAAACTGAGTGTAATCGCCTGATTTTTTCGAGGTCGAAAGCACCATTGCGGCGATCGGTTCGCCGGTGGTGTAGCCCTGCTCGTACGCTTCGCTTTCAAAGGAATCGCCATCGAGTTGAACCGTGACCTTGCCGCCGCCCAGCAATTGGTCGGTGTCGTTTTGGAAAAGTCCCGACAAGAAAACGACCTTGTCTTTTTCGTTGCGAGGCGTCCCGTGCTTGTTTCCGCCGGGACGTCGCCGGTCGAGGTATTTTTGGACATCGGCGCGGCGAATCATCTGGCCCGGAGGGCAGCCGAACACGATGGTCGTCACGGCAGGACCATGCGATTCGCCCGCACCGGCAACGCTGAAGTAAGGACCGCCTAAGATTTCCATCAAACAATCTCAACACAAACAAGCAACTAATGAAAACGTCTGCCTGTTATCGTCGCGAGTTCGTCGCGATCTGTCGACCCAGAGTCCAAAGTGGACCCGCGCAATCGACCTTGGCGGCGCCGCACCGCTAAAAACGCCACTCGGTGATGCCGAAAGCTGATGTCATCGGGCGGTGCGGCCCACCGCCCGATGACGCGAGTAAACCCACTATGGCGTTGCCACGCTCATGTCGTCGATCAATCGGCCGACGTACTTGCCAACGCGTGGAGGTGGCTTTTTCAAAGATCGTGGCAACGCTGCGATCTGCTTTTTCAGCTTCGCATCAAGCGGAGCTCCCATGTCGATTACGTTCAACGCTTCGATGGCGGCGAAATGCCCTACCCTTTCCACATTGGCAAGCTCCAGTAGTCGCTCGGTTGCCGCTTGCTGGTCCGCTTTGCCTCCAATGACCTGGATTGCTTCACACGCGGCGATCGCGACGCTGGGCGATTCATCGTTCATCGCTCGTTGAACGGCCTCGGTCGCAGCCGGGGTGTCGGCGTGGCGAAGTCCTAAACCGCGGACAGCCCAAAAGCGAATCACCGCATCCTCGTCGGACGCTAGCTCGATCATTTTTTCAGTGCTCAAGTCACTGTGGACATCGGTTGAATCGAGGGCGGTTTGTGCGAGTCGCGTCATCAGTTCAGGATGATTCAAGGCATATTCGCGAGGCGATTCATCCTCGGCGACAACGCGGTGCATCTCGGCCTCGGGGAACAACCCCAGATCGCCAGTTTCCACCATCCAGCGATGAACCGCATCACGCATCATGCTAACGCGATCCGCGTGCGCTGCGTCGTCCGCAAGGTTTTTGACTTCATCGGGATCACTTTGCAAATCAAACAATTCTTCGACCGGTTTTGGCTGCCAGAACTTTGCTTGATCCTCGTTCAATTTGCCTTCGTCGAACATCTGTTTCCAAACCCGCGTCGTGGGCGTTTGGAACATGTAGTCAACGTGTTTCAAGTAAGGGCGATCGGGATAGAAATGTCGCATGTAAACGTAACGACCATCGGTACAACTGCGGACCATGTCGATTCGCTCGTCCATTCGCCCACGCCATCCGAACAAATACGGTTTTTCAGCACCCGCAAACTCGCCTGCGAACGGAACGCCTTGCATGTTCGACGGCGGTTTGACTCCCGCCAAACTGATCACGGTCGGGGCGAGATCGACGAACGAGACCAACTGAGTCGACTCGCCACCGGGGGCATAATGCTTGGGGGCAAGCGAACGAAATTGTTCAGGCACATGGACCAACAACGGTACACGCAAACCTGAATCGAAGGGCCATCGTTTGCTACGCGGCATTCCGCTGCCGTGGTCACCGTAATAAAAAATGATCGTCGAATCGGCGAGCCCATCCTTTTCCAGGTCTTGCAGCACACCGCCAACCATCTTGTCCATCTCGGTTACCTTGTCGTAGTACTGAGCCCAGTCATGACGCGACTCAGGTGTATCGGGATGGTATTTCGGCAGCGGCGCCTTGGCAGGGTCGTGGACCAACGTGTGCGGACGCTTGCGAATCTGGCTTTCGTGGCTGATCGTAAAATTGATCACCGACATAAACGGCGTTGTATCGGACGGGCGATTTCGCCAAGGCGATTTGCCACTCCCCTTTTGCCAACCCGCGTCTCCGTTAGCAAAGTTGTAATCGGTTTTGGCGTGGTTGGTGCAGTAATAACCCGCCTCGCGAAGCAGTTGCGGGTACAGCTTCATGTCGTCGGGTAAGCGAACTCCGCTTCGCATATGGTGTCCACCGAGACTGGTGGCATGCATCCCTGAAATGATGGTCGTGCGGGCTGGGGCGCAGACCGGCGCGTTGGACCAGCAGTGGCGAAACCGCAGCGACTTGGACGCCAACGCATCAAGGTGAGGCGTGTCGGCGTAGGTGTCGCCGTAACACCCCAGGTGCGGTCCGTTGTCTTCACTCGTAATCCATAGAATGTTGGGCCGCGTCGGCTCCGCCTCAGCATGTTGTGTTCTCGTCAGGGCCGCCAAGATGCTGACGCCGATCAGCACGATACGAGTCAAGTGGTGGGGGTGCATGAGCAAGCCGTTTCGCAATGGTAGGGGGACAGGGTGTATGGTTAAATTCAGATCTCGAGTCCGCTGATGTTTTGCCCGCCGATGTTTTGTATGAATGGACATCAACAAAATTGGATCAGCGATGTCGATTTTCTAGCAATCGAGCAAGTCTTTTCTGTTTCCCCGGAATTAGGAAAGTTTTCGGAACGCCAGGGTCGAAACAATTATAACCCCACCACGTCACCTTGTGTTTGCTGTGGCGACCATGGCGGGGCTTTGCGGGTGATTGTACTCCATTGGCTTTGGATTTCCACATTGCCACGGACCGGGTTTTGATGCGACTATTCGGATCATTCGTGATAAACTGATTCCTAGAGTCTTACTTCTGACAATTCGGTGTCAGTTTGTTCGGAGACTTCGTAGGAAAAAGGCGAATACTTCTAAAGTACTAAACGTCATTCTGCGCTGGGCAGCAGGGGAACCGAAGATGATTAATCTATCAACCTACACCGTTCAAACCGTTCACGGCTTGAAGGATACGTTTCAGGTCAGTGCCAACGGAACGGTCGATACATGCCACTTGTTCGTCACCGGGCCGACGTCGTCCTCGACGAAAGCCGACTCGGCTGCGAGCGAGAAAAATCGTGAGCCCCAACGCGACAAAGTGACTCCGTCACAAAAGCGTTAATCGAGGCCGCCCGAGGCTTCGAAAAGCATCAGGGCATCCACGGTTGGTTTGACGTCGTGCACGCGGATCACTTGCGCTCCCGCTACTGCCATCGCTAAGGAAACTCCTAGCGTGCCTGCGGTACGGTCGGCATTTTTGTCGCCGATCCGATGTCCGATGAAACCTTTGCGTGAATGCCCGATCAATAACGGCGAACCGAGTTGGACGAATCGACGGGTTGCACGCAGCAGCATCAAGTTGTGCTCGTGTGTCTTGCCGAAACCGATCCCAGGATCCAAACACACTCGGTCGCGGCGGATTCCGCTCCGCTCGCACCAACGCAGACGCTCGCGAAGGTAGGCTTCGATTTCGCCGACGACATCGTCGTAGCTTGGATCGTTCTGCATCGTTTGTGGGGTGCCCTGCATGTGCATCACGCAGACCCCGACCCCGCGTTCGCTCGCAATCGCGGCCATCGCCGGATCGCCTTCGAGTCCCGTCACGTCGTTGATGATCTCGGCACCGGCATCCAGCGCCCGACGGGCCACTTCGGCCTTGGACGTATCAATGCTGATCGGGATCGTGAGCTGCCCCGATGATTTTAGTTTCTCGATCACCGGGATCACACGCGTGATCTCTTCTTGGCAATCGACCGCGTCGCTGTAGGGGCGTGTGCTTTCGCCACCAATATCAATGATCGCGGCCCCGTCGGACTGCATCTGCAGCGCCACGTCGACGGCAACGTCAACACATTGATGTCGTCCTCCGTCAGAAAAACTGTCGGGAGTGACGTTCAAAATCCCCATCACCAATGGAATGCGGCCGAAACGGAGCTGCCGTGCACCAATGTCCCAGTGATCGCAGCGATCGATATGGGACCGCGGGTCCGTTGTCTGATTGGGGCCTTTATCTGAGCCCGAGTCCGTTGCCGACATGAACTTTGAGATTGCCATCACGTGTGCGGAAGATGCGTGCATTGCGTTCGTCGATGGAACGTCGCAGCATTCTACAACGGATCGCCTTACCAACGAAGTTCCATCTGAGAAACAATTCGCTGAGCAAGTTTCTCGATTGTCGCCTGCATCGCGGTATCAATCGACTGGCCCGCTTCGGGGACAAATCGCGAGTCTTGGCTGAACGAGATCACCGAACCGCTTTGCGGGGTCACGGTGTTTTGGAACAGTTTCTCACCTCGGCGGCTGACCCAATCCGCTCGTGCGGTCAGCGTGGCATCGAGTGCACGAGGGTCATCCGAACTGGTTTCGGTCAGCACATTTTTGTTTTCGCTGGTCAAGACCACCAACAGTGTGCTGTCGGCTGCCGGGTCCGAGACGACTTTAAATGGCGTGCGACTTTCGATCTCGGTCACGATGGCCAATGACAATCGCGGTCCTAGATCGTGACGGAACGTTTCGTTACGAACGATCGGGACATGCACCGTGCGAATATCCGATCGATACAGCGACGAGGGGCCGTACTGATACAGCGAACATCCGCCGACGAACGATAGCGAAATGGTTAGCAACAAAGTGCTGCGAACAATCGCGTCGATAGATTTGACGATTCCATTCACAGCCGTCGTTTACCTTAGCATGGTGGGGCTATCGGTTTCCGGACGCTCTTCGCCGTTGTCAAAGGTCGTTTCAAGCGGGGTGGTGGCTTTAGAGTCGGGGAACACGGTCGTCAGCCAAGCGAGCTGCGGAGTCGGCACGTCCGGCAGTTTTTCGATCGCAGCCAATCGCGTGCGAGCGGTCTCGGCATGCGGAGTGTCTTGGTGCAGCTTCAGCAATTCGTTGTAGTAATAACGTGCCGCGCCATACTCTTTTTTGTTTTCGCGAAACTTAGCTCGCGTCGCCAATCGCTCGGCGCGGTGAAAGGAAATCTCGGCGGCAGCGCGAGCAAGGATATCCGAATACTTTTCATCGCGTAGTTTGTCAGGGAACCGGGTGTGAGTTTGCTCGACAATCTTGTCGGCCTCATCCAGCACCAAACCGCTGTACTCCGGTCCCGCGTACATTTCTAATTTGCAGCGGATGCCTAACAGGTGAGCGAGGAATAGATGCTCGCTATCGGTGTAGGTTTCTCGCAAGTCGGTTAGAAATTCGTCAGCCTTTTCAAACTTGCCTTGGCGGATGTGTTCCGCAGCGGCAGCCATGGTCGCATCGTCCGCCAATCTGCCGGTCGGGTCGTCGTAGCGAATTTGATCGAGCACGCGGATGGCATGACCGTCCGCGTCGGTGAGCGGACGTTTGTGGTCGGTCAAGTTCAAGAACTTCCACTTGTCCTCTGTCGCTTTTTCGGTGTCGATCCAGTACCGCGAGATGCTGAACAATCGCGCGGTGATGCGGTCGTTGTGACGATTGCGTGGATAGGTTTTCTGCAGCTCGGTGTAAACTTCGCTCGCCTCGTTCAAACGATCGGCGAAAAACAAGCTTTCGGCCTGCATGAACATCGCGTCTTGCTGCAACGCAGTCCCTGGCGAGGCCTCGTTGGCACGGCGAAAAAATTTGGCGGCCTTGTGGAACGTGGCCTTGGCTTCTTCGTCGTTCATCGCCCCGGCTTGGCGGAACACGGTGTCGCCTTGCTTGTAAAGTTCTTTTGCCTTGACCACGTTCTCTTGTTCTCGCATGGTGACAAAGTTCACCACGCGGGTTGTATTCTTGCGAGCGATGTCGCCAAAGGAGTTCGTGTCGGACGCGTGCCGAACGCCCTCGTCCTCGGACACGTCGTACAGCGACGAATCGGATGGAAATAAACTGGGCGGTCTTGAAAACGATTGGCATCCCGTCGTAACGCCTAGCGTGCAAACCGCGATCGCGGAGGCAACCCAGCGAGTCGTACCGACGGCGCGAGGCATCGTGTGAAGCGGGGCAATCCGCTGCACGCTTGGAATCCATTGTCGGATCGATTTTGGTAGCAATCGTTGCATGGTTTGGTCGTATCGCTTCATGCGGTCGGTTCCGTAGGATTCGAGGCAGACGGCAGGGACTCGGTTTGCACCGACTGCGGCAGCAAGTACTGCGTTCGGGGCACTCTGCCCACGATCGTTTGTATGTATCGGCTCATCACGGCTCTTAGCTCCCCATAAACGTGGGCGGAAACCAAGGTTGGCAGCGACGTTTTGGAATCAACCAAGTTCCGTAGTTGCTCAATCACCACGTTGCGAACGGAAATCAATTGATGCTGGCGTGGGGCACAGTTTGAACAGACGATCCCGCCGGTTGCCAAGGCAAACGGGATCCGCGATGCCGTCGTCGACATCTCTTTTCCGCAGTCCGTACAGCGATCGATTCCCGGCGCATGGCCAAGCAATCGAAGCATCTGCGCTTCGTAAAAGAGAATGGTCGAGGCAACATCGCCAACGCCATCGATCTGGTTCAACACGGAAATCGTCAAATCGTAAACATCAACATGAGGGTCGTGGTCATCGGTCATCAGTCGCAATATTTCAGCGACGTAGTAGCCAGCGTAAACGCGAGCGAGCGAACGATCGGCCCCGCGAAAACGACGATGCAGTTTCGCTTCGGTCAACAAATCGAGCGCATCGCTACTCTTACGATGAACGACTACACGACAAACGGCCAACAGGTCAAGCGAACCTTCGAAGGGGCCTTTAGGCCGTCGAGCCCCTTTGGCGATCGCCGATAACCGCCCAAAGTCGCGGGTGAATAGCGTCACGACGAGACTTGTCTCGCTAAATTCCGTTGTCCGCAGAACAATTGCATGGCTTTGGTCAGCCGCCATCGGAATCGCCTACGGTTATGGGATCACGGGAAAAGAAGAAAAAAATATTTGCAGCCCCATCTTTTTCCGGCTGCAGAGCTTCGGTGTAGCTACCGTCACCAGAGGGTGGAGTGGCGTCGAGCCACTCCACCCTGGGGCGAGCGTCGCTGTTCGTCTACCCTGCCCTTCTACAATTCGCCACGCTCACCCAGTGACGCTAGCAATTCACTCATTTCTGCTGCGGCATGCGCATCGCCCTGGCTGCGAGCTTGGTCGATGCCATCACGCAAAAATTTTCGTGACTCGTCCAAACGCGTCGGGTCTTCCATGGCGAGGTCGGCCAGGATCTGTCCCGCCATAAAAAACGCCGGCACGTAGGGGGGATCGTCGTGCGTCAGCTCTTCGAGTCGCCGCAGGCTTTCGGCAAAGTTACCTTCGCTTTTGTGCTCCATCGCCAAGCTGTAACGCAAAAACGTGTCGTTGGGCTCGTCAGCTAGCATGGCTTCGATTTTTTCGCGTCGACTCATGTCGTGATTCTTTTTCGCGGGTTCGGGAACGGCACAGAGATAGAGTGGGTTGGGCCAGACGGAATTGTAACGCTTGGCAAATCAGGCGTTTAGGTGCCCTTGTGCCGCGGCGAAACGCAACTGAAGTTCGCAGCAGGTCACCCTGACAGCATTGAGGGGCGGCTTACTGGCGAAATCCACCACCCAAAATCGGCATAACCGTCAAATTTTATTGGACCGTGCTGGCCGGAAAGGACGATGAATCCAAAGATCCAATTTCCTTTCTAAAATCGTGAGATGTAGGCATGCGCGGCAATCGCAAAATGCTAGTGGCTTCGAAGCTATTCGCCATCCCATTTGCCTGTTTGATGTCCTCCGCAGCGATGGGGGAGAGCCCGACTGCGACTCAGGCGGCGTTCGATTCGACGGGGCAAAGTGGAAAGATCGCTCAGGTCGCCGATCTGAAAACAAACCAGACTCCGGCGCCAAAAACCGCACCGAATCTGCTGTATTCGCTTGCTGCCAACAACGCGCATCACCAAATCCAGGGCAACCACCAATCGCGAGGAATCCTCAGCGGATTGTTCGGCCGATCTTCTGGTTCCAACTCGACGTCGACGTCGACGTCGACTTCGCAGCCGCAGGCAAGGTCGTCGACTCAGTCCACTGCCGATCGAGCGCCCGCGGATTGGAGCGGCATTCCGTATCACCGCGGTACCTCCACCCCGGAAGCCGACACTCGTACTCCGATTCGGGATCCCAACCAAGGCAGCTCGGCGCGTGTCATTCGCGGCCGTGCCCCAGCACCGCTGAAGGCTGATCCCGTGTCCAGCAAAACCGCATCACGTGTGCCGACGCCGCCATCGGATTCGGTGTTGGTGGATCGCAATCAAAGCGACGCTTCGGTTTTGCGTCCGGCAACGTCGCGTCCCACAGCCGCCCGCGTGATCCCTCGCGAAACCTACAGCCGTACGAATCACGACGCGAACGCGTTGTCGAGCGAAACCAGTAGCCGCCGCAGCGGACGTCGTTCGTTGGACCCGCTCGATCCTGCGGAGATCCCTGTACCTGCGAAATCGGCCAGCTCGTCGAAATCGGCCAGCTCGTCTGCAACAGCATCGACCGCGCCGGCTACCAAGCCCACGCCGGAACTTGTGCCTAAAGTGGTTCGCCGCGAAATCGAATCATCGTCATCAGACGCCGAGACCAAGGTGGCTGCAAACGCGAAGTCAAACGGTTCAACGAGCAGTCAATCGGGCTCCAGTTCACGTCGTGGCAGCGGTGCGGGCGCGTCAGCCAACGTCGCAGCTAAAACGGGACCCACCCCTTCGGTTGAATTGCCCAAGCCACAAGTCGCCAAAGCGGAAACGGCAAAAGCGGAACCCGCCAAACCTCAGGTAGCGGCAACCGCACCTGTCCCTGCACAGACAACCGCACCTGCTCCGGCAAACATGCCTGCTCCGGCCAACACACCTGCAGCTACCCCGGCTCCTGCTGCGGCTGTTGCAGCAACACCAAGCCCGGCTGTGGATCCGTCGGCTCCTGGATCGGCACCAGCATCGTTGGGATTGCCTGCGGCTACGCCGGCACCTTCCGCTTCGGTTGCTGCGGTTCCGAATCCTTCGGCCACCTACCAAACACCAAACATGGCGGCGGCATCGCCGGCATCGACACTGCCTGCTCCGGACCGTCAACTGGCACCCACGCCGTCGGCACAAGCGATCTCGCATCGCGCCGGGCCTCCGGTCAGTGCATTTGGACCGAGCCAATTGGTGCCATCGCAAAGCGACGCCGCGGCCGCCAGCCAAATCATGGCTCCGATCGGTTCCGGGCTTGCCGGGCAACCCGATGGCAATACCGCTGCGTCGACCAACCACGACGATGGCTTCAATGTCCGCACCGAGAAAATGGTTACCTATGGCCAACCCGTCGGTGTTTCCGATGTGGCGGATGCATCGTCAAGCTCGGTGACCAAGCCCACGCGGCTACACGATATGGATAACTACGGCGGCAACGCAAATTCGGCGACCGGTAACTACTCGGGCGACAACTTCGCGCAACCACGTTACGATTCACAGCGAACCAATTCGATGCGATCGGGCGCAGTCCAATCGGACCGACTGGATTCGCAACGAGCACTCATGCCGGGACAAAATTCGACCGCTTCGGAATTGCCTGGTATTCGAGTGGTGACGTTTGGCCCGGGTGAAATCATGATCCGCCAAACTCAGCAATACGAAATTCGTGTGGAAAACCGAGGGTCGATTGATGCCCAAGGCGTGTTGGTGCGTGCGGTGATTCCTGACTGGGCCGAAATCCACGGACACAACGCCTCACAGGGGCACATCGAAAATCAAACCCAAGGCAACTCGGAGCGTTTGGTATGGACAATTGACTCGCTGCCCGCAGGATCGGTCGAGCGAATGTTCGTGCGATTGCGAGCCGAGCGAAGCGGCACCCATGCGTTGGACGTCGATTGGACAATGACGCCTCAGCACGCGACCGCGACGGTCAAGGTGCAAGAACCTCGCTTGGATCTGACGATCGAAGGACCTGAGGAAGTGATCTACGGTCAATCGCAAACTTACACGGTTCGCGTTTTGAATCCCGGCGATGGAACCGCACCCAACGTGGTCTTCACGTTGTCGCCCAACTCAGCCACGCCGCAAACCCAGCGGATCGGTGACATTCCCGCAGGTAAAGAGGCTCAATTCGAAGTTGAGTTGACTGCTCAAGACCTCGTCGATCTGAAAATCCACGGGATGGCATCGGGCGACCTCGATCTTCGTGCCGAAGCCGAGAAGACGATCCGCGTGGCCTCGGCCAAGCTCGAAGCGGTATTGACCGGCCCTGAGCTGAAGTACCAGAACACTGATTCGCTTTACAACCTTCAGGTCCAAAACACCGGTTCGGCCACCAGCGAACGAATCGTTGCGACACTGCAATTGCCCGGCGGTGTGAAGTACCTGGGCGGCCTCGAGGAAGCTCAGTTGCAGCACGGTACTCTGAAGTGGCAAATCAATGCACTAGCACCGGGGGCGACTCGCAACTATCAATTCCGCTGCAGCATGACCGCTACCGGTGACCAACGTTTCATCTTCGATTGCAAAGGCTCGGCCGCTGGCCAAACCGGCGTCGCGTTGGCAACTCGCGTCGAATCGATTGCTGACCTTGTGTTGACGATCAACGACCCCCCTGCCCCGGCTCCGATCGGTGCGGATGTGACCTATGAAATCATTGTGCGAAACCGCGGCAGCAAAGAAGCGACCGACATTCGTGCTCTGGCCCAATTCAGTCACGGAATCGAACCGAACAAGATCGAAGGCCAAAGCGGCGAGCTGCTGACCGGTCAAGTCTTGTTTGATCCAATCCCTCGCATCGGGGCTGGTCAAGAGGTTCACTTGCGAGTCGTCGCCAAGGCGGATCGTGCGGGGCACCATCGCTTCCGCACCGAAGTCCGCTCGGGTGACACCGTCTTGGTGGCGGAAGAGGCGACTCACTACATGAGTCCTCAAAGCGACCGCGTGAGCCGCCGCAGCAGCGACGTGCAAAGCCGCTAAAGACGTCGGGGACGAACCGATGCCGAACAAGCAGCGAGCGGAGTGGATCTTGTAAAAGATCCACTCCCCGCTGTAACCGGCAACGGTTTTTGTGGCCAATTGTTTTGTTGCGACGCTCGTCTGAGCGTGGACAAGCGTGAATGGTTGCCACGCCAATGCAAAAGCACCACCTTCTTCTGGTCAACGTGGCTACTCGTCGATGCCTCGCGGTATTGGCCGAAGCGGCTGGCTCGATGAGCCGTCTCTTGGATGCCGAGCTCGCGTCGTCGTGGCACTGCGGCGAGCCAGCACTCGGCCTGCCACCCTTCTAAACGGTCTGCCACTCATCTAAACGGCATCGCCAATCGTCTCGGGGAACCCCAGCGGCATATCACTGCGAATGAATCGAGCGTGAAAAACAGGCTTACGCTTTGGATTGCTCGGTATCATAATTACCAGTACCAAATTTCCTGACGCTTTTCATTTGGTTTCGGCGAAATCGCTTCCCCACACGATTGAGAGACTCATGCAATCAAATCTTCGGCTGCTCACGTTGCTGTTACTGTTGTTCGGTTCGACGGCCCTGTTCGGTGGTTCGACGGCGTTTGCCCAGCAGCGTCCCAACATTGTCATCATGATGGCGGACGACCTCGGCTATGGTGACATCAGTTGTTACGGTGCAACCAAGATCCAGACGCCGAATATTGATGCGTTGGCAAGCCAAGGCATGATGTTCAGCGATGCTCACGCCGCCGCTTCGGTTTGCTCGCCATCGCGTTATGGGTTAATGACAGGACGGTTGCCATGGCGACTTCATCGTAAGGGCAATGGTTATCGGCTCGAGTCCGGGCGGATGACACTCGCCTCGCTGGTCAAATCGCAGGGCTACCGTTCTGCCGCGATAGGCAAGTGGCATCTTGGCTATGGGCGGAACTGGGAATATCCGCTGAGCCCCGGGCCGTTGGAAGCCGGGTTTACCTATCACTTTGGCGTTCCCACCAATCACAATGACCAATACCGTGCGTTCGTCGAAAATCACGACTTTGTCGGTTTGGTTCCCGGCGAAAAGTTACGCGTCGTTGACGGGCAAGCGTTTCCCTCGGGACTGGCAAAACCACGAGTGGAAGACCAAGTCGATTCCGATTTGACGGCGAAGGCAATCGAGTTCATCCGAGAGAACGCGGACCAGCCGTTCTTTCTTTACTTTACCCCCTGTGCGCCGCACACGCATGTGACCCCGGCGGCGGCGTTTCGCGGGACAAGCCAAGCGGGGCTGCTTGGCGATTACGTGCAAGAGCTCGATTCGCATGTGGGCGAAATCATCGACACGTTGGACGCGTTGGGAATCGCTGAGAACACGCTGTTTGTCTTTACCAGTGACAACGGCAACAGTCCAAAAGATTTCAAGGGCACGCAAAACGTCGAGCTGAATTTGGCGGTGGATTCGCACAATATCCGCGAGCGGTTCAAAACGGCTAAACAGGAGGCTCGAGAACTGGGGCACCTCACCAACGGGCCATGGCATGATGGAAAAGGATCGCCGTACGAAGGCGGCCACCGGGTTCCCTTTATCGTGCGGTGGCCAGGAAAAATCACACCTCAATCCGAATCGACCCAGTTGGTTTGTTTGACCGACATGATGGCTACGCTGGCCGAGATCCTCGACGTCGAACTGCCTGAGGATGCGGGCGAAGATTCCTTTAGCCTCGTTCCCACGCTGCTTGGGACCGATCCCAAGACACCACTTCGTGAGATCGCCTTTGTTCAAGGTGACACGAAAGACAATGCGATTGCGATTCGTTCAGGCGATTGGAAGATGATTGCATCGACCAGCGGAGGGGCCAAAGTCCATGAGCTGTTTGATTTGTCCGAGGACAAAGGGGAAACCAAGAACTTGGCCAGCGGACATCCCGAAATCGTCCAGCGATTGTCCGCTGCGTTGGAGAAAGCTCGCGCCGACGGTCGCACGCGACCGCTGCCGTAGCCGCATGGCCGCTGCGGCTATTCTTTGACTTCGATGAATTCGAGGGGTTGCGTTTCGCTGACATCCGCAACGCGAATCGCAAGTTCACCGGCCAGAAGTTTGCGGAACGATTTGCCGACAATGTCGCCTCGCCATCCCTTCAGCAGCGATGGCTCGGGATCGTTTTTGCGATGTTCCAATTCGTAACCCAATAGCTCGCGAACATCGTCCGCGTTGCCGACGATCGGCGGGGCGAGTTTGTGTTGCCGGCTGATGCAAGCGATCGACGTCGATAGAAATTGGCTTAACATCGGTGAAACCGAACGCCGCGTGCCACGCGGCCGACGCGGCAGATCCTCGTCCGGCGTGTCCAACGCGACGCGGATCGCTTCGGCAATCGCTTCGTATTGGCCGGTATACCCACGTCGCTCGAGACCGCGGATACTGCGGATCTTGTCGATGTTCGTCGAGGCTTTTTTGGCCAATTCGACCAGCAAATCATCTCGCATCACACGACGTGGAATTCGGTCGGTTTCGCGAGCACGGTCTTCACGCCACAACCACAATTGGCGAACGGTTTCCAATTGCCGAGGGTTTAGCCCCGACGAACCGCTGACACGATGCCAATTTTCGCGAGTCTCTGCGTCGATGACCTTTTGCTGCAGGTTGGCCGTTTCTTCGGCAACCCACGTTTCCCGGTTCAAATCACAGACCATCGTATTGAGTTGGTGGTACATCTTTTCCAGATCGACCACGTCGTGCAGCGCGTAGGTGATCTGATCCCTGCTCAACGGGCGATGCCGCCAATTGGTTCGCGTTTCGCCTTTCGGTAGCGACTTGCCCACCAATCGCTGCACCAGCGTTGCTAGCGATGCGGGGTACTCCATCCCCACGAAGCCGGCGGCAAGCTGTGTATCAAACAGACCCGCGATCGGTTTTCCGGAAAAGCGATAGCAAAAACGAATCTCTTCGCGTGCCGCGTGTGCGATCACAACGCGCCCTGGTTGGGAAAGCACTTCCCAAAATGGGTCGGTGGTTTCCACCCGATAGGGATCGATGATCGCCAAACGGTCCCCAAAAGCGACCTGGATCAAGCACAGTTCTGGACGGTAGCTATCTTCGGATACAAACTCGGTATCAAATCCGATGAAACGGCATTTGGCGATCTCTTCACAGAGAACTTCGAGCTCCGCGTGATTGTTGATGGACTCGTACTTCAAAACTTGGCTTTGAATGTTGAGGGACGGCAAGAGATGGATAATGTTTCAGAGTGTCGACTTTACCCCCTTTGGTTGCTATCGCCTATCCGGTTTATGCTGCAATTGCGATAGTTTCTGTGTCTGTTAAAAACGAAAGTGTGGTTCTGTGACGGATCTGCTAGTCAGTGTGAGGGACGATGGTGAGTTTGAAGAGACGCTTGCCGCAGGAGTGGGGATCATCGACTTCAAAGAGCCACGCCAAGGTCCGCTAGCGCCGGTGGACCCCGCGGTCTGGCACTCGGCCGCACTGCGGATAGCCGAAACGAATCCGCCTCGCGGCGTTGATCCGGGGGGGGGCGACGCCTCGATCGCCTCGCGGCCGCGGCTTTCCGCTGCCCTCGGTGAAGCCGAAGGTGGGTGGCAATCGGTCGTGTCGCGGCTGCCCCGAGCGTTTGATTTTGCCAAGATCGGGCCGTCGGGAATCAAAACGTCCGCCGCGATGCAACAGCTGTGGAAATCGGCGTCGCTGTGCATCGGACCGAACACTGAATTGGTGGCCGTCGCCTATGCCGACAGCGAATCGGCATCATGCTTGCCGACGGAACAGGTGTTTCAATTGGCCGGAGAGTGCGGGTTTCGTCGCTGCTTGGTCGATACGTTCGTTAAAGACGGACGCTCGTCAATCGAACATCTAGGCTACGAGCGGTTGCGGACGCTCGGCCGCATCGCCGATCAGGCGTCGATGAAATGGTCGTTGGCGGGATCGATTCGCTTAGCGATGGTCGAGCTGCTTGTTGCGGAAGGTGTTTTTCCGGATTGTTACGCGGTCCGCGGCGATGTGTGTGATCAGGGACGCCGTGGTCGTTTGTGTGCGTCGCGAATGAAATCGTGGGTCGATCGTGTGGCGTTGTTGCAGCCACAATCACTCGGCCCAATCGAGTCCCGTTAACGAGATCAAACGGTCTTCGAAATGGCCGATCAATCCGCCAACCAATTGCCACTCGTTCCGCGATCGCAATTCGATCTCGCCGAACTTGTTGATTCGTAAGATCGAATCGCCATTGACGCCCGATTCATGCATCTGTTTCAGATCGATTTCGCCTTCGTTGACGACCTCCAATAATGTTTTTCCGGTTAGTTCGATAAATTGCATCTCAGGTCCTCAACATAAGATGACTTCCGACAAAATGGATTCGGATAGCTCTTCTCATTGAATCACCCAGTGTAGTTCAGAACGCTGCGAATCCATCATTGCTTGATAAGATTTGTAAAACGTATTTTTCTATATTGACTTTCGCTTAGGGGCTAATTCTGCAGCCGTTTCAAGGTTTGTTGCAGTTGTCCGATCGTGTAGTCAATCGATGCGACGCGGCCCTCTTGGTCGAGCACCACCAGGAACGGCATCGACACCATGCCAAATCGGGCCGCAACTTGGTTGGGAACTTCGGCGGTGGCAGACGACTCGGCTCGATAGCTTGAGAAGTTTAGCTTGTTCTGTCGCATGAACTCCGCCACCGGAGCGTTGGTGGGATCCAAGTTCACGCCGACGATCGCGATCTCGTCCGGCGATTGTTCTTCAAGCTCTTGCAAATGAGGAATCAACTGTAACGATTCCGGGAACCCCATCGCCCACAACGGCATCAAGACAATTTTGCCACGATAATCCGCGATCGATAACTCGCCGCCATCGATCGATTTTAAGTCGGGATCAAACGTTTTTCCAATCGCGTCGATGCGGGATTGGCGGGCGCGAATCGCCAACTGCACCTCTTGCCCCGTTGCGGTGTTGGGATCGGAAAATTGTGACTGCAACTTGTTGTAGGTCGCGGTGGCAAGGTCTTGTCGATTAAGCCCTTCGAATTGCAGTGCGGCACCTGCCAAGTACTGAACCGTTTGAAGGTCCGGCGACGCGGTCAGTAACGCATCCACGGCAGCGGTCCATCGGTCGGTATCGATCGATTCGCCTACGATCGCTTGTTGTAGCAATCGGTCGATCTCGTCAAACTGAACACTGCCCGCCAATTGAGCCGCCATCTTTGCGATCTGAGGATCGGATGAATCGGCGTACAGTTCGATGATGGTATCGCGAACCGCTTTGGCTTCGGCGTTATGATCAAATTGAGACAACACTTGGCGAGCTTGCCCCATCACCATCATCGCAGGGATATCCGAAGATGCGTCGGAATTCGCTAAGCCACGGACCTGCTGAACAATCCGCTGCGGTGCATCGGCTTCGCCGTTTTGCAGCGACTCGATTGCGAATCCAATCAACACCAATCGGCTGTCGGTGACCAGAGCCTGATCCTCTGAATCAAGGTTGGTCGTCGCAAGTTTCTCGAGCTCCTGTGCTGATTTCAAATCGCCTAATGCGGCAAGATGCGAAAGCGACTGCAGTTCGCCGCGAGCACCATCGCTGCGAGCTTCGGCGTTGGCATCCGCATGATTTTGTAAACGTCGCGATGCTTCGAGTTTCATTTGCGAAATTCGTCGCATCTCTGCAAAGGCTTCTTTGGGATCTTGGATTCCCGATGTGCCGCTTGCGATCGCTTGAATGTCGCTATCAGCGCCCGCTAGGAACTCACGAAGTTCATCGGGAGTCAAGTTCGCTCGTAATTGACGTCGCTTTGGATCGGCGGTTTCGTTGGCTGCCGGATCGGCGATCGTCAACAATTTCGGAGTCGATTCGTCGGGCTGTGCCGCGCCGGCTGGTATGGCTTCGCCCGCCGGAATCGCTTCACCCATTGGAATGACTTCGCCAGCGGTTGCAGCTCCGCTAACCTCGTTGGGGTGCTCGTGATCTGGATGATCCGAATGAGCGTGCTCGGGCATCGCCGCGGATGATGGACTCGCCGAAGCAGGACCCGACAACCTCGGTGGCGTTTGACGGGCATCGTCGGTGTTTGCCGCCGCATCCGCCCTGCCCTCCCCTGCGCTGTTGACGTCGCCAACGGAATCGGTCGGCTGCGTAAACGGCAACTTTGCATCGTCGGCGGCATCGGATGAATCGGTCGTCTCGCTATTGCTGCATCCCAGCGCGATAACGGCTAGAAATGCGAACGACAAATAAACGCTGTAGCGAAGCGAGTGAACGAAGCGAGGGGAGCGTGACATGGACCAAAGGGATCGCGGCATGGCGGTGAACCAAAATCGGTACGTGGGCTAAGTGAAAGAAGCGAATCAGAGCAAACAACAGTCCCGATTTTAACACTCCGAAACGATTCTGTCGGCGGCACCACCCGACATAGGAGTACGCCGCCTCCCATCACCCTGAAATCATGGCTTCGGGTGGCGGCTTTTTCGCTCGATTCGATGCAAATTTTCTTCCTTTGTCAGCATTCCCCATCGCAATGCTTGGTCTTGGTCGTATTGTTTGCCTAACTGCAACGCAATCGATGCTTTGGCCATCTCGTAACCGAGATAAAACGCATGGCCGGGATCGACGTTGCTTGATTCGGGACGCTGCAGCAATTGGTCAAACAATTCGAAGGGATCGGATTGTTGTAAGTGCATTCCCGCCGATAACAAATGAATCGTGTCATCTTGTGCATAGATGCGGTAATTGTTGTCTTTCAGTGTCGTGGCAAGCGATTGGAGCATGGTGGCGGGAAACGATTTAAGTTTCGGATCACGTAGTTGCACCAATGCGTTGGATAAGTGCTTCGGTGGCACACGATTTTTGATGCTGTAGTAAACCAATTTTCTTGCTTCGGCGCATTCACGTACCGAGGATCGTGCCCAATTGATCACCTCGGTTGTCAGCACACTGCGAATGCCGAGTTCTTGACAGATACCAAGCAACAAGAAGTTGATGCCAGCCGAATCCACTTCGGTCAGTTCTGTCAAATTGCCAATCCCCATCATCATTTCAAGTTCGGGATACTCGCGGCGGGTGTCCGCATAGCGAATTAAACTCGCAACAAGCCCTGTGCCGATCGGTTCCAAAATGGGGTCCAATCGCATTGAAACGTGATGTCTCGCCAAATAATTGATCGTTTTTTCAAAACTTTTTTTATCGTCAACTTGGTCTGGAATCACCACCACTTCGGCGCCCCAATCTTTCGCTGCGTGACAGTTCGTTGAGTTCACTGACAACACAAGCGATGCGCCTTGGTTGATCGCTTCAGTTGCTTCCCAAGTGTCGAACGTATCCACTGAAACTTTAAATCCGGCGTCGACCAACACGCCGATGTAATCGCCGATGTTGTTGCAACGTGATGCGGGGTCGCAGCCGAAATCGATCACATCGGCCCCCGATTCATGTAGTTGTTTTGCGGTTCGCAGCACGCTGTCGATCGACATGCGGGGCGCGTGGTTGATCTCGGCAATGATCTGAATGTCGTACTCGTTCGGAGCGACTTTGGGACGCGGTTTACCAAACACCTCGGGAAGGTCGCGGCAGTCTTTTGGGCCGCAAATTACCGGTGTTTTTACGCTGTTTTGCAGTTCGTTGTAACCCGTTTCCAAGTAGCCCGGTACGATCACATGAGTCGTCGATTCGGGGATATTCAAGTGCCGCAGCAACCATTTGGTTGTCATCAAAGCGGCCACCGTGATCGGCATCACTCCGATCGAATAGGTGAACGAATATTCCTTCGCTAGCGATGCCGCAATCTCTCGCACCGCATGCTCGGCAAGCCGACCGGTGATGAAGTGATAATGGTGGTCATCGGCAGGCTGGATGGTCGTTAGCATGAGTGTGTTTCGAAGGCGGTGAGTCGCTTGGCAACCGGTTCGTCATGCCCACAGGATGACCGTTGCAATGCGGCAAGTCGATGTGTTTGGGATCATTCTTCGTGATCGAAATGTTTGATCAGGGCGGTGGGTCGAGCTCTGAATTTCGCCACCAATAACGCAACTCATCTTGACGTGATCGATTCTCTCTTTACAAATTAAGGGTACGAGAGATCCGTCGATCGATTGTTGAAGTAATTTGGACACGACATCATGTGTTTTAACAACTTACTTCAGTGATTGTCGTGGCCGGGATCTCTCGTTTTTTTTTGCGCTGTTGTTTCGTGTGATCTCGTGACGGTTCAAACGTAGCCGTTGACAACCACGATCATGCAATCAAGTAAGACGACAAACGTGGTGATGCGAACCGCATGATCGTTGCGAAGATGATGGATGATGTTTGCGGATGACGAGTGAGAGTGCGATCAAGGTGTTATGGGACGGCGAATCGATGTTGGCCGTCGAAAAACCAGCAGGACTGTCGACGCAATCGCCCCCAGGTGCCGATAGCCTCGAATCACGTTTACGAACCCAGTTTTCCGATCGTAGCGATTATTTCGCGGTCGTTCATCGGCTTGATCGACCCGTCAGCGGCGTGGTGCTGATTGCCCTACGAAAACGGGTCGCCAAACTGCTGTCCGAACAATTCGCCACACGTAAGGTCGATAAGCAGTATTTGGCAGTCGTTGCGGGGAAAATCGAGCCCGTCGAACCGCTGTGGACGGACTATCTAAGAAAGGTCCCCGATCAGCCGCGAGCCGAGCGTGCCGCCGAGAACGATCCCGAGGCAAAGTTCGCCGAAACCCGCGTCGAAGTCGTGCGTTATTGCCGTGAACGCGATCGCACGCTCGTTCGGCTGTTTCCCCACACCGGCCGGATGCATCAACTGAGGATCCAATCGGCACTGCGAGGCCATCCGATTCTGGGCGATTCGCTGTATGGCGAGAACGGTTCTGAAAACGCCGTTGCGGGGGCCTCGGCGGGGCTGCAGTCTACGAATCAAACGCGAATCATGCTGCATGCCGAATCGATCACGTTTCATCACCCCAAGAGCGGCGTTCGTGTCACGGTTGGATGCCCTGCGGACGAATTGCAGCAAATCGTGTAGGTTGTCCGTCTCGCTCGCGTTACAGGCCGCAGCTGACTGCGGTTTGAAGATTGGGCACGTGACGTTTTCCGGTTCCGTTTTCGGGACTCCGAAAGGTTTGGGAAGGGATGGTCGCGGCCGTTGACGCGATCGATGACTCCCTTGATCGACAAAACTTGATCGACAAAATAAGAGATCCAATGACATCTTCACTGCCTAACGCTCCGCTTCGCATTGGTGCGGTTTCGTATCTGAATACCAAGCCGTTGGTGTGGGGATTACGCGAGCGTTTGGGGGATCGTGGCGAATTGTCCTTCAATTTGCCCAGCCGATTGGCGGATGATCTGCACTCCGGCAAATTGGATGTGGCCCTGATTCCCTCGGTCGAGTACCTGCGTGATCCCTCGCATACCATTGTTTCGGATGCCGTGATCGGTTGCCGAGGCCCGGTGTGGAGTGTTCGTTTGCTCAGCCGCGTTCCGGCCGCCGAAATCAAGCGATTGGCATTGGACGAAGGCAGTCGCACGAGCGCCGCACTGCTGCAAATTTTGCTGTGGGAAATTCACGGCATTCGGCCCGAGATTGTTCCCTTTGCAATGGAACAGACGCCTGAGGCGATCGATGCCGACGCAATGCTGATGATCGGCGATCGCGCAATGCATCCGGCCCCTCGCTGTTACCAAGAAATATGGGATTTGGGTGATCGATGGTGCCGATGGACTGAATTACCCTTTGTGTTTGCAATGTGGGTCGCACGTGCCGGGGTGGACGTCGGCGATTTAGCGACGGCGCTCGAAGCGTCGCGTGACGAGGGCATCGCATCGCTCGAAGAGATCGCGGCGTGTGAAGCTGCCGCCCATGGGCTAACCAACGAAGACCTATACCGTTATTTTGCTGAGAATCTGCATTACACGCTGGGCCCCGATGAACGGACTGCATTGGACGAATTCCGTCGCCGTGCGGTCTCGCTTGGCCTTGTTCCTGATTCAA
Source organism: Novipirellula caenicola (assembly GCF_039545035.1). Classification (NCBI taxonomy): domain Bacteria; kingdom Pseudomonadati; phylum Planctomycetota; class Planctomycetia; order Pirellulales; family Pirellulaceae; genus Novipirellula; species Novipirellula caenicola. Next base: position 92,986 of record NZ_BAABRO010000008.1, read on the forward strand.
GCTTTCCCATTGAAACGTCCTAACTCAAGCTCCTTGAAATCCTTGACGACTGAAAACTCATGATCGCTCCTGCCGCTGATAATTCGATCCGTGACATTTTGGACAAAGCCATCGAGGGCCAACGGTTGACCTCGGCCGAAGGACTGCGTTTGCTCGAAAGCCACGACCTGGCTGCTTTGGGGGCGGCGGCCGAAGCGGTCTCGCGGCGGATGCATCCCGAGCCCTACCGGACCTACAACATCGACCGGAATATCAACTACACCAACGTCTGCACCGCGGTTTGTGATTTCTGTGCGTTCTATCGCGGTCCGAAAAGTGACGAAGGCTACGTGTTGCCTCGCGCCGAATTGTTGGCAAAGATCGAAGAGACCGTCGCGCTGGGCGGTAACCAAATCTTGCTGCAAGGCGGACTGCATCCGAAATACAAGTTGGATTGGTATGAAGAGATGCTCGGCGACATCAAACGTGCCTATCCCGAGGTGAACATTCACGGTTTCAGCCCACCCGAGCTGCACCATTTCACGAAGGTCAATAATCTTTCGATCGAAGAAGTGCTCAAGCGGCTCAAGGCAGCCGGTTTGGGCAGTATCCCTGGCGGCGGTGCTGAGATTTTGGTCGACCGCGTTCGCAGCGAGATCACTCGCGGCAAAGTCATGACCGATGACTGGTTAAACGTGATGCGAGTCTGGCACAAGCTGGGCGGCGTCAGCAGCAGTACGATGATGTTCGGACACGTCGAAACGCTGGAGGAACGGATCGAGCATCTGCACCGCGTTCGCGAGCTGCAAGACGAAACGGGTGGTTTCACCGCGTTCATTTGTTGGACGTTCCAGCCCGACAATACCGAACTGTCGCACATCCCACCCAAGGGCTCGTTTGAGTACCTAAAAACGTTGGCGGTATCGCGATTGTTCCTCGACAACGTACCGAACATTCAAAGCAGCTGGGTCACGCAAGGACTGAAGGTCGGCCAGTTGGCGTTGCTGTTTGGCGCCAACGACATGGGCAGCTTGATGCTTGAAGAAAACGTGGTCGCCGAAGCCGGCACGGTGCACTTCTTGACGCTCGATCAAATCCGCGCCTCGATCGAAGAGCTGGGGTTCGAAGCACGGCAACGCAGCGTCAACTACGAACTGGTTGCACCCGAGCTCGAGCAGAAAGCGATCGAGGCCAATCGCAAACTAGCGTCCAAAGACTTGGTACAGCTCACCTAGCATGTTTCGCCGTCAATACTGCATTCAGCAGAGATGGTTGACGATACGAGTCACCTCTCCCGAGCGCAGCACGGGAGAGGTCGAACGGGCCCTTTAGGCCTCGTTCGGGTGAGGGCCGTCCGCGCAACCTTGCTTGTAGTGCGTCTCCACTTGCTCGCTCGGCGCCCACCCGAGCATCGCTGAAGGCTCTGCTCGACCTCTCCCAAAACTTCGTTTTGGGAGAGGTGGCAGTTTGCAAGTCACCTCTCCCGAGCGCAGCCCGGGAGAGGTCGGACGGGCGCTTTAGGCCTCGTCCGGGTGAGGGCCGTCCGCGCAACATCGCTTGCAGCGTGTCTTCCCTTGCTCGCTCGGCCATCACCGGCCAATCACAACTCGCCCCTGCGCGATTCTCGCAAACGCTTTAGCGCATTAATTTCTTCATCTCGTCCCAAGGCCGCGTATTCGCCACGTCGTCTTTGGTCAAACCGCCGCGACGTGCTTGCTTGATGCCGAATCGCATCACGTCCAGCCCCTCGGTTGAGTGCGCATCGGTGCTGATCACGATCGGGATTCCGTGCCGTTTGGCGGCCGCCAAATGCACATCATTCAGATCCAGTCGCGCCGGGTTCGCGTTCAGCTCCATCAGCGTCCCGTTCGCTTTCGCTGCCGTCATCACCGCATCGATATCGACTTCGTAGGGCGGACGACGATTGATCAACCGTCCGGTGAGATGCGCGATACAGTCGACGTGCGGATTTTCGATCGCGCCGAGAATCCGTTCGGTGATCTGGTCGCGTGGTTGTTTCTGGCCGTAATGGACGCTCGCCAGCACCCAATCGGCTTCCGCCAAACAATCGTCCGGCAGATCCATTCCCCCTTTTTCGAGAATGTCGCACTCGATGCCTTTCAGGATTACCAGCCGGCCTTCGTACTGATCGCGAATTGCATCGATCGCTTTCCATTGTTCGCGAAGTCGTTTCGGATCCAATCCAAATGCCATCGAAACACGCTGGCTGTGGTCGGTGATCGCGATGTACTTCAGTCCTCGGGCGATCGCCGCGTCGGCCATCTCTTGCAGCGTTGCGGTACCATCGGTCGCGTTGGTGTGCATGTGCAAGTCGCCGACGATGTCGGATGTTTCAATCAGCTCGGGCAGTTCGCCTTTTTCAGCCCAGGTGAACTCGTTGCGATCTTCGCGAAGCTCGGGCGTAATCCAAGGCAATCCGATCGCCTTGTAGACCTCTTCTTCGGTTTCACCAGCGATTCGCGAGTCGTCTTCGGTTTTGAACACGCCGTACTCGTTCACTTTCAGTCCATGTTCTTTGGCGATCCGCCGCATGTGAACGTTGTGTGCCTGAGAACCGGTAAAGTACTGCAGTGCCGCTCCAAACTCGTTTGCTTCGACCAGACGCATGTCGACTTGGAATGCTTTGGCGACACGAATTGAAATCTTGGTATCGCCGCGCGCGATCGTTTGGCTTCGCTGGGGAAACGCTTCGAAGTGGTCCATCGCTGCGGTGCGGTCTTTGGCGACGACCAGCAAGTCGAGGTCGCCGATCGTTTCACGGCCGCGGCGGTAGCTGCCTGCCCAGCTCATTTTCTCGATTCCCTCGCACGACTGCATGTGGTTGCCGATGGTCGTGGCCAAATCATCGCCGGTGGACCAATAAATTCGCTCGGCCGCCTGCTGGGCGATCGCCAGCCCGTCCAGGATCGTCTCTTCGGATTTGGGGCCAAATCCTTTGACCTTGCGGATTCGTTCCTCCTGACAGGCGCGTTTCAGGTCGTCGAGCGATTCAATTTCCAGAGCTTCTTGTAATTTCATCGCTTTTTTGGCCCCCAATCCAGGGATCCTCGCCATTTGGATCACAACTGGGGGGACCGCTTGGCGCAATTCTTCCAATTGGGGTAACCCGCCGGTTTGGATCAGTGTCTGTGTTTTCTCACTGATCGTCTTGCCGATACCCGAAATGTCGGCGAGATTGCGATCGGGGTCATTGATGATGGCCACGACCGGCTCGTCGAGATCGCGGATCGCCTGAGCTCCGTTGCGATAAGCCCGGATACGGAATGGATTTTCGCCACGGAATTCCAGCAGTTCCGCCATTTCGTCAAACACATCTGCGATTGCCGCGTTATCCATCCGTCATTCTCCACTGGGTTTTTTAGATTTACATTACCAATCCGTTGGTCTGGAAAACACCACCAGTTGCGAGGAAACGCAATCCAGCACAGAATAGCGAAGCCAAGTTCGGAGGATAAGCGAATTGGTGAGCGGCCTCATTGGAACTGAGGTACCCCGTAAGGGGCTGCGGGTTCGAGTCCCGTGTCCTCCGCTATTGAAAAAACGCCGTCGGAAACATCACGTTTCAGGCGGCGTTTTTTATTTGGCCCGGTCAATTCGGAGCAGCGACTTCGTGGCGGTCAGTCAGTCCCGAAGGGACGGCACGATGTGGCCACGGGCGAGAGCCCGTGGATGCGTGGGCGAACACGATTGTAAAGCCCTGAAAGGGGCGGCATGAATGGCGGGCGTGGGATCTCCTGTCGTCCCTTCGGGACTAATGGTGTGCGACGCGTTCGTGGTCCATGGGCTGACGCCCATGGCTACACCCTGTCGCCACTTTGTGGCTATTGCGAAGCTCGCCACTTCGTGGCTGGGAAAAAAAAAGGGGAAGGGGGTTTTAAGGTTTTACGCCCGGATGGAAAAGCCGGGGCAACACAGCGCTCACGAAGGACGAGCTGGACGCCGTCCGACTCTGCACCACGCGCGGACGCCCCTTTGGTTCTCAAGAGTGGATCGAAGAAACCTGCGAACGAAATGGCATTTGGTTCACAATCCGACCACGAGGCCGACCACGAGGCCGGCCAAGGAAGAAGCCAAAAACAGAAGCGGTCCAACCGCCACCGCACTGACAAGACGCACGTTAAACCCCCTTCCCCTTTAACCCTTTAATAGCCCCAACTACGAATCGCCGTGGCAGTCTCATTTTTCTGTCGCACCAATCTTTCTGTCTATCGTCCGAGCAATCGCCGAACCGAATTCGCCGAGAGTCCGGCACACTACAGGAGTGTTTATTCCGCAACAGTCGCCCTCGCCGTTCACGACCTTCGGTGTTTTTAGGTGCCGCAAGTGAGGACAGAAAGATTGGTGCGACAGAAAGATTCATCGGTGGCGAATCGAATTTCCGTGTCACCCTATTGTGATTGTCGCCTACTGTCCGAATGCGAATCATGACGCTCGCAGCATCACGCTCGCGATGCGATGGAAGGTGCACTCCAGGCAACCAAAGGTTGGGTAGGAAGATGGAGAGGGCTGGGAAATGGGAGAGGCAGAATGCGATGTTATTTAAATCGGCGATGACATGTTGTGGCTGAGAAGAAGCGAAAGGTTAAAAAATGAACGGATAAAAGATGGAAAACGACGTGAGCGTTTAGGCCCAACTGCGAAACGCCATGGCAGGCTCCTTTTTCTGTCGCACCAATCTTTCTGTCTATCGTCCGAGCAATCGCCGAACCGAATTCGCCGAGAGTCCGGCACACCACAGGAGTGTTTATTCCGCAACAGTCGCCCTCGCCGTTCACGACCTTCGGTGTTTTTAGGTGCCGCAAGTGAGGACAGAAAGATTGATGCGACAGAAAGATTCATCGGTGGCGAATCGAATTTCCGTGTCACCCTATTGTGATTGTCGCCTACTGTCCGAATGCGAATCATGACGCTCGCAGCATCACGCTCGCGATGCGATGGAAGGTGCACTCCAGGCAACCAAAGGTTGGGTAGGAAGATGGAGGGGGCAGGAAAATGGGAGAGGCAAAATGCGATGTTATTTAAATCGGCGATGACATCTTGTGGCTGAGAAGAAGCGAAAGGTTAAAAAATGAACGGATAAAAGATGGAAACGACGTGAGCGTTTAGGTCCAACTGCGAGCCGCCGTGGCAGCCTCCTTTTTCTGTCGCACCAATCTTTCTGTCTATCGTCCGAGCAATCGCCGAACCGAATTCGCCGAGAGTCCGGCACACTACAGGAGTGTTTATTCCGCAACAGTCGCCCTCGCCGTTCACGACCTTCGGTGTTTTTAGGTGCCGCAAGTGAGGACAGAAAGATTGGTGCGACAGAAAGATTCATCGGTGGCGAATCGAATTTCCGTGTCACCCTATTGTGATTGTCGCCTACTGTGCGAATGCGAATCATGACGCCCGCAGCATCACGCTCGCGATGCGATGGAAGGTGCACTCCAGGCAACCAAAGGTTGGGTAGGAAGATGGAGGGGGCAGGAAAATGGGAGAGGCAGAATGCGATGTTATTTAAATCGGCGGTGACATGTTGTGGCTGAGAAGAAGCGAAAGGTTAAAAAATGAACGGATAAAAGATGGAAAACGACGTGAGCGTTTAGGTCCAACTGCGAATCGCCGTGGCAGTCTTATTTTTCTGTCGCACCAATCTTTCTGCCTACCTATCGTCCGGGCGACCGCCGAACGAGATTTTCGGTGAGTCCCCCACGCGACATCGACCGAAGATCGTCTAACGAAATAGGTGCGTCCATCGTAGGAATCGAAACAGTTTGCCTAGCAGTCTGGCTCGTTCGATGCGACGCTCTGCTTCGCCTTCCAGCTGTAATCGTCGCAAATGAACGTCACGATCGCTGTACCCGCAGGTCGGACAGCTTTCATCGCTCGTTGTCATCTGCTTTAGGCAACACGGGCATGTCGTTTCAGCCTCGTTGGGCATGATGTTTCTCCGAATAGGGATAGCGGCAGCGCTTCGGTCAACGTACCGATCGGTTTTGGAAAGTGAATGGGTATACGCGGCCAGCATCGCATCGAGACCTGGGAGACGCAAACAATTGCAACCGAATGTGTGGGGCCTGGTCGACATTTCCAGCAAATGCAGCATGTGAAGCATTGGTACTGATCGTATCCACCGGACCGTGGTAGGTAGGAGCGTCAGTCTTGTTGGGTAAGAGCATCGGTATCCACGTAAACAATTCACAATGTCGACTGCCATCTTTCCAGGCATCAAACCCGCAAACACGGGGCGCGCGGTGTCAACGAGAAAAAAGGTCGTCACGAGCCCAACCAGAAAGAGAAAAGGGGAAAAGGGTTTTAATGGCAGCAGATAGTGGGTAGGTTGGCTCAAGACTGACCGAGACACACGGCGGGAGCTTTTGATGATGCCCAGGACGAAGCGGCCGGATGAAGCGGGGAAGACTTTTCACGCCATCAACCGGCAAGAGATCTTCCACAAACCTGAAGACTACGAAGTGTTTCTGAGAACGCTCAGTGAAGGCCTTGGGAAATACCCCGTGGATCTCTTTTTGTTTTACGTAATGCCAAACCATTGGCACTTGGTTCTACGGCCGCGAAAAGACAGCGCGATGGGCAGGCTGTGCGGATGGCTCTCCTTCACGCACACGCTTCGATACCATGCGCACCATCACACCCGTGGCCACGGGCATCTTTACCAAGGGCCGTTCAAGAGCTTCGAAGTCGAAGATGACGCGCACTTTTTCACGCTGTCCGACTCTGCACCACGCGCGGACGCCCCTTTGGTTCTCAAGAGTGGATCGATGAAACCTGCGAACGAAATGGCATTTGGTTTACAGTCCGACCACGAGGCCGGCCAAGGAAGAAGCCAAAAACAGAAGCGGTCCAACCGCCACCGCACTGAACGAGACGGACATTAAACCCCCTTCCCCTTTTCTTGCCTTGGTAGGCGGGGGCAGAGGGAACGCTGTTTCGGCTGTTCACAACTCACAACACTAACGCCAGCGCGGCGGTACTTGGTTCCTCGATCCGGCCCCTTGGAATCCGTGACGGAAATACGATCACGCCGTTCCGTGGCGGGGCGATCGAGGTTCATGAGGAAGCAACGTTCAGCGGTTTTGCTGGCAAAGCGATTGGTCTTGAGCATTTGCATCTCGTATGGATTTACGGGCGTCGGGTTTGGTACGATTCCGCTGTGAAACATCCAGTGCTGACGAGGTGCATTTATGTCTAACGAGACCAATATCTTGCCGAATGTCAGTGCGGCTGGACTCAAAGCGCTTGCCGATGCCGTGCTCGCGCCCAAAATGCACGCCAAATTGGACGATCTACTGGCACGTAATGCGGACGGCACGCTCGCTGCAGAAGAATTGAAAGAGCTGGATGCGATCATCGAACAAATCGACGAATTGAATCTCTTGAAAGCTCGTGCCGAGTACACTCTCCGACAGCAAGATCAGTCGAACGGCCAGTGAGTCGATATGTGCCTCTTGATTTAAAGCGGCGTGTTCGAGCCCTTTGGGTTGCAGCTGGACGACATCCGCCTAACTGATATAGTCTGGCTCGGGGGCGATACCGGGGAATTTTTTCCGGTATCGTCGAATGGCAGTCCAGGCCCGACAGACCAACACTCGGTCCCAACCCCCAAAGCGTCGCCGGCGAGCATCGTCGCATCGCAGTGAGCATATCGTTGGTCGTAGGCAAACCTCCGGCACAACAAAAGAGGAGCGGACGGTTCCTCAGGCTGTTCGCCTGGGCTAAGCATATGAACGGGGCTTTGCCCCTGAGTGGTCCATGAACTAACGGCGATGGCGACGATTGCGTTGCGATTGGCGTGGTCGGTGTGAGTCCCGAAGGGACGGCTGGATATGGCCGCGACCGTGACGCCGTGAATGTTGAAAAACATGGATGCAGAAAAAACTTCGCCACCTTTTTCGCTCGTCCCTTTGAACGCCGCCAAAGAATCGAATCGGCTGAAGCCTACACTCCGACGGTTGGAGTCCAGGCTTCAGCCGCTCTTGTTTTCGTCATCGTAAAGGTTGCGGAGCGGTGAGCACCGCACTTAGCGGCTTAACCCTAGCGAAGCCTTCTCAGGGGCTGGCTTGAGGTAATCGGGGGGCAGGCACCCCTTCACTCTTTCGAGAAAAGGCAACTTCTTTGATCTTGGGTATGGTTGTCTGCCTTCAGCGTCAAACGATTTCGATTTTTGTCTATGATGTGCCTCGGTAGGTAGCGAGACGGAACTCTCATTTTGACAAAGATCACTTTTGACCCCCTCAGGATAGACTGACCATGACCCCTCTCTTTTCACGCTCTCGTCACCGATTCCGTATCGCCGCTTCGCGGATCTTCTCTCTTGCTCTCCCCTTTGCCCTGCCGATGTTGGGGCTTGTTTGTGGGCTTTTGATTGCCGTCACCGGCAGCTCGCTGCTGGCCGAGCAACCGCAGGCCGCGACACTGAAACTCGCCGGCATCTTTGCCGACGACATGGTGCTGCAGCGTGAGACCGACGCGGCGATCTGGGGTAAAGCGGCGGCGAATGCCGAGGTCTCGATCACGCCCTCTTGGAATGGAAACGCAAGCCTCGCGACCGCGGATTCGCAGGGGCGTTGGCAGACCACACTCGCTACGCCCGCCGCCGGTGGGCCGTATGAGATTCAAATCGAATCAGGCGAACAAGCGGTGACACTCGAAAATGTCTTGGTCGGCGAAGTGTGGATTTGTTCGGGGCAATCCAACATGCAGTGGAAGATGCGTGGGTTTGGGCCGGATGAATTCAAAGAGGATGTCGACAAAGCCAACTATCCCAACATTCGCTTCTGTGATGTGCCGCAGAATCTCGCCTTCAAAGAACAGCAGGATGTTCAGTCGAAGTGGTCAATTTGTAATCCGCAGACGGCATACAACTTTAGTGCCGTCGCCTATTTCTTTGGTTCACGATTGCATCAAGAACTCGATATTCCCATCGGTTTGATTTCAACCAACTGGGGTGGTTCATCCGCCGAAGCATGGACAAGTCAAAAAAAGTTGCAAGCGGAATTCCCCGAGTTTGCTGAAACGCTGGCAAGTTACCCGGGATTGATCGAAGAGATCGGCGAACTGCAATCACGGAGCCAAAAAAAGCCCAAGGGGATCAATCACCGGCTTCCCTCGGTGCTGTACAACAGCATGATCAAGCCGCTGATGCCGATGGCGATGCGTGGCGTGATCTGGTACCAAGGCGAATCCAACGTCGAACGGCCCTATCAATACCGAAAACTGTTTCCGGCAATGATTCGTGATTGGCGTGAACAATGGGGCATCGGTGACTTTCCCTTTTACTTTGTCCAAATCGCTCCGTTCAGCTACAAAACCAGTCCGTACCCGGCAGCGCTGTTGCGAGAAGCTCAAGCGATGACGTTGTCGGTCCCCAATACGGGAATGGCGGTGACGATGGACATTGGTAACGAGACCAACATTCACCCGAAACCGAAAAAGCCGGTCGGCGAACGTTTGGCTCGGTTAGCACTCCGCCGGACTTACGGAAAATCGGACCTCGTCGACTCGGGGCCCGAGTATCAATCAATGAAAGTCGAAGGCGACAGAATTCGGTTGTCGTTTGACCATGTCGGCTCGGGGCTGGTCAGCCGCGACGGCGAAGCGCTAAGCCACTTTGCAATCGCCGGTGATGACCAAAACTTTGTTCCTGCCAAAGCGACGATCGATGGTGACACAGTCGTGGTTCACAGCGAGCAGGTGGATACGCCAGTGGCAGTGCGTTTCGGTTGGGGCAACGCGGACGCACCCAATTTAAGCAACCAGGAAGGCTTGCCAGCATCGTCGTTCCGAACCGATGATTGGCCGGTTCCACGACAAGGTGGGAAATAGCAGACTGCAATCGAAGTGGACCAGGGTGGGTCTTGGGGCAGCGATGCACGCCCCAAGACCCCGTCGCGTCAGTCATTTTAGGGGGTTCTTATTGCGTAGGTCGCGTCGGCAGATAGGGACAGCGAAGTGACGTGGTCTGTCGTCATTTAGGTCACTGATGAAATTGCAACCGCCGAAAAAGTAAGGCAGGGAAAGCCTACTTGCAATATTTCACGGATTGAAATGTCTAGAACTCAGTCGTTTGTGTTGGCCTTTGTCTGCATCGCTGCAACGACACTTAGCAGCCAAGTCAGTGCGGAATGGTATGCGGATGTCGATAGCGGAGCGATGTTTATTAATGCACCTGACTTCCGGTTCTTTGCCAGACGAGGTGAAACATCTCCCTTCGAGCGAATCGAAAGTATCACCACCGACGATGGTGAAGACTTCGCTGCATTTGTGGGGGGCAAAGCGGGCTGGATCTTTGATGGATCGCTGCTAGGCACCGGGAATATGCGGCTCGAATTCTCTGGCTTTTATGCTGGCTTCGATGATGACACCGCTGTCACCTTTTCCGACCCTGGACCCGGTATGCGGTATGGCTTTGTGGCGTTGGACAACACGACAGGGTATGGAACGACGGACCCACCATACACCGCCGACGTTCTCCATACGGTCACCTCTCGCGAAATCGACTTCGGTGGCTACGATCTGTTGTTGCATCAAGATTTCCGTTTGGATGAAAACCGTATGTGGACGTTGTACGGAGGTCCTTCGCTGCAACATCTGTATCAAGATTTGATGACCACGATTTCTTACCCTAATTCCGCCAGCCACTCGGGGGCGACGCTCAATGAATCGTTGGACACGGACTATGTCGGCGGAAAAGTAGGGATTAGCGGACGGCGGAAACTCAATTCGCGGTGGAGTTTGTTTCTGGATGGCAACACGGGAATCTATCATGCCCGAACTCGCTATGACGGTCGATTTGTTCATGCCAGTTCATTTCCCCCTCACGACGATCGCATTGGGCTGACGCGGCACGATAACGCCGTCTCGACGCAAGCAAGGCTTGAACTGACGCGTCAAATGAACGATTCCGTCTTCCTCAGTTTGACGTCCGACGTCCAACACCTGGATTACGCCGGGCAGATGGATTACGGAACTCGCGTTGATACAGTCCCCGACGGATCAACGCTGTCCATCGGCAGCGATGAATTGCTCAGTGCCACAGTTGGACTGCGGCTGACGATCTTCCGCTAACCGCGACGACGATCCATCATCAGATAAATAATCCAAGCCTCATCCACCGACGATGGTCTGTGGGTTGGTTGGAGAACGCTAAAAACAAAGCTTCCTTTTTATCGTGGGCTCATCGGCATCACGGTCATTTTTTCTGATTCAATAACTTGGTATCAACCAACCACTCACACATCCGCTGCGGCCAATCACCGGCGGCGTTTGTCGAGTCGGGGCGGAATCCGAAGCCGTGGCCGGCGTTACTGTAGACGTGCATTTCGCAAGGCACATCGGCTGCCTTATACTGCAAGTACACCTTGGCCATTCCGATCGAGATGTCCTCGCGATCATGAAAACCAAACGCGATGAAGGCGGGCGGCATACCGGGTTTGACCGTGAACGTGCTTGATTTTCCGGGGTAGATTAGCCCTTGGAAATCGGGGCGACTGCTGACTCGTTGGACCGGGTCGTCACTTTGCGGATTGCCGTCTTCGGGGTTCATCGCCGAATACGCCGCCAATTCACCTCCTGCCGAAAAGCCGACGATGCCAATGCGATCGGGATCGATCTTCCACGCTTCCGCGTTGGCCCGCACCGTGCGAATCGCGCGGCGGGTGTCATCCATCGCATGCCCTTCTAGGGTGTAAGGCGAATCCGGTTCACGGCACAGGCGATATCGCAGCACAAACGCCGCGATGCCATGCTCCGCAAACCACGCTGCCAGTGCATCGCCCTCGTGCCCCAAACACAGTTTTTGGTGGCCACCGCCCGGAGCGATCAAAATGGCGGTGCCGGTGGCCTGGTCTGCGGCGGGCAAGTAGGGCGTGATCGAGGGGTGATGCACGTTGCTGACGTTGCTCCCGTTCAACGTTTCGGGTTCATGCATCCGCTCGACCGATCCAGGAGCACCGTCAGCCCAAAGCGGAATTTTAGCGGGCGAATCAGTCGCAAAGCACGGAACTGTATAGAGAACCGAAAGGCATAGGGCCAAGCAAATCATTCGATAACGTGTCATATCGCGAAGTCATCTCCAGGTGGTTTGAATTTCCACGTCATTGTAACCAATTCCAGTAGGCCGGATCCGCAGCGGCAACTAGTTCACATCCAACCTGCCGCTGGCAGAGTTGCATCGCTAATGTGACTTGATCCGGCCTACCGAACTAACTGCTAAAGCGGCGAATTCGTTGGACTATACTTGGCGTTTCAAAATTCCTTTGTGCCGCTGAGTTCTGTTTTGATGACGTCCCAAATGATTTCTTGTTTTAGCTGGCCGCTGCAGGTCGTTGCATTCTCGGTACTGTGTTTGCTATGTCTCAGCTCGGCGAATGCTGCGGTCAACGTGCGAGACTTTGGCGCCAAAGGGGATGCGGTGACGGACGACACCGAAGCGATTCGGTCCGCCTTGGCTGCTTCGCCGCATGTCCATTTTCCTGCGGGCGTTTATGTGATCAGCGATGGAATCGATCTGCCTCGCAGCGCTCGTTTGACCGGTGACGGTTCGCCGGCGCTCGGCACGTTTCCGCTGCGTGATGACAAAGAGTATTTTGCCGACGGAAAACGACACCTGCTGCCGGGCACGACGCTGTTGTTTCGTGGCACCGCCAACCGATCGATTCCAACCCTGCGGCGCGACCGATTCAAGTCGCTACGTTATGCACTGAAAACGCAGCCGCAGTCGAGCTTTTCAATCCAGCAGTTGGCGATTGCACTGGATATGACCGTGATCGATGCGATGGGCCGACGAACCACGCCTGCCACCGATCAACGCTCGGATTGTGATGTTGGACTGCTGATCGATGATTCCTATGCGGGTACCGTGCGTGATGTGCAAGTCTTTGGACACTGGGCCAAGGCAGGGATGAGCATCGTCTCGCGAGGGCTGGGCGACAATCCGGACTACAACGCGTTTTGGAATTCGTCGTTTATGGGCGATGTCGGGGTGGCGCTACTTGGCTCGGACCACGAAGATGGGCCCGGTTTATCAGGAACTCAGTTTCATGGGTGTCGGCTATTCGCAAGCGATCATCACGATCGAGCCTCGCGGCACTTCGGTACCGCGGCGCTCTATATCGATGGACGCACCGCAGGAAAGCGAGCGGATTTGAACGGACATTCGTTCTTTGGCGGCTGCATTCGCACCTACAACGACGATGCCGTGGTTCTGGACCATGCATCGAATCTGTCATTTCACGGCGTCATATTCGAATTACCGACGTGGAAGGGACGTGGTGATTCACCGAGGCACCCATCGGGCCGAATTGTGGGGACCGAAAACACACGCGATGTCTACCTGTTTGGTTGCCGGATGCACGACATCGGTCTGGACTCGCTTGCGGGTGGGATGCTTGATGGTGCCGTGATTGCGATACCGGATCGGTTTGGTGCCGCTTCTCTGAATCGATCCGGTCACACCGTGCGATTGTTTACCACGCCCAAAAAGGGAGCCGTGATTCAGTTGACCGACGAAGGAGATACGACCAACAGTGGCCGCATCTTGAGTGAAAAGGGAGGAACGCCGTAGCGGCATTGGCTTTTTTCGTTGCACGGTGGCTTCACGGTGGCTTACGGCCTGTGACCAGTGGCAATTGATTATTCTAGCGGTGCGGCGCAAGCCGGGGCCGCTAAATCTTTACTACTGATGTTGGATATTAGGTGGTAGTTTTTCTTCCGGTCGATACTGCAGTTACTTCTCCACCGACGAAGGTGACTGCTGATTTAGTAGCATTGTTTGCAGGCCGGAGGCCGTCACACCCTCTGCCGGTAGCGTAAGCTACTGGTCAGGAGCGGCGGAAAAACATAGCCCGGAGGGCGACACATCTGCTGCCAGTGTGTCGGCCTCCGGCCTTTCGGCGACAAGTCGCCCCTAAACCGTTGGCTCACGCCAACGGCAGTCTATCTGTCGGCCTCCGGCCTGTGCGTTTGCTACTAAATTAGCAGTCAACGAAGTTGGTAGAGAGGTGGCAGAAAACCAACACCGTCGATGTCACTTCGCTTCCTGTGTCGCGGGGGCAGCGGCTTTCCAGCCTGCTTTGAGTTGACTCAGCAACTCGGCTACGCGTTCCGGATGCTCGTTCGCCACGTTTTTTGTTTCTGCAGGATCGGTTTCGTGATCATATAGTTCGACAAACAGTGGATCGGCGTTGGGAAGTTTCGTGTCCTTCCATGCGATCATCCGGTAACGAGCGGTTCGTATCGCATAGCCAGTCAAATCGTGTTCAAACAGCTCGGGATCCCACTTCGATCCCATCTGTTTTTGGATGCGATCTTCGACTTCATCAAGCAGCGGACCAAAGTAGGTTTCACGCATGGCAGGCCGAATCGGAAACGCACCCCATTCGCGCAGCGCCGGACTGGGGAATTGATTAAACGCCGCCGTTTTCCAGTCGCGGGTAGGGTTCTTGATCAAGGGTGTAAAGCTAGTCCCTTCTAAATGTTCGGGTTGTTCGATCCCGGCGAGATCACACAACGTTGGATAGATGTCGACCAATTCGACCAGGGCATCGGTTGCCTTCCCTCGATTCGCCACGGGAATTTCCGGAGTCCAAATCATCATCGGAACCCGTGTCGCCAATTCGTAGTTCGTGGCTTTACACCACATTCCCATCTCGCCGAGGTGATACCCATGATCGCTCCACAGGATAATGATGGTGTTGTCGCGTACGCCTGCTTCGTCCAGTGCGGAAATCATGCGACCGATCTGAGCATCGACATAGCTGACACAAGCCAAATAGGCATGCTTTAACGTACGAGCAAGATTCGGATCGATGGCGCCGAGCTTGGGGATGCCGCTGCGAACACGCAGTTCAAATGAAGGGTGCAATCCGATGGAGGCGCCTGCATGTGGTCCTTCGGTTTGGCTTGTCACTGGAATCGAGTCGCGGTCATACAGATCCCAGTAACGTTTGGGGGCAACCCAATTCAAGTGAGGTTTGTTGAACCCGAGTGCTAAGAAGAAGGGGTTGTCGTTTTCGGCGACCAAATCTTTCAGCGTCGCGATCGCCAAATCTGTGTCGTAGCCATCGCCATACGTATTGTCGGGCACATCGGCGCTCTCGTACGCAGGCCCCATTGCTAAGCCTAGTTTTGCTACGTCGCCATACTTGGCGATCATTTGTTTGCGAGTTTCCTGTTGACTTTTTTGGTTCTCAGGCAGCGCAAAGTTGACTGGCTTTTTTAAGTTGCGGACTTCGCTGCGATTCTTTGACGGTTGGCGGTTCCAAGACGCTGGGTCCAGATCGCCATGATGAAAAATTTTTCCGAGATAAACGGTGTCATATCCGTGGTTTCCAAAATGCTGAGGCAGCGTGAGGATGTCGGGGTTCAGTTGCCGAAGTTTGACGTAGTTGTGGGTAATTCCATTGGTGTCGGGGCGCGTTCCCGTCAACAGACTTGCGCGAGACGGCCCGCAAATCGCCTGTTGACAATAGGCCCGATTAAAGCGAAGTCCCGACTTGGCCAACGCGTCCATGTTCGGCGTCACGGCAATCTCCGAACCATAGCACCCCAGTTCAGGTCGCAAGTCATCGATACCGATGAACAGGACATTGGGTTTGGCCGGGGACTCGCCGTGAACGCGGTTGATGGTAAGACCACCTGACGCGACGGCAAACAAAATCGTCCAAGCAATTGGAATCTTCATCGTTGTGTCTTTGCGAGGGCAGCCAACTCGACGTGAATCGATTGGTGTGTCGCTGCCGTAGCAGCTTTTGACAGGGGGTCGTGGGTAGCCGAATCGTGCTAGGGCTTTTTCGCTTCCCAGATGTGCGAGTCGTTCAGCAGTTCGTGATAGTGAGTTTTCAGCCGTTTGCTGAGCTCGTCCAGTTTCTCGGGCATCGACGCGGACAGATCGTTGCTCTCGTCGACATCGTCGGTGATCCGGAAGATCTGGAAATCGGATAGCTCCGCCGCCTTGACTTCCGTCTCATTCTCGGTGGTCACATTGTTGTACTTGCCGATATTCAGTTTGGCCAAAACTTTCCATTCGCCATCACGCATCGCAACTCGCCGCTCATTCAGCGCGTTGTAATAAATCCAGAGTAGTGGTTTCGCGCGGTTTGGAGCTTCATTTTTTAGTGCGGGCAGGAAATTGGTTCCATCCAGCACAAGGTCCGCCGGAGGCGTTGTCCCAGCAAGCTGGCAAAACGTTGGCAAAAAGTCCAGCGACGACACCGGATGATGGACCACTTGGTCAGCCTTGATGCGATCCGGCCATCGCATGATCCCGGCGACTCGAAAGCCTGCGTCGGTGGTCCACAGCTTCATGCCGCGAAGCGGTGTCGCTCGGCCGTAGGAACGACTCGCGCGGCGATAGCGATTGAGTGTCTCAGGCCCATTGTCGGCCGTGAAGACGACTAGGGTGTTTGAGTCGACGTTCAAGTCCTTCAGCGCGGTCAGCAAGCTGCCGACCGCCACATCCACATTGGCCACGTTGGCAAAGTATTGGGCCTCGTCTTCATTTTGAGCCTCTTCGGAATATTGATCGACGAGTTTTTTGGGCGAGGCAACCGGTTCGTGAGGCTCGTGAAAGGCGACGTACATAAAGAAAGGTTGCTCGGGTGACTGGGCCTGCTGGCCCTTCAGCCAATTGACGGCTTCGTCGACCACGAGTTGGCAGCTGTATCCCTGCAGCGGACCGACCGGCTCGCCGTTGCGAACAAAGTTTTGTGGATTCTCATGCGAGGGACTGGCGTTGTTCTGCGTGCCAAACCAATGATCAAAACCGGCACTGTCGGGTTGAGGTTGTTGTGGCGAGTTGAACTTTCCGTTGCAGTGCCATTTGCCCGACATGCAAGTTGCATATCCCACCTGTTTCAGCAGTTGCGGGATCGTGACTTCCGAGGATCGCATGTACACGTTGCGTCCGCCGGGGATGAAATCATAGATGCCGGCACGATTAGGACTGCGACCGGTCAACAATCCGACTCGCGAGGGTGAACAGACCGGAGCCGCGGAATAGAAGTTAGTGAAACGGACGCCTTCCTCTGCCATGCGGTTCAAATGAGGCGTCTTGATCGATGGATGGCCGTAGCACTCGAGATCGCCATAGCCGAGATCGTCACACAAAACCACGACAATATTGGGTTGGTCCGCAGCCTGTAGCTGCACATCAGCCTGACCGATAACGATCAGACAGAATAAGAACAGCGCAGTGCGAACGGTAATCGTCTCGAGCCGTTTCATCATGGTTTCCTTCTATCGTGCGCCCGTGCGGGGCGGTAGTGAGTTGGTTGAAAGTCAAGTTGTCGTCGGTGTTGCGAGCGGCAGGGGGTGACGATCCTGCTGGACGACGGGGGCGACAACGGATGGTGGTGTCATTTTGTCTTAGCGGGAGTTCAGTGGGGTGGATTATTGTCTAAAACTCGCCGGATTTCAAAATTCTTTCCAAGTTTGATGTTTTTGTTGTTTGGATTCCCCGCCGTATTTCCATCCTTTTCGTTCGCATCGCGGATGGCCATTTCCAGGCCACCGCTGATTCAAATTCATAATTCAAAGGATTCGTTGATGGAAGCTGGTAAAAAGCGGGTGGTACGAAGAGGCTTCACGCTTGTGGAATTGTTGGTCGTGATCGCAATCATCGGGGTGTTGGTCGGACTGTTGCTACCGGCGGTCCAAGCCGCACGTGAAGCCGCCCGTCGAATGAGTTGCAGCAACAATTTCAAGCAAATTGGGCTGGCGATGCACAATTATCACTCCGCGTACAATCAGCTGCCGATGCAGATGGGTGGTACTGGCAACGGCGGCCTGAGTGATGTGGATGCTCCGAGCAACCCGGTTCAGTCGAACATTGCTGCATTGGGACGCTTAAGCTATCTGGTTGGGTTGACTCCGTTTTTCGAGCAACAAGCTTTGTGGGAACAAATCAGCAATCCCAATCAAGAATTGGTGGGCGGAGGCGTCAAGTCGCCTGCATGGCCGTCGATGGGCCCTGCTCCGCATCCTAACACCAATACCTATGTCCCGTGGATGACGGAAATCCCGGCGTTGCGTTGTCCGAGTGACCCAGGCGTCGGGTTGCCGGCTCAAGGGCGGACGAACTATGGCGCTTGCACGGGCGATTCCAATTACTGGCACGAACAGGGGCCTGTCAGCGACGCGCTGGTGCCCCAATCTGGCAATGCGACCAATTTCCGTCCCTCGGATCGTGGTTTCTTTGCTCCGCGAAAAACGACGATGTTTCGTGATGTCCTCGATGGGATGTCCAATACGATTGCTGCTGGCGAGATCATCACCGATTTGGGCGATCTCGACACTCGTGGCCGAATGCGGAACGACAACTCGTTTCAAAACGTTGGGCCTGGGGGAGTTCGGACCAAGTTAGTGGATCCCGCACGACCTCAGTTTTGGCAGTCTGGCGCAAGCGGGCTTCCTGGCGGTGCGGGCGAAGGCCGAGGTTATGAGTGGGCCAACGGCTACGGTATTTATTCGCAGATGAAAACGATGGCGCCCCCAAACACACCTTGTGTGATGGGCGGTTGGACGCAAAGTAGTGGCTTGTTGCCTCCGGCGAGTCGCCATCAAGGCGGCTGTCACATTCTGATGGGCGACGGAGCTGTGAAGTTTGTGACCGATTCGATTGAATCTGGTAACCAAAACACCGGGCCGGTCTGGCGAGATGGCACCGGCATCCGGGCCCCAGGGGCACCGAGTCCGTACGGCTTGTGGGGTGCGTTGGGCACGCGAGCAAGCAAAGAAATCATCGATTCTGCTTTTTAGCAGTAGGTGTTTAGCAGCGTGAACGATGAAGTCAATCCTCGAGTTTGCCCGGGAATCGGGTGAGCTCGAGGGTTGTTTGTGTTTTTTTAATTTTCACCACTTTAATAGAAGGCGATTTCGGTGAAGCTTGCCAATGGGTTGATGTTGTTTTGTCTAGCGGTCGGGTTGACGGTCGCGGGTTGCGGTGGGAAAGCGGATAACGAGGTGATCGTGGCTGATCCTGATATAAATTATGCCGGCGAGTATCCTGATGAATACGAAGCACCGTCGTACAAGTAGAATGATGGTTTAGCAGGAGTAAACCATTGAGCGAAACCACGCGCTCGCATCGAGATCACGTTCACGGGTTGTTTATCAAACACTCGCCGTTGATACGTGGGTTTATCCTAAGTTTGTTGCCCAACATGAGTCGTGCGGATGACGTTTTGCAGGAAACGTTTCTCACGATTTCGGACAAGGCGAATGACTTTGTGATCGGAACGGATTTCGTTGCGTGGGCGTGCACGATCGCCAAGTACAAGGTTTTAGAAGAATGTAAACGGCTCGGTGGCAAAGCAACCGCCGTGCTGTCACCTGAGGTGGTCGAAGCACTGTGTGTGGTGCAACATCCATCGACGGACGATCGCGAGGGCGAGAAGCTGCAAGCATTGACAATGTGCTTAGACACGTTGCCGCCGTCGATGCGTCGTGCAATCGAATTGCGTTACACACGCGCTCACACTGCGTCGGAAATCGCATCGTTGTTCGGATGGAGTACCGATTCGGTGTACGTGATTTTGTCTCGAGCGCGAGCCGCACTGGAAAAATGTATCAACATTCGTCTCAAAACGGATGGGGTTTAGTTCAATGGACCGTGATCGATTGGTGAAGCTGCTCGGTTTGTACTTCGATGAAGGATTGACCGAGGAAACGAAGCAAGAGCTGGAGCGGATGTTATTGGCATCGCCCCAGGCAAGAGAACTTTTTTGGCAGAAGGCGAAGATGCACTCGATGCTTCGCCAGCAGGGGCAAGAAAGTTGGGGAAGTGAGCAGGGATCTGCGAATCCGTCGTCCCAAAAACAATCGCCACCGGCCGACACGTCCGATGTGTTCAGTGGGGCTGTGGATCGCGATCATCATCCAACGTTGGTATCGCTACGCGAACATCCGAACGCGGAAGAACGCGGCGTCATTTCGAAAAACACGCTTACCCGTGTGGTCACCCTGCTACTTGCCGCATCCGTGTTAATTGCCGTGGGGCTGCAATTCTATAGCAGTCAACGTTCACAAATCCAAGTCGCCGAGCAACAGGCGACCGGCGATGTGCCTCGTTATCGCCAGCGTAATGTAAGCGAAACCGAGCAATGGGTGGCGTTATTGCGGAAAGCGGTTGATGTGCACTGGATCGATGCCGATTCGGCGCCCAACCTTGGCGAACCGATGCCGCCGCGACGTATTCAGTTCGAAAGTGGATTGATTGAAATTCAAACCACCAGCGGTGCATTGATGGTTCTCGAGGGGCCCGCCGACTTGGAAATCATTAGCGACATGGAAGTCCGCTGCCGACAAGGACGGTTCCGGGTGGATGTTCCACCGCCGGCTGAGGGTTTCCTTGTCCATGCACCGTTTGTCAAAGTGGTCGATCGCGGCACCGCGTTCGCCATGAATATCAATCCAAACGAAGAAACCGAAGTCCACGTGATCGACGGTCTGGTTGAACTTGTGTCGCCAACGGATACCGATTCGATGCGTGAATTGCGAAAAGGCGACTCGGTCAGCGTTGCCTCGGCGGGGGCGTACCGAGACATTCCATCGCAGTCAAACTCGTTTCCTTCGGAATCGCAAATCCGTTCACGCAGTCGTGGCGCAAATGTGGTGCGGAAACTCGCATGGCAACGACGGCGTGACGCTTTGACAGAGCATCCGGACTGCTTGGTCTATTTCGATTTCAGCAGGTCGGAACTTGGCGAAACGGTGCTTACCAATCATGCGGTCCATGCGGAAAAGGTTGCCGACGGAACCATCGTCGGTTGCAACCGCGCTCAAGGACGATGGCCGGGAAAGGAAGCGATTGAATTCAAGAGCATGTCGGATCGAATCCGGTTCTCGCTTCCTGGTGTCCATACGACGCTCACGTGTATTACCTCGGTGCGATTGGACGCGTTGGATACATCGATCAGTTCGTTGCTGACGTCCGATGGTGATCTCGTGGGCGATTTTCGGTGGTGGATTGCACCGGAATCTGCTGACTCGGCTCGTCTGTCTTTTGAACGACGCGAACGTTCACTACGCAGTGAAGTCCAGGCTTACCCTAGTTCACCGGTTTTCCGGCGTTCGCAACTTGGTACCTGGGTGCAGTTGGCATTTGTTTGGGATGGTGAACAAGGGACGGTCCGCCAATACGTCAATGGTAATCTTGTCTCAAACGAACCGATTCGTTCCTTCGGGCTCGACCATGCTCGGATGTTGCGACTTGACAAGGTTGAAATTGGCAACAGCTCGCTGATCGGTGGATCCTACGATGCTCCGGTTCGCAACTTCAATGGTCGCATGGATGAGTTTGCGATTTTCGGTTCGGCACTGAATCCACAGGAACTTCTTGCCTACTACGACTTGGCAAAGGTGTCTTGGAGCAACACGGCAGAGGACAATCGCTGGAGCGAATCGGCCAATTGGTCGCTAGGGATTTTGCCGGCGCAGCACGACGTCGTTCGAGTCGACCGATCGGATCGTGAGAAGTTAATTGTCACCGACGAAACGATCGGAAACCTTAAAGCGATCCATATTGGAACGGCGAGAGGCGAAAAAGGGGAAATGGATATCCTCGGTGGCACGATCACGGCGACGGTCAATTCAAACAGCTACACTCGCGTCGGGGTTGCCGGCGGTGACGGAGTCGTGAAGCAATTTGATGGCGACGTTACCGTGAACGCCTTGCAAATTGGGCTCGATAAGGAGTCCCAAGGGAACTATGAAATGAGTGGCGGCAAGTTGTTGCTGATGCGTGGCGTCAAATTGTCTTCTAGCAGTTTGGAAGTTGGCAGTCAGCAGGGCGTTGGATCGTTCGAGATTTCCGCAGGTTCTTTGGAATCACGCGCCGGTGTGACGCTCGGTTACGGCGATGGTGTGGGGACGTTTCGTGTGCGTGGCTCCGACGCTTCGAAGATCCGCATTGGATCGTTTGGTAGTTTCGATGGATTTTGGGTCCAAAATACGGGCAGCACCCTAGCGACATTAATCGATGATCGAGGGGTTAGCACCATTTTTATCGACGAAGTTGGCAACGACGGAGGCGGTGATGTGACGTTTGCTGACGGTGCGCTGTTAGACGTTGGTTTCGTTGGCGAGTCCCAGGTTGGTTCGTGGGACGTCATGAAATGGGACGGAAAACTCAATGACCATGGACTAAGATTTGCCGAGGGAGTGGATCAAAGTGTATGGAGTTTTCAGTTCGTCGATACCGATTCATCAGGTGATCCCGATACACTTCGCGTGACTGCGGCGAGATGATCGCCCCCTTCCCCTCCTTTCTTTTTGACTTTTTTTGAGTGCACTTCATGCGGCTGATCCTTCAAATTTGTGGCCTTCTGCTTTTCTTGATATCCAATCCGGTTGCGTTCGTGATCGCCGAAGAAGTCAGTTCGAAAGCGCCTCCGCTTTCGCCTGCCGAATCGATCGCAACGATGAAAATCCAACCGGGATACCGTTTGGTGCCTGTGTTGGTGGAACCCGAAATTGAGGAACCGGTCGCGGCGGTGTGGGATGGGAACGGTCGCATGTATGTGATCGAGATGCGAACCTACATGCAGGACATCGATGGCAAGAACCAATTGAAACCCACCAGCCGCGTGTCGCGGCACGAGGACACTGATGATGACGGTATCTATGACAAGCACACGGTGTTTGCGGACAATTTGTCGTTACCGCGTATGGTGTTGCCGCTGTTGGATCGCGTCATTATCGGTGAAACCAACACGCTCGATTTGAAAAGTTATCAGGATACCGACGACGATGGCGTCGCCGATCGAATCGAAATGTGGTGCGAGCGAGGGCGTGTAGGCAATAATCTAGAACATCAAACCAGTGGGTTGATTTGGAACATCGATAATTGGATCTACGCCACCTACACACATGAGCGGATTCGATTTACCGACGGGAAAGTGATTCGTGAACCGTTGCCGCATGGATCGGGGCAATGGGGTTTGACTCACGATGACGAGGGCCGCATTTTCTACTCAACAGCCGGCGGCGAGAATCCCGCGATGGATTTTCAACGACCGATTGTTTACGGGAAACTTTCACTTCGTGGAGAGCAGGCAGACGGCTTTCGCGAAGTCTTTCCCATCGACAACGTGCCTGATGTCCAGGGCGGGCCGAAACGGCTTCGCGACGACAACACGTTGACCGTCTTTTCGGCCTGTTGCGGCCAATCGGTTTATCGTGGTGACCGAATGCCTGCGGATTTTCAAGGCGATTTGTTGATTCCCGAGCCAGTGGGGCGATTGGTCCGCCGTGCGAAGGTCACGAACGATCAAGGGCGAGTGGTCGTCTCGAATGCCTGTGATCGCAGCGAGTTCATTGCCGCGACCGATCCCAATTTCCGTCCCGTCAACAGTGCGACTGGTCCCGATGGGTGTCTGTATATCGTCGATATGTATCGAGGGATTATCCAAGAAGGAAACTGGGTTCGCGAAGGATCGTATCTACGCGAAGTGGTGAAGGAATACGAGCTGGAAAAAAATATCGGCCGTGGGCGTATCTATCGTGTCGATCATCAAACCCCCCAGCGTGGCCCGCAGCCAAGGATGCTTGACGAAACACCTGCTGAGCTGGTGGCTCATCTCTCGCATCCCAACGGTTGGTGGCGCAGCGAGGCACAGAAGTTGATTGTGTTGCACGGCGACCGCAGCGTGGTGCCCACGCTAGAAACGATGGCAACGACTCACGAAACCCCATTGGCAAGACTGCATGCGATGTGGACGCTCGAGGGACTCGATGCGGTCAAGCCGGCGTTGCTCATCGACGCTTTGGCGGATGCCGATTGGCGAGTCCGCAGTGCGGCGCTGAGAATCGCCGAACCGTGGATGGCAACGGATCGATCGCTCGACAAAGCGATCGACAATTTGATGGATGATGAAAGTCCCGATGTTCTGATTCAATTGATGTTGTCGGTCGGTCATGGACGTCATCCTCAGGCCGCTGCGATGACCGACCGGATCGTGGCAACCCACCGACAGAACTCGGCGATTAGCGAATTGCATCGCCAGATCGTTGCCAATCGTGAAGAGGCGTTGGCGGAACAGCGAAAACTCGAAGAACTACGCCGACGCAACAGGGCGCTTGCAGAATCGGTCGAGCGAGGCGCGGTCACCTACAAGACGCTTTGCACCGAGTGCCACGGCGCCGATGGACGCGGACAGCATTCCGCAGACAACCGTGATCTTGTGTTGGCGCCACCTCTTGCCGGTTCGGCACGTGTGTTGGGGCACAAAGAACGGCTGACGCGAATCTTGCTGCATGGGTTGGTGGGGCCCGTCGACGACAAGACGTATGCGGCGGGTTTAATGTTACCAATGGGAGCACACGATGATCGCTGGGTTGCCGATGTGGCTAACTTTATTCGCAACCAGTGGGGAAACAAAGCTTCGTTGATCCAACAAGCGGATGTGGCTCGAATTCGTGCCGATTCGTCTGGTCGCATCGGACCATGGACG
Organism: Novipirellula caenicola; assembly: GCF_039545035.1. Lineage (NCBI taxonomy): Bacteria > Pseudomonadati > Planctomycetota > Planctomycetia > Pirellulales > Pirellulaceae > Novipirellula > Novipirellula caenicola. The sequence continues at coordinate 117,432 of NZ_BAABRO010000008.1, forward strand.
CTTGCCGAATTGAATTATTTCGACCCTGCGGAACTTGATCGGAATCAATGGACGATAACAGCTAGCCACAATGCTAAAAATGTATCGGCGGCGATCGATGGAAAGGCAAAGACGCGGTGGGATACGGCGACCTACCAAAAACCGGGAATGTGGTTTGCCGTCGAATTTCCCAAGCCGATCCGATTGATGTCGCTCCATTTTGATACCCAAGCGTCACGAGCGGACTATCCGCGCCAATTCGTGGTCCACGTTTCAGTTGATGGCACGGACTGGGGCGATCCTGTTGCCAATGGGGTTGGCGATGGTCCAATCACCGTAGTCGAACTGGATTGTCCCGAACCGGTCAAACACGTCCGCATCACGCAAACGGGCAAGGCACCGAAAAACTATTGGTCGATTCATGAAATGGAGATCAAAGGGATGTCGGCTGACGCCAAGCCAACTGAATCGCTGGCCCAAACGCTTGCTGATGTGGATCCCGAACAGCTTGCTGCCGAGGCCAGTGAGCATGGCGATCCAAGGGCGGGTGCCGCTTTGTTCTACAACGCTGCACTGTCGTGTGCGAACTGCCACGATCCTGCCAATGGCCCGCGTTTGGCACCTGATCTCGCGTCGAAGCGGGATGGCGTGACCGACGGTTTTCTCGTCGAGTCCGTGCTCGATCCGTCCAAGGACATTCGCAAGGAGTATTCGCAGTTGATGGTGCTGACCGTTGATGGAGTGAGCGTGATGGGATTCAAGCAGACCGAGAGCGACGAGACGCTTGTACTACGCGATCCCGCAAGCGGAAAGCTGATTGAGATTGCTCAAGACGACATCGAATTTTCCAAGCCATCGACCATTTCGGCAATGCCAGCAGGGCTGGTCAATCCTTTGGCCAGCAAACAACAATTTCTCGATTTAGTTCGGTTTCTGATGGAGATCAACGGCGGCGGCGAAGAGTCGTTACAAACGATGGCCAGCGGGATTCGTCCAGCGAAGGGGAATACGCCGGCGCACTAGTGCGAATTCGCTGAGCTCGATTTCGCTCGGTCGTGGATCACGCTCACGCTCGAACCGGTGTCAGCGACCGCGACGTTGCCATTCCGGTTTTCCGATGCCGTGCATTCGGCCTTGCTCGTCTTCTTGGGCGGTAACGCCTAGGACGATATCGAAATTCACGGCCAACTCACCGATCGTTGAATCGACAAGCGGTTTGAAATCACCGAGGACCGTTTGGCGAGATTTGGGATCGATGCGGCGAAGGATTCCGTCGCGTTCATTCGCGGGATGTCCCTTGACGTAGAGCTGCGTCGTCAAGATACGGTGGCCGCTCTTGCTGACACCAAAATGGATATGCGGCGTTCGCCCTGGATACGGCACCGGTTTGATCGTGCGGAAGTAATACTGGCCTTTGGAATCGGTCAAGAAACGACCATAGCCTTGAAAGTTCTTGTCTTGATTGACGCGGTTGGTTGTGTCGTTGGTGTTGATGTAGACCGCGTTATTATCGACTTGCCATATTTCGACAAACGCGTTGCGTACGGGATTGCCTTTGGCGTCCAACACACGTCCGCTCAGGTGAGTGATCTCGCCTACCGCCGGCGTGATTGCATCATTGATCACCAACAAGTCGTTGTCGGTATCGAGCGGCATCTTGTTGGGATAAAACGGCCCCTCGGTCTGTGGCGGAGTCTCGATCAATTCGGCGAACACGGTCGAAGTGGACATCGCGGTCGCTGCCAATGCGATTCCGCCTTTCAACATTTCCCGACGACCAACAATACCGTGAACAAAGCTGCGGGGACCAATAAATTGGGGGCGGATCATGGAATTGTCTCGACCTACGTTTGTGGGGGCGGGAAGCGATCGGACGCGGTTCCTACGCGGATACGTTCGATGTTTGCGGCGTTACACGCTGAATTGCGATGCTCGTGCTCGATCCTAGCGTTTGTATTCTATCCTGATTCAACCCGCCACGTGGCCATCCGTTTCGCTTGGTTTCAAGCGAAATTTCAGTAAAGCTAGCCTTCCCCCGCCGGGTTTTACTTACCCCTGACGCCGTCTGCGACCGACTTCCCGTAGCGTCGCGAGATCTTCGGGGTGAATTGATCCGTCCGGTAGCGGTCCCGTGTTGAGTAGCAGATTTGCGTTCATCGACTTCGCAGTGGCCAGCATCTCCATCACTTGGTCTGCGGTTTTGTGTTTGCCATCGTCGGATTTCATGTAGCCCCATCCATGCGGCTGTAACGTGTCGCAGATTTCCAAAGGAACGTCCGATTCGCCTTTCCAATGACGCTCGGGGGCTTTGAAGTCCTCGGTGCCCAGCAGACCCTGTTTGTAGGACACCAACACCTGAGGCTGCATCTGATGAATGTGATCGTACAGTTCTTGTATTTTGAATTCATGCATCTTTTTTTTGCGAGATGCTGGCGTCGCGTGACCATCGAGCCAGATCCCCGCGATCGGCCCATAGTGGGTCAATAGTTCTGTGATTTGGTTTTTCATGAACTCGACGTAGATCTGCAGGTCGTGTTCTTTGCCGCTGGCATAAAACGTTTCGGGTGGATCGTACTTTGGCCGAGCCGATCCGCCCCATCCCCAATTGTTTGGTGCGTGGGGATGCCGCCAATCACGACCGTGCGAATAATACAGGAAAAAGCCAAGTCCCTTGTTTTGGCACTGCTCGGCCAGCTCCGCGACGAGATCTCGCTTTGCCGGCGTGTTCGTGCTTTTGAACTCGGTGTACTTCGAGTCGAACAGACAGAAACTGTCGTGGTGCCGCGTGGTCAAATTGATGTACTTCATCCCGGCATCCAATGCCATGTCGGTGATGAAGTCGGCATCAAAATTTTCAGCCGTAAATCGACTTGCTAGTTTCTCATACTCTTTGACGCGGATCTTCTCTTTGATCATCACCCATTCGTGGCGTCCTAGCAGCGAATACAGCCCGTAGTGAATAAACAAGCCGAATTCGGCTTGGCGAAACCACTGTAGCGCCGCCGCCCGAGGAGCAACCGCGTACTGTTCGGCCACGTCCTGCAGATACGAAGGAACGGAGGCATCCGCGTCAATCGCCGCTGCCGTATCCTCGGCGACGGCAGCGGAGGATGTGGCGATCGCGGCACCGGCAAGTCCTGAGGCAATGAAATCGCGGCGTGAAATCATGTGTGTCTTCTCTGTCGATAGGGGAACGGTGATAGAAATGACGTAAGGCAAAATCGGACGTTTACTTTGGGGTTCGCGTTAAACGATCGATCAAATAATCGTGGACCGTGCTGTGTTTGGCATCGGGGGCGCCGGGGTAATACAACTCGCTTTCGACGTTTTTGGATTGAAGGTGCTCGTGCAGCTTTAGTCCAAAGTTGGAGGTGTGCGTTGGGTCTCCTTGTCTCTGGCCGATCGCAGGCGTATTGCTATAGAACAGATACGTTGGTGGATCGTCGCTGGAGACCAACGCATAGGGGGAATACTCGGCGATCCAATCCGCAAGCCGATCGCGTTGAGCGAGAAAGGCATCGAAGTCCAATTGAAATTCTTTTGGCCCCGGTTTGAAGATTCCAAAGGCGTGACTGCCGTAGTTGCTATTGGGTGTCCATTGTTTCATCTGCAGCGGATCCAATGTCGTTTGCGGACGAATCGTCGCCGTGCAGAACAATCGCGTCGATTGGCGGGCCACCGGATCGTCGCTGTCGGGGTCTGCCATGTCATCGTGAAAGGCAAGCCACAGACTGGTGCAACCACCGGCGGAACCGCCACTGGCCGCGATCCGCTGTGGATCGAAATTCCATTGGCTTGCTTTCGTGCGAACAAACTGCAACGCTCGGGCGGCGTCTTCGAGCGGCGCTTTCACCGGCGGCTTGATGTCTGCCGCAACCGCATCCTGGATATAGCGATATTGGATCGAGACCACCGAGATTTTGTGTTCGAGCAGGATCGACAGCATATTCATCAGATTCTTGTCCTGCGGATCACCTCCTTTCCATCCACCCCCGTGGATATAAAACAGCAGCGGTGTGGGCGATTCGGATTCGGCTTGCCAAAAATACAGTACCTGCTTGGGATGTTGCCCATAACGCACTTTTGACAGCGTCGGTTCCGGTACCGTCGGGGCTGGCTGATCCTGTGCCAAAGCGTTGCATCCAAACGCCAATGTTGTCACCGCAACAAGCAAGCGGAGTTGGTAAATCATCATTCGAATCCTTATTGAAACGTTTGCAGAGGGTGTCAAAGTGGGGAGATGGATTACGCGTGTCGCATCGCACACCAAGCGACAGAAATCGTCAACGGCTTGTTAATTTTATTCAAACGTAAATCGAAACGGTGAGCCGTAGGCCGCAGAAGCACCGGGTTGTGCGTGGGACCCGGTCGCTGACGCGTCGCGGCTTACTAATTCAACGAGCCGTCAACTTGAACCTATTCACCTTAGCTAGATTGGCGGCGTTGTCATTAGCTAATTACGACGGGACGTTGATAGATTGCGTCATGCATGGTGCGGATGGCGACTTCGCTATTGCCCAAGAAACGCGGCCAAAACGGTTCTTCACAGACATCAGCCGGGCACACGATCCATAAGCAGGTGTCGGCTGCGGCTAAACAGGAACCGAAGAGCGGCATGTCGGCAAAGCACTGAGCGGGCGGCTAGCCTACGTGTGGACGCCAGGCGGGCAGACGGTAGCTGGGCAGACGTCAGCTGGGAAACACGCTTTTGGGTGACTTCGCGGGATGACCACGCAATAGCCCTTGCCGTTGCTCTGCACTATCCTGGGATCATGGGAGACACGTTTGGTAGGCACAGCGAATCGTGGTGGTGATGTATCCGGCTCGAAGACATTTATTGACTTTCGCCACGATTGGCGTGATTGCGTTGTTGGTAGGATGGTGGCTTATCGCGGCGATGTCCAATCGACCATTGGAATCCTCGGGGTCATCTTTGCAGCGGATGTCGCTTTCATCGCTCGAGCAACGCATGACGAGGCTCGACCAACAACTTAGATTCCTCGCTCAACCGAGTATGCGGACGGGAGTGGGGGCGGTGGGATACCGTTCAATCGCGAAAAACGAGGATCATCAGGGAGAGTGGATTCGGATTGATTGGCAGCAAGACGTGACCATCGATCAAATTGTGTTGGTTCCGACAATTTGGCGTGATACGGTCAACGGTTTTCGCGCCGATGGATTCCCGGCCGAGTTTCGCATCTTGGTGGGGACGGCGGGCGAGTCCGAAGGCACGGTCGTCGCAAGCTACGGGGCTGCGGATTCGATTCTACCCCGCGTCGCTCCGTTGGTCGTTTCGTTCCCGGCGACCGAGGCAAGTTGGATGCGACTCGAGGCGACTCGGCTTTCGCCACGCGGTTGGGACGGAATGTACATTTTGCAGCTGTCGGAAATCATGGTTTTTAGCGGCCAAGAAAATGTGGCGCTGAAACAATCGGTTGATGTGTCGTCCGAGGAACAGCACGATCCTCGTTCTGCCCGACACAAGCAGCATTTGGTTGACGGATTTGTCCCCTATTTGATGGACGCCTACGAAGGGAAGCAAAGCTTGGCCTTTGTTAGCGAGATTGGGGTCGGCGATTCACCTGAAATTGTGATGGATCTCGAGCGGCCTTTGTCACTCAGCCGCGTTCATTTGCATTCGACCGATCTAAGTGATACGGTGCCGCAGAGCGTTCCCGAAGATTTTGGAATCCCCCGATCAATGCGAATCGAGGGCGCGAATGAGTCTGATTTTTTGGACGCGGTTCAGCTCTGCGAATATCAGATGGAATCGGTCTACGAAGTCGGACCGATCATCATGCGTCGGTTTCCCGAAACCACTTGCCGTTACGTTCGATTGATCGTGCAGGACCCCTATGTCTACTCGGGCGGCGGCAAAACGGGAGCCCGAATCGGTTTCGCAGAGATTGAGCTATTTGCAAACGGGCAGAACGTTTCGGTGGGGAAGTCGGTGCGGGCGAATTTTGATGCGGATAGCCCCGCGCGAAAGGTCGCTGCGTTGACTGATGGCAATAATCTGTTCGGCGAAATCTTGCCGATCCGGCGGTGGATGGACGAGTTGGCCAAACGGCACGATCTCGAATCGGAGCGTCCGCTACTGCGAGCGGAATTGAATGATCGATACCAGATCCAAACGACGAAGTTAAATCGACTGGCTTGGTTGGCGGGACTGCTCGGGTTTGTCGCGGTTTGTACCATTTTGGTTGAGCGTATCATCCGCCAACGGGTAGTCTATCAAACACGGCAGCGAATTGCCGCGGACCTGCACGACGAATTGGGGGCGAACCTGCACGCCATTGGACTGCTTGGCGATCTGGCGCAAACGACTACGGATTCCCCCGATCAATTAAAATCACTGTTGCAGCGGATTCGCGATTTGACCGAACGCAGCGGTGCTGCGACACGTTATTGCTCTAATCTGTTAGAAGCCAAAGGGTTGTTCGGAGATCTGATGGATGACATGCGGCGAACATCGACGCGAATGATGGCCGATTTGGAGCACGAAATCTCGTTCGAAGGAGAGGCATTGCTGCGCAATCTGAAACCCGCGGTTCGAATCGATTTGTTCCTGTTTTATAAAGAGTGTCTGGTCAACATCCTTCGTCACTCGGGCGCCACGTTGGTGACGACTCATCTAAAGGCGGATCACCGCGAGTTGTGTTTAACGATTACCGATAACGGCAGTGGATTAGAGAATTCGTCGGGTGCTCGAGTGCCGCGTTCACTCAGCCGCCGATCACGGTTGCTCGGTGCCCAAGTCGATGCTCGAGATTTGGACAGCCATGGCACTCGTATTACGTTACGATTGCGTACAAGAAAATTTCTAAGTTGAACATGAGAGAGTCACCGTGGATAAATTGATTCGTGTCATGTTGGTCGAAGACAACGTGGAATACCGCGAGGTCATTCGGTTGGCGTTACAGCAAGAAACCGATATTGAGTTGGTCAGCCAATTTGGGACCTCTGAGATCGGATTGCGGTCGCTACAGCAAGCATCGGAATCGGAACTTCCCGATCTGATTCTGCTCGATCTGCGGCTGCCCGGAATGGACGGGCTGGAATCACTTCCCCGGTTTCGCCAGTCAGCGCCGCAGGCGAAGATCATCATTTTGACTCAATCCAATCAACAGCAAGACGTGCTGCGAGCAATCGCATTGGGGGCGTCCGGCTATCTGTTGAAATCGGCAAGGCTAAGCGAAATTACCGAGGGGATTCGCATGGTCGCCCAAGGCGGAGCGTCGCTTGATAAAGGTGTGGCGATGTATTTGTTGGAATCGTTGCAACAGAAGCAAAGCAAGAGTGATGCAAACAACCTGCTAACCGATCGAGAGCTTGAGATTTTGACGTTGATGGCCGACGGTTTCGTCAAAAAGGAAATCGCAGCACGACTAAAAATTGGCTATAGCACGGTCGATACCCATGTCGCCCATATCTACGAAAAACTGCAAGTGACCAATGGGCCATCCGCGGTGAATCGAGCTCATCGCCTGGGGATTTTTTCTTAGTTTCTAATAAGATTGCGACCTGCCGAGTGAACAATCGCTTCAGAGGCGGACAAGCTCTCATGGGCGGACATCGCCAGCGGTTTGCCAACAAAGTCAACGGCAATGCTGGGATGCATTCGCGGGTCGAGTTTGTGCTGGCGTGGCGAAGTGGAAGTCGTCAAGAGTTTCGTTCGGTACCCCTGCCCTTCCTTGCGAAACTGACGCACGAATTACGCACGCGGCATGCTTTACCGCATGGCGAGAAAATGCGGATCGATATCAGCTGGATTGCAGTTGCAGCTGGTGTTCGCTGGTCGTGTGAAGCTGCTTGAACCGCTGGATTGCCGAAGGGGATTGCAGCGATTCATCATACGACGGAATCAACTGCTTCATCGTGTTGGCGGCTTGCGGCGTTTCAAGCAAATCAGGCAAGCAGTTTTGGATGACCTGCAGCATCAGCGACACCGAAACCGAGGCTCCGGGCGACGCTCCTAATAACGCCGCAATCGTGTTGTCTTTGTCCGTCACGATCTCGGTGCCGTAGTGAACGATGCCCGCTTCGCCGTCTTGACGTTTGATCGCTTGGACGCGGATGCCCGCGTCGACCAATCGCCAATCGTTGGTTTGAGCCTCAGGGTAAAACGTCCGCAGCAGCTTCATCCGGCTGGCCATACTTTGAAGCCCTTGTTGGACCAAGTACTTGACCAACGGCAGGTTGTAGGCGCCCACTTTCAATAGCGATGCGATATTGTCGGGACGGATCGAGAAGGGCAAATCAGTAATATGACCTTGGTCTTTGAGAAAACGGGTGGTCCAAGCCGCAAACGGGCCGAACAGGATCGCTTTCTTGCCATCAATGACTCGGGTGTCCAGATGCGGGACCGCCATCGTCGGTGCTTCGTCTTGTGCTTGTCCATACACCTTGGCTTGATGCTGAGCGACGATTGCCGGATCGTCACACACCAACCACTGGCCGCCGATTGGAAATCCACCAAAACCTTTGCTTTCGGGAATACCCGATTTTTGCAGCAAAGGCAGGCTGCCACCGCCGGCGCCAATGAAAACAAATTTTGCCGAGGTCTTGAACGTCTGCTTGCGTGTGAGGTCTCGGACCGTGACGTCCCAACCGTGGGCGGTGCGGTGAAGGTCGCTGACGCGATGGTGAGTCGCCACGCCACAGCCCTCTTGATCGGCCAACCACTGGATCAATTTTCGCGACAGCGATCCAAAGTTGACGTCCGTTCCCGAGGTCATTCGTGTGGCAGCGATCGGAGTGGAATCGCGTCCATTGACCAGCAGCGGAGCCCATTGCCGAATGGTGTCACGGTCGGTCGAAAATTCCATGTCGGCAAAGAAATGATGCGACGACATGGCTTCGTAACGGGCCTTCAAAAAGTCGACCTGTTCCTGCCCATGAACAAAGCTGATGTGAGGGACCGGGTTGATGAACTCGTGCGGCGAATCAATCATCCCCTCGGCGACGGCGTGACCCCAAAATTGTCGCGATTGTTCGAACTGTTCAAAAATCGAAATCGCGTTCGATACGTCCACGGAACCATCGGGGTTGCGGTCGGGCGTATAGCTCAATTCACAGATCCCGGCATGACCGGTGCCCGCATTGTTCCAGGCGTTCGAGCTTTCTTGAGCGAGTTCTTCAGAGACTTCGAAAAGTTGAATCTTCAGCTCGGGACGCAACCGCTTGAGCATCGCGCCGAGATTGGCGGACATAATGCCACTGCCGATCAGAATGACATCGGGATGGTCGATATACATTAAACTCGCAGAAAAGAAGTACAGGGTGAAAAGTGCTAAAACCCGTTTTTGCGATCAGGGAAGGGGCGCCCTCGCTCAGGCGGACGCAGCGGAATGATTTCCAAGCCGCCCGCTAGTTCAGGGCGACTGCTAATTCAGCCCGCCCCACTAAGTCAGCCCACCCGCTACGTCAAATTGAACGCGGCTTTCAGTTCATCGATAACGCTATCGGGCATCGATGCAACTTCGCCAATCGCTTTCGCATTGATAACCGCTTCGGCCGTCGATTCGAGTACCTCCAGTCGGTCGAAGGTATCCAATACGCTGCGTCCGGTAACGATGACCCCGTCGTTTTCGAGAATCGCAGCGGGCATGGATTCGGAGATGTAGCCAGCCAACTGTTTATCGTCGCGATATTGGATGCCGTAGGGGACGCGGCGGACATCGCGAAGGAAAACATAACTTTCCGGAATCGTTCGCACATCAAACTGCGAATCGGTTGTACTAAACGCCGTCGCGTTGACCGGATGCGCGAACACGATTGCTTGAACGGAGGGATGTTTTTCGTAAATCGCCTGATGAGCACGCGCGGCTCGACTGGCGAGTTTGCCGGCTTCGCGACGATTCCCGCTGACGAGAACAAGGTCCTCGACATTGAGCAGTTCTCGGTCCTTTTGAGTCGGCGTGATCAAGAACGATTCATGATCAAGCCGCGCCGAGAAACTGCCTTCGGTGCTGATCAGCAAGCGTTGACGACAACCGCGGCGGACAAACTCGCACAACTGGCGACGCAGTTCTTGTTCCTTGGGCGTTGCCGTAGCCGGTTCGTACGAGTCGAAATCGACTCCTCGATCGGCCGCTTGTTGCAGGTGGGCGTCGTCAAGGAAGCGGACTTTGCCAAGCTGTGATGCTTTGACCAGCGTTTTGCCGGCAAATTCAAATGCTTCAAATCGCTCAAACGCGCGGGCCAACGATTCACCACCGACCACAACGCCGTGATTTTCCAAGATCACACTGTCGCACCCTTCGGCAAACGTGGCGGCGATGTTGGCGCCGAGCTGCTCGCTTCCGGGACACGCATACGGCGCAAAACCAAGTTGCCCACAAACCGAATGGGCTTGGTGGAACAACCGCGTGTTTGGCGTTTGACGGCAAATACTGAACGCGACCAACGCCACCGGATGGGCGTGGACGATCGCACGAATGTCGGGACGTGCTTCGTAAATCGCCTTGTGAAACGGGAACTCCGAGGAAGGCGGATGCAGCCCGTCGACGGTTCCGTCGGCTTTGACGCAAACGATGTCCTTGCGAGTCAGATTGCCTTTGTCGACACGAGCCGGTGAGATCCAGATGTCACCCGCTTCATCGCGGATCGATAGATTGCCGCCCGATGTGGTGGTCATGCGATATCGATAGATACGATCCATCGTTTGCATAATCTCATCGCGAGGGTGAATCAAATGGCGTTTCGCAGTCATTGGAACTGTCTTTTAAGAATGAAATGTAAGTAGCACAGGCTGCCAGCCTGTTTTCAAAGCTGGAGTACAGGCTGCCAGCCTGTAGCTGAAATCGTAGTGCAGGCTGCCAGCCTGCCATAGCACTCGGGCGGCACAAACCGCCCGGTCAAAATCGACGTTCCACTCGCTGCCACCGGGCGAGGCCCCGAGGCGTGCCGCTACCGAAGTAGACGGCATTGGCCGTAAAACACTGAGGCGTGTACCCGACCCGGCCGCTGACGTGTCGCGGCTCAGGCTTGCCGTTGGCCCTTACAGCGGGCGGACGACTGAAGTGCTGCGGTAGTAATCCATCAACGTTTCGACCGACAGCACACCGCCGCCTAGACCGCTCTTGTTCACCCCACCATAAGGAACGCCTTGGGCGAACACGTTGTGTGCGTTGATCCAGCTGTTGCCGGCGACCATCGACTCGGCGACGCGTGCGGCACGGTCCATGTCTTTGGTCCACACGCTATTGGCCAATCCGTACTGGGTGTCGTTGACCAATTCGATCGCTTCTTCTTCGCTATCGAAGACGCCTAGATAGGCTACCGGGCCGAAGATCTCTTCACGAGCGGCGACGTTGTCCATCGAACCGGCTAACAAGGAGGGCTCGATATAGTTGCCGTCGTTTCCGTCGACGGTGGCTTCACCGCCTCCGCAAAGACACTTCGCTCCTTGAGCCTGGCCTTTTTCTAAGTAGCCGAGGACACGTTCACGCTGCTTTGGATTGACGACGGGGCCCATCTCGCTTGACGGATCCAGCGGATGGCCAACGCGAACGTTCTTCATCAATTCAACACAACGCTCGGCGAATTCGTCATAGATATTGCGATGGACCAACCAACGGGTCGCATCACAGCAGACTTGTCCCGAGTGAAACGTGATCGCGCCAACCAGTTTCTCAGCGGTTTCAGCGACATCGACGTCATCGAATACCACTGCCGCTCCCTTGCCACCGAGTTCCAATTTGACCGGTACCAAGTTGCGTCCGCATGTTTCGCCGACCAATTGGCCGACTTCGGGGGACCCGGTGAACGACATTCGTTTGATGTTTGGATTGGCGGTCAACGCGGCACCGGCGGTGGCACCTCGTCCGGTGACGACATTGATCACGCCGTCAGGCACGCCGACTTTCTTGGCCAACCGAGCCAGATAGATCGCTGACATCGAAGTGTCTTCGGCCGGTTTGATAATGACGGTATTGCCAGCAGCAAGTGCCGGTGAAATCCCCCAGCCGATCAGCAGGAATGGAAAGTTCCACGGAAAAATGAACGCACATGCACCCCAAGGTTGTTTGTAAGTCCAAGCGTCGTAGCCTTCGACATCCAACTTCGTACGGGGTTCGACTTGGCCAGCGAGTTTGACAAAGTATCGCAACGTATCGACAAAGTTCTGCACGTCCCCTTGCGCTTGAGCTTCGATCTTTCCTGCGTCGAGTGCTTCGATTTGCGCAATGATCGGTTTGTGTTCCTCAACGGCGTCGGCCAAACGCAACAGGATCGCGCTGCGGTCGTCGTACGACAATGCGGCCCAAGCTGGAAACGCTTCGCCAGCGATCTCGACGGCACGATCGATTTCCGATGCGTCCAGATCGTGAATGTTAGCGAGATGTTCGCCGGAACCAGGATCCAAGGTTGCCACGACCTTTCCCGATGCGGCAGGGAAATCTTTGCCGCCGACAAAACTAGGTAGATCTCCGCGGCTGAGGAATTCTGCGACTTCGGGAAGCCGATTGCTGGTTGAAACGCTCATGACATACCTTTGGTTAAATGCAAGAAAAAGTTTCGTTTAGGGAGGGATTGGTGCGACGGGCGGCGTTTGACATCGCAATGGTGGCAACGCTCCATCGTACCTTTATTTTCCACCGCGTACCAATTCGGTAAAACGCTGTCGTGTCTGCTCCCACAACTCCGAGGACTCGGGTTTATAGGTAGCAATCGTAAACGAATCGTGAACCACGCCGCGGAGTTCGCTCAGCGATTCCAAATCGCCCATCGCCATCGCCTGGATCAATACATTACCGATCGCCGTCGCCTCGACGGGGCCAGCATACACTGTACGGCCGGTGGCGTTGGCCGCCAATTGGTTTAGCAGCGTGCTTTGGCTGCCTCCGCCGACAATGTGCAGCTTCGAAATCTGGCGACCGGTCAATCTCTGCACCGTATCGAGTGTCCGTCCGTACAATAATGCCAAGCTCTCGAGGATACAGCGAGCGTATTGTCCAGGAGTTTCAGGGACCGGTTGATTGGTTTCTTGGCAATACGAATCGATCGCCGTCGGCATGTCCGCGGGACTCATGAATCGAGGGTCATCCGGATTGATCAGCGAACGAAACGGCTCGGCTTGTTCGGCAAGCTGGTTGATTTCAGCGTAGTCGAGCGATTGCCCCTGCCTTGCCCAGCTTCGCCGTGATTCCTGCAATAACCACAGCCCGACGATGTTCTTGAGGAAACGCGTGGTACCGTTGAGTCCGGCTTCGTTGGTGAAGTTTTCCGCGAGAACGTCATTGTTGATCCGAGGATCCGGCAATTCGATACCGATCAACGACCACGTTCCCGAACTCAGATAGGCCCAATCGTCCCCCTCCGCCGGCACCGCTGCGACCGCAGCCCCGGTGTCGTGCGAACACGTCGCAATCACTTCGACAGGCGCCAATCCGGTCTCGTCACGTACCTCGGTAAGCAAGGGGCCAAGCCGAGTCCCCGAGGCAACGATCGGGGGAAAAATTTTCTCAGGCAATTTAAATTGCTGGATGAGCTCGGCGGACCATTGGCCTGTGGTGGGATTGTACAGCTGCGTGGTGCTGGCCAAGCTCACCTCGGCACGCCCGACACCACAAAACAGATAGTTCAAGTAGTCGGCGATGTTTAGAAACTGGTCCGCGATCTGCAACAGATCGGAGTTTTCGTTCACATCGGCGATCAGGTGATACAGCGTGTTGATCGCCATAAATTGGATGCCGGTTTCGGCAAAGATCACCTCACGACCCGGTTTCTCTAATGCAGCCGCATAGGTTCGTTCGGTCCGTGCGTCACGATATTGATAGGGCAGCCCCAACATCGGTTGGCGATCATTGAACAACACATAATCGACGCCCCACGAATCGACACTCATGCCGGATGCCGTTACGCCTCGAGCGGCCACCATCCGCAGACCTTGCTTGAGTTCGTCAAAGATCCGGGTGATGTTCCAACGCAGCGAATTTTGAATCTTCGTCGCGCCGTTTGCGAAGCGATGAATCTCTTCGAGTGTCAAGCGTCCGTCGCGGAGCGTGCCCAAGATGACACGTCCACTCTCGGCGCCCAAGTCGCAGGCGATGTAATGTTTTTCCATTATAGTTTCAGCGCACGTTGGCGATAATGTTCGTCGATCCGGTTGGCAATCCGGTCCACGTCGTCAGGTTCTAGGAACGTCGGTCCGCCAAGTGCCGCGGCACCAACAAAGATTTCGGCCGATTTGTGAGCCATCAACATCGCGGCTTTGACCGCACCCGGCGTTTTGCCAAGCGTGATCAGCCCATGGTTCTGCAGCAGGATCACTCTTGGTGGGGCTCCGAATTCGTCGATGAATTTTTGACACTTCTCGCGAATGACTTGCGACAGCTTGAGTCCAGGATCCGTGTACGGCACCAACACCGATTGGGGACCGCAACAAACGATCTCGTCGGGGAACAGCTTTCGCGTGGCGAATTGCTCCGCCAACGGCGAACACAAAATCTGGTTCACCGTGACGCTGTGAGTATGCCCGACGTACTCGATCCCTGGTAACGACAACAGGTAGGCATGGAACAGCGTTTCGACCGACGGCTTTTTCGACTTGGGGTCGACACGGCAAGCAAACAATTGGTCTTCGATCTGTTGGTCGCTCAACTCGTCGTTACCGAGCATTTCAAGCAGCGGAGCAAAATGACATGCAACCAGGTCGTCTTCGCTGAGCGTTTCCAAGCAACTGCCGCTGGCTTTGACGAAAAACGTCTTGTCGTCAATCTTGGCCGACGTGTTGCCTTCACCAAGGATCGCCAATTGTCGACGCTCGTCGCCGAGGAACTGCGACAGCGAAATCAGTTCTTGTAAGGTTGCGTTTGAGTTCATTTTGTTTGCTTTATAAGGAAGCTTTGCTCGGGTCGGTCCCGCGGTATCCGCGGGGCCGTTTGATAGATTCGCCGCTAATCTTCATTCACCGGCGAAGTCCATTCGCCAGCGATGATGCTGGCTCGGTGGCAAGTGCTTAGGTTTGCCGTCTCGTTTACTGTCGCCCGTACAACGGGCCGAACGTTTCGCAGGCACGGAAATCAGCGGATTCACGATTTTCGGTGCCGAAGGCGTTCCAAGTGCTCGGACGGAAAATGCGATCTTCGGCAACGTTGTGCATGTAAACCGGGATCCGTAGTATCGACGCCAACGTGATGAACAAATGACCGACGTGACCGGCAGTCAAGACACAGTGATTGGCGCCCCAGTGGTTCATGACTTCGTACGTCGAAGAGAACGCACCGCGGCCGGTGATCGTTGGCGCGAACCAGGTCGTCGGCCACGTCGGGTTGGTGCGTTGGTCCAAAACATCATGGACGTCATCGGGAAGGTCGACGGTGTAGCCTTCGGCGATTTGAAGTGCGGGGCCGAGTCCTGCGATCAAGTTGATACGGGTCATCGTCGACGGCATCCCACCGCGAGTGCGGTAGCGGGTGCTCATGCCGCCGCCGGGAAAGTATTCCGTGATCGACGGATGCCAAGTCGTGGCCTGCAAACACTTCTGCACTTCGTCGTCGGTGATCTCCCAAAACGGCTTCATCGTCGGTTGGCCGTCTTGTTCCTGTTGCCCGGTACCATCGAGAGTCGCTGGGCCCGAATTGATCAAGTGCAGCAGCCCATCTTTGGCGTGGCCATCGGGACGGTAACCGTCACATGCACCGGCGATCGCGTCGGGGCTCCAGTACGTCCGCAAGTCGGCAAAGATCTGGGCCGTGTTGGTCAACAGGTGGCCAAACAGCATCGTCGCGCCATTTAACGCATCGTTTTCAGTGGCAACGATGTAGGGAGCCCGTTTGCCGTTCCAATCGAAGGACGAGTTCAAAATGGCTTCGAGGAAGTCACCATTGGGAAAATGATCGGTCCATTGACGTTGGCCCTGAAAACCGGCTGCGATCGCTTGATGCCCCTGAGCTTGTTCGCCAAGTCCCATTTCCGTCAATCGAGGGTTGCCGACCATCAAGTCACGAGCGATCAACGCCATCTTCACGCTGTCGGACCATTCGCTGTCGAGTTGTTCGCGGCTGCGAACTTGATCCTCGGCGTTGTAATCTTTGCCTTCGGGGCAGTTTTCCTTGACCCACGCCAATGCTTGTTCATATTCCTCGGGATCAAATTGGTCCTTTTGCATGCGGCCAATAAACTCGCTCATGTCGATGTCTTCGACCCGCATACCCAGCCATTTTTCCCAGAAACTTTGGTCGACGACTGATCCCGCGATACCCATCGAGGTGCCACCCATCGAAAGGTACGCTTTGCCTCGCATCAGCGCGACGGCTAGTCCGCAACGGGCAAAGCTAAGCAATTTGTGCTGCACATCGTCGGGGATCACCGAATCGCCAGCGTCCTGGACGTCACGGCCGTAGATTCCAAAGGCGGGCAATCCTTTTTGCGAGTGACCCGCCAACACCGCAGCCAAATACACCGCACCTGGCCGTTCGGTGCCATTGAATCCCCACACCGCCTTGGGACGCAGTGGATCCATGTCCATCGTTTCCGAACCGTAACACCAACATGGGGTGACGGTCAGCGACACGCCCACGTTTTCGCGGCGAAACAACGCTTCGGTCGCGGCCGCTTCGGCGACACCGCCGATACACGGGTTCGCGACCACGCACTGAACCGGTTCGCCATTGGGGTAACGGATGTTTTCGGTTAGCAGCGTTTTGACGCGTTGAGCCAAGGCTTGCGTTTGCTCTTCAAGCGATTCCCGCACTCCCCCCAATCGTCCATCGATCGTGGGGCGGATACCGATCTTAGGTAGCTCGCCTTGCCAAACGGTAGTGATGTCCGCCATCGAAAAATCCTTTGTGTAAAGACTTGGAGGTATAGGTTTTTATAGGGGGTGTGAAGCTGGCTCGGCGAAGTGCCCGGCAATGAATTTGATCGTGATTCTGTCCGTAGTGCCAGCGAACGGAGTTTGTCTTGACTATGATTTGATTGACTGAAGTGGTGCCACGCGAACCTTGTTTCAGGCGGCGAAAATCGCCACGCATTCCGCTATCGGCATTCAAGTCACCAATCGTCTCTGTGAGATTCGCTGCCGCACCGGGCAAACCCCATGCGGCGTGACAACGCGGGACGCCGTTCGCCGCGAGCGACTCGGGGCACGATGACACGACCGGCTCAGCCCGTGCGTCCTTGATTCTAAAGCTAATAATACCGGCGATCAATCTTGCTACAATAACGATACGCGACAGATCGTTAATGTTTTGCGTCAATGCTGGAGCATGAATTTACCCTTATGAAGCAGAAATTACGCCCTCAAATCGCTCTCCTTGTCGAGGCGTCTCGTGCCTACGGGCGGGAATTGCTTCGTGGAGTTTCCCATTTCGCTCGAACGCAAGTCAATTGGTCGCTGCTGCACGAAGAGATGTTGCTCGATTCGGCGATGCCGGATTGGATGACCAACACGCGGATCGATGGCGTGATTGCTCGAGTCGATACGCATACGATCGAGCCGCTGCGAAAATTGAATGTGCCGATGGTCGATGTTCGCTGCAATCGAAAATTTACAGGCGTTCCCCAAGTCGAAACCGACAATCGACGTGTTGCCGAATTGGCGCTCGAGCATCTTTGGAATCGCGGATTTCGTCGCTTTGCGTTTTGTGGGTTTCGGTTTGCGTCGTATTCCGAAACGCGGCTGGACTATTTTCGCGAACTCGTCACCCAGGCGGGCTGTCCGTTCGAGTTCTATCAATCCGAAGGAAAACCGGGCACTCCGCTGATGGGGCTTGAACGCGCCGATGTCAAAGACATGGAGCGGATGTCCGAGTGGCTGCGGACGCTTCAACGCCCCACTGGTTTATTTGTTTGTAACGACATCCGCGGACAACAGGTGCTCAACGCATGTCGCAAAGCCGATATTGCCGTTCCTGATGACATTGGTGTCATCGGTGTCGATGATGATGACGCGATTTGTTTGATGTGCGATCCACCTCTGACCAGCGTCCGGCCGGATGCATCGCGGGTCGGTTATCGTGCCGCAGAACTGCTGCACGAAATGCTGAACGGGTTGCAACCCGAATCCGAGATCGAGTTCATCCCGCCGACGGCAGTTTCCGAGCGTTTGTCGACCGAAGTGGTCGCAGTCGATGATATCGAGCTTGCAAAAGTTTGCCGATTCATTCGTCTGCACGCTTGCGACGGGATCAACGTCAACGATGTCACCCAATCAACATCGCTGTCGCGGCGGCAATTGGAACGTCGTTTTCGTGAGGTGTTGGGCCGTACGCCTCACGAACAAATCATGGCAACGCAAATCGAGCGGACCAAACAATTGCTTCGCGAAACCGACATGACACTCGAACAGCTCGCACCCAGGGCCGGTTACAGCCATAAAGAAAGTTTGTGTGCCGTTTTTAAACGCGAAACCGGTCAGACGCCCGGTGATTATCGTGCGAAACACCAAGTGGATAATCGCAAGTGATTAGGCGACGCGGTTAAAGAAGTTGCCGGTCGATCCGAGTTGCTTGCCTAGTGCTTGTTCAAACTTTTCGACGTTCACTCCGTTGTCTTCGAGGACCTGAGTCCATGCCGCGCGGACGGATTCGGATGAAACATTTCCCGATTGGCTCTCTTGCTGCTCGGTGAGCGTTTCAATCAATTGGTTCAACAGTTCGTCGACATCGGTTTCATCCACATCCGCCGCCAACAGCGCCGACTCCACCGTCGACGAATCCTCCTCGGCGGCTTTGCGTCCGCCGCCTCGAGGTGGGCCGGGTGGCCGATTGCCCTGGATCGCCTCACCGACTTTTTCGGAATCGATACCGTTGGCTTCTAGCACGCCATCGATCGCCGATCGAATGGCGGTTTCGCTGGTCGAACCTGACGCCGAACTCGACTTGACCTCCTCGACCGCTTCTTCCACCTGACTCAGGACACTCGAGGCGGTCGAATCGTCCACTCCCACCGCGGTCAACGCAGCGGCAAGCGCTTCTTGTTTCTTTGGAGGCGGGCCTTGGGCCGGTCGGCTAGTGGCAGAGGCTTGGCTACTAAACGACGAAGCCGATGCGGAGATGTTCATGTCGCTTTCTCGATTTAGATTGCTGAGTTCGGCACCAGGCAACCCTATGCTTGATGCGATCACTGTGGTCATCTTCGTGGTTTCGAACCAATCATCTTGCGTCAAAATCGCCGTGATTTACGATGTTTTGACTGAAAATGACCCTCGCCGAAAATCATCAAGAAAACTTTAAAATCCCTGTCACCCTGCCGCTGCCGATGACGCATTGCTTGTTTGGCGGCTCATTTTTTTGGCCCTGCTGTAGCGGCGTCTCGATGTGCCCCGACGTCGTTATGCCCCAGAATCTTTGTGGGCTGATGTCCTTTTGAGCTGGTGTCCTTGAGGGCCGCGACAACGAGGGTGGGGACCCGGCGTCTTGATTGGAAGCCGCTCGCTTTAGAGACCGCTCGTTTAGAAGCCAGAGTCAATGCAGAGTCCGGCGGCGGCTAATGTCGCATCAAATCGGTGATCCGTCTCACCCCAGGCAGGGCGCGGGTAACCGTGATCGCCATGACCCGGTCGTTGTATGAATCGACGTTGCCTTTGATTTCAACGTCCCCGTCCCCACAGTCGGTAACGGTCAAATCGACACATCCCACTCGGGTGAGTGAGGATTTTACACGGAATTCGATGGACGGAAGACTTCGATTCATAGTTCGCCTCAACGGTAGGTGGCAATTCATCATGGCCTACCGTTGGAGGACGAATTCGTGCAAGGGACGTCACGCCACCTCGCTAGATGTTCGCAAGTTTTTTTCGCCGAGCGAATCTACTTCGGTTCATCCGTCCGCTTGAGCGTCACCGAGCGAAGATTGATCGGTTGCCAATGACCGGCGTCCGGTTTGATCCGAAAACTGTATTGGCCGGATTGATCAAATTCGATGGTTCCAAGCCTGCGGTCGTCGTAGTTTCCGTAGCCGCCCGTCGACTTGATTTCCACCGTTAGCAATTCGCCGGCGTGTCCAAAGCCAACACGACTCTTCTCCTTTTCCATCGACAGCGTCGCGGAGACTTCGTAGCGTCCCGGGCGATCGATGTTGATGTTCCATTCCACCCATGCTTGGTCATCCACCCAGTACCCGATGTGCGGAATGTCCGAATGGAACCGAATGTCGGCTTGCCGGCTACCTTCGTTGTTGTGGATATAGCCGGTGTCAGCCGAAAGCACCAAAGTGCCCTTCGCATCGGGCGTGGGCAGTTGGACGACGACTTGGGGCGCGCCATCGATTTTCATTTCAATCACACTGGCGGACTCATCGGGGGCGTCGCTTGGCAACGTTAATTCCACCCCGCTGTCGGTGGATTTTGCTGCGAGCACACTGCCGTCGGCCAACAATTTGGCATGGTGGACTTGATTCGTGATACCGGGAACCAAAAGCTTTCCATCCGCAGGCCAATCAAAAACGTGCAAGTACAAGTTCGTTTTGCCGTCCACTGATTTTGCGGTGCAGCGTCCCCAGTCCAATTTGGGCAGCGGACTGGCTGTCGTTCCGTAGATAGATTCGCCATTCACATCCATCCATTTTCCAACACCCTTTAGTCGCTCGACCGCCTCGGGCAGCAGCGTTCCTTGGCCGGTCGGGCTGACGTTCAACAGATAGTTGCCTCCCTTGCTGGCGATATCGATCAAATTGCGGACCAAGGTGGTGGTGGATTTAAAGTCGTTATCCCCTTTCTTGTAGCCCCAGCTGCCGCTGATGGGCATGCAGACCTCCCAGTCCTCTTCGCCCGGAGCATGAGGCGGGATTTGGCGTTCAAACGTTTTGTAGTCACCTCGGTAACCTTCGCCCAAACGATCATTGGTGATGACGTTGGGCTGCAATTTGGTCAGCGAATGCAATGCGTCGAACGATTCGCGGCTCATTTTTCGTGGCGTATCCCACCAAAAAATGCCGATCGGGCCGTACTCGGTGAGCAATTGCTTGACCTCGGGAACAGCCTTGTTCATCACGTATTCATCCGAGCTGACGCGTTGGATCGACTTGTCCCAACTGTTGCCAAAGCCACCAGGGTGATGCCAATCTTGGGCTTGAGAATAGTAGAAACCGAATCGAATGCCTTGTTCTTGGCATGCTTCGGCCAGCTCTTTCATGATGTCACGGCCAAACGGCGTCGCGTCGACGACGTTGAAGGGATTCGCTTTGGAATCGAACATCGCGAAACCATCATGATGCTTGGCCGTGATGACCAAGTATTTCATTCCCGCTTGCTTTGCCAGACCGACAAATTCTGACGCATCAAATTGTGTCGGATTGAACTGGGCGGCGTACTTTTCATATTCCGCGATCGGGATCTTCCCCCGAGCCATCATCCATTCAGCACTGTTGGGCAGCTTTTGGCCCTTGTATTCGCCGCCGACGGTCGAGTAGATGCCCCAGTGAACAAACATGCCGAACTTCGCTTGACGCCACCATTCGAGTCGCTCGTCGCGGGTTTCAATCGGCGGAGCGGTGTCTTGCGCGACGAGAACGCCACCGGTCAAAATAGTAAGTAGTCCGAGGCCCAGCAGTTGAAGATGGATCGTTTTCATGGAACTGAGATTCGTTAGATTGGGGAAGAGATCGTGAATAGATTTTTAACGTGAAGAGAGAGAGGTCGTATGCGACCAAAGCATCGTCGGTGACGCGAAAGTCGAAACCGATCAATAGCCGTTCTGGTTGCTCCTGTAGAAAAATGTTTCCACGTGGCATCCGTTTGCCGCTCTCGGTGTGAGAGCGGGCTGGTGCAACGGTGTTCGCAGGGATTGCCAACAGCGATTTATTCTACCGCAGGCTACTTTTTAGCGGGCTTCTTTTTTTTCGGCTGATTCACTTTGTTGTGGGCAGGGATTGGGCTTTCGAATCCTGCGTAGGCTTCCGGTTTGATCCCTCGTGCGTTGGTTTGGTTGCCGAAGGTGTTCGGATGGAACGGGCCGACGAAATCAATGTTCATATCGGGGGTAATCGCGTCTTCTAGCCCAATTGCCCAAAAGATCCCGTTGACAATCAATCGGCGGTATCCGTCGTTCGTCAGGTCTTCGGGCGTCCCGTAGAGCGACGTGAACACACGTCCGGTTTGCCCCGACTCGCTACGGTACGTGCGTGTCCATTCCGAAGGCATTGGCGGCTGAGTTTTCGAGGCCGGTGAGTCGGCTGTCATGCCATCGAGCGGCTGTGCCATTGTCAAGATTTCGCCATCGGTTGGCTTGCCGACATAACCGCCGGCTTGGACCCAGACGTCTTTGACACCTTGCAGGATCGGGTGATCTTTCATGGCGTCCACAATGGTGATGCGAGTGCTTTGCACATGATTTCGGCCGTAGTGGCCCACCCAGGTTTGTCCAAGCACTTGGTGACCAAAGCCAAGTTCGTAGCCCTCGACTTTGGAATTGAATGAGTATTTTGCGTATGGTTGGTCGGCGGGGATTTGGAACCCGTGAGTCGCCGTCCGCATCCCGACGATGGGGCCACCACGACGAAGGTAATCGTCAAAGTGCTTCATTTGTTCGGCAGGAAAGTTTTGAAATCGCAAAAACACGACGGCTAAATCCGCTGTGTCGAGCGCTTCCAATCCCGGCATGTTCGAAGGCTTGCCCGCTACGATTTCCCCTGTCTCAGGATCAATGTTGAACAGCACGGTGCATTTGAAACCGTGGTGCTTTGCCAACAGTCGGGCAAGTGCCGGTAGCGATTCTTCGGAGCGATATTCGTGGTCGCCGGCCATAAACACGATGTGCTTGCCTTTGCCCACCCCTTCCTCTCCTTCGTAGACAAGCGTTTCCGCCTGAGCGGTGCCAATCAGGCTTGCAATTGCGACAACAAACAGGACTGCAAATTTCATAGGTGAATCTCGGTGAGGGGGATGTGGCGAGCAAGCGGCCGTAGCGGAACTCGCCAAAAGTTTCGGGAAGCATACATCAATCAAAACGAAAGTCTCGAATGAATTCCGTTACGCTGAATTAGCACGAACTCTACAGAAAAGAATGCTTCACAGCGTTGCGGTTCTACTGTTGGAAAGAAACTACGGTTCGAATGTCAATTGGATCTTGTCAAGCATCGGCTTCGATTCGTTGGAAGTCGTGTCGGTCATTTTTACCTCGAATTGGAATCCAAAGCCGGCGGGCAAATTGGACAGGTCAAGCGAGGCGGGGGTTTTAGCGATCTGTTTGGCAAAGCCAGGCATCGAGTCGTACGTTTCCTTGACCACGTGCCAATCGCTCCAGTGATCAACGTTTCCGTCGCCGGTCGTGTCCACGCCGACGCGTGTTTCGACTTGTTCGACCCACGGTCCCGGACTGGTGAAATCTGTTTTTTGTTGGGTGACCAAATAGAACTGGCCTTCGGCAAATGCGATGTCGGGATCGGGGTGTCCGTTGCCAATATTGCCGCAGAAGGTAAACGGTTGGTCGAGGCTTGGTGAGGTGAACCAAGCAACGCTCATCGGTTTGCCATGTTCGGGATCATAGTCGCCAAACAAATAATATTGTCCTCCGATGCTGATCGCAGCCCAATCGCCAAATGCTTCTTGCTCGGGTTCGTGGATTTCGTATTCCGCAACATTGGTTTTGTAGTTTTCGGGATCTTCCTTCGCCCAGTGTGGGTGTTTGTAGGTTCCGATCTTGCCGGTTGGTTTCGTGCGATGATCGACTGCCGCCCCCAGGATTTTGAAATTCGAGACGCCATCGTCGCTGACTGCATGTCCGGCCAGCGGCGAGTCCCAAGATCGTTTGCTGGCGTTAATGGGGCTCCAGTCTTCGTAAATGACATGGAATTTCCCCTCCAAATCACGGATGAAACCGCTGTCCGACCCGTGGGAGGGATCGTTCAGGGCTTTGCCCATGTTTTTGCCCGGCTTGCCATCGGTCAGATCATCATCGACATAGACATGAGGGTCTTGGTCGTTTGGAAAGTCGTAGTAGATGTACGTTTTGCCGTCGACGTGTTCCGCCGACGTTACCCATTTTGAGAATCCTTCGGTGACCGGGCCATGATGGACCCAGTTGACCATGTCGCGGCTTTGCCATGCATGGTAGCCCCCTAGTCCCTTGTTCAGTCCTCCGGGCGCATCGAACTGATTGGCAAACGGGGTTGTCATCAGCGGGATGTCAAATCCGTCCAGCGTTGCTGGTTCCGGTTGAAACGCCGATTTTGCAGCCCCCTGCTTGCCCGATTTTTTGGCGCCCCCGTAGCGACCAAAGATCCAGTAGTTTTTGGGGCCGAGGCTCAGCATGACCGGAGCGTCCGCAAGGTTAGCGGGGCCGATGTTGTCGACGGGGTTCCAGTTTTGCCAAACCGGCGATTGCTGGAACACAATCGACTGTGCCGAGCGTTTTTGCTCGAAGCGTTTTAGCGTGCTTCGCAGTGTGCCCGTTTTGCTCGTTGGGCTGGCGACACCTTCCTTGATCTCGATTTGGCCTTTCTCGGATGTTTCCTGTTGCCACTGTTCTTGAGTGTCGATGACCCAAGTTTCGTTTGCAACCGACGGGCACGTTACTGCGGCCGAGACTAGTAATGCCGCTACGGAAGAGAGGTTGATGCGAATCATGGTAGAAAAGAATGTTGCTGGAAAAGGGAAAGTGGATCAGAGGGGGGGCTGCGTGCGGCGGGTTCGAATCCAAGGGGCCGCAATGGAGTGGTGCCGATGGCCGGATGTCGAGTACCATAGGTCGAGAGCAACAGGTCGAGTGTCAGTCGATCTTGGGGGCGTCCCAATCAGGAATGCCGCTTTCTTCTTTTTGCTTATTGAATTGATCGCGGAATGGTTTAGCGACATCCAGCGACGCATCTTCGTTGACCATCAGCGGACGAACTTCGTCCCACCACGCGTCAAAGGCCGAACGCATTTCGTGGGTCACTTCGGGGTATTTCGCAGCGACGTTGTTCTCTTCGCCTGGATCTTGCTCGATGTTGTAAAGTTCGTCGTTAACCAGCCGCCACTTCTCGCTTCGCACCGCATAGTTTTTGTACTTCGCGTGATCGGGATTGGGATCCCCTTTGCCGAAATTCCCCGGAGCTCCGGTTTTGGCCCAGCGGCCGACGTGAAAGAACGTTTTACGGTCAGACCACGAAGCGTTTGGATCTTTGATCAAGGGCACGAGGCTGCGTCCATCCAAATCCAAGCCAGTTGGCACTGTGGCGCCAGCGATTTCAGCGAGCGTCGGAAACAGGTCGTAGTGGCGCGTCAAGCGATCAATGTCGACACCCGGCTTGGTCAACCCCGGCAAACGCATGAACAGCGGTACCCGTGAACCGCCCTGGTGTGGCGATCCTTTTGCCCCTTTCATGCCTGCGTTATAGACCGTTGCTCCTTTGGCACTGCCGTTGTCGGTCATGAAGATCAGCAGCGTATTATCCGCTAGGTTCCACTCGTCCAACTTCTGCATCAGCAATCCCATGTTCTCGTCGATATTGACGATCATGCCTAAGAACGCATTGGTGGGCGACGAACACTTGTCTTTGTACAGATCCGAGTAGCGTTTCTCGACGTGGTAAGGACCGTGCGGTGCGTTGGTCGGAATGTAAGCGAAAAACGGCTGCTTCGGTTTCGTGCCGGTTCCTGCGTCTTCGCCAGCGGTGTTCTTGATCCAACCGAGTGCCTTGCGAAAGAAGACGTCGGTGCAATAACCCTTGGTCTGCACAAACCGACCGTTGTGTTTGATGATCGGGTCAAAGTAGCTGGTGCCCGGAGCGTCGCTTTGCGTCCCCGCAAAGTTTTGACCGATGCCGCCTGCGCCGTGGATAAACGTTTCGTCAAATCCGCGGTTTTCGGGTTGGTAGGGATCATCATCGCCAAGGTGCCACTTGCCAAAGATTCCGGTCGTGTAACCGGCCGACTTCAGCACTTGGGCAATCGTGGTGGCGCTGAGAGTCATACGGTCTCGCTCGAGAATCGTATGCGTGATGCCATTTTTAAACGGGGCTCGGCCGGACATCAGTGCGGCTCGTGTCGGCGCACATGTCGGGCTGGCGTGGAAATCGGTAAACCGCGTGCTTTGAGCATGCAGTTTGTCGAGGTTGGGAGTTTCCAAAAACGGGTGCCCATGGCATCCCAAGTCGCCATAGCCTTGGTCGTCGGTCATCACCAACACGATGTTCGGTGGACTAGGCTCGGAACCGGACTGCTCGCCTTGTGCGGCAGCCCCCTGCGGTCCCATCGCGAACCCAATCAGTAAAGCCGCAATCAAGCGATGTCGTGTAAATTTGGTGCGTGCAACAGCTGTCATCGTGAATACTACTTTCTATTCTTTTGCGTCGATCTGGCGACGCAGGGGATCGTTAAATGCAAACTCGATTGACTAGTTTTCCGGTGTCCAAGGACGCTGGCCGTTCTTTTCCTGCAGGAATTTGGCGTCAACGGTTTGATACCAACGGTGCAATCGACTTCGCATTTGGTCCACTCGCTCAGGCATCGATGACGCGAGGTCGTTTGTTTCGCCAATGTCCGTCGCCAGGTTGTAGAGGTGGACGCGGCCGTCCTCGTAACGCTCGATCAATTTGAAATCGCCTTCGCGAATCGCACCGCCGGGAATGCCGCCTTGGTTGCTGTAGTGCGGGTAATGCCAATACAGCGTTTCGCGGTCAAGCGAGTTGCCCCGGAGCGCCGGGCGGATGTCGATTCCATCGATTTCGTGCTGAACGTTGACTCCGGCCGAAGCGGCAAGCGTCGGGAACAAGTCGATCGAGCAGATCGGTTCGGCTGATTCCGAGCCGGCCTTTGTGATTCCTGGGAACCGGACGATCCACGGCACCCGGATGCCACCTTCGTAAACCCATCCCTTGCCGCCACGAAGGGGCAAGTTGCTGGTCGGCGAGCCTTCGGATGTAGACAACCCGCCATTGTCCGATGTGAAAATCACCACGGTGTTGTCCGCGACTCCCGAGTCTTCCAACTGCTGCAACACTTTCCCAACGGCTTGGTCCATGGCTTCGACCATCGCGGCGTAGACCGCATGTTTTTGCAGGGTTCGTACCTTGCGTGGCTTGTTGCCAAACACCTGTTCTTCGTCACCAAACTCTTGGCCGCTGATTGCGGACGCTTTCTTCTTGTATTTCTCAACCAAATCGGGTCGCCCCATCAGCGGCGTATGGACCGAATAGAATGACAAGTACGCGAGGAACGGCTTGTCTTGATTGGCTTTTATGAACGAAGCCGTGTCGCGGGCCAAACGATCGGGCAAGTGATCGCCAGCAGGACTTTCTTCCTTCATTTGTGGGTTTTCAAACGGCGCGAAGTATCGCTTTCCTGAATAAGGCCCGCCGCGGCTGTACCCTCCGATGTTGACATCGAAACCACGGTTCTGAGGATAGTATTCCTCGCTCTCACCCAAGTGCCACTTGCCGGCGAAGAAGGTTGCATATCCTTGCCCCTTGAGTGCTTGGGCAATCGTGATTTCGTCCAGCGGCATGTTGTCGTTCAGCGGCGCCGGATTGAATTTACCGCCTCGTTTGCCTGAGAAAAAATTGGTCGCGTCGACGCGTGTCGGATACTTGCCCGTCATCAAACTGTAGCGGGTTGGTGAACAAACCGGATTGGCTGCGTAGCCGTCGGTAAATCGCATTCCCGATTCCGCCAATCGATTGATGTGCGGCGTTTCATAGAAACAGTCGGGGTTGTTCGCCCCCACATCCATGTAACCAAGATCGTCTACCAAAAAGACAACAAAGTTTGGTGTTCGCTGCGAGTCCGTCTCGGCCCCACGGACGGTTGGCACGCCCACGAGACTCATAAGCGTCGGTACGCAAAGTAGCCATACCAAACGTAAACTCATATCTATATTTTTCATGTTCTACTCGTATTTCGCGTCGAGGTGCATTTTGCGTCGGAAGGCTATGCCGCAAATTCTAACCGATGCAGAACCATGATAGTTCCATCAATCGTCAGCGAGGTGGGCGTTTAGGGCGGGGAAGCCGGGCGTTCGGCGACGAAGGGGGATGCAAATGGTCCCCTTCGGTTTGCGTCCAAAACGATTTTATCTCGACCCATCATGGTTGCGCTCGCACCTCGATCGATTGTGAAATGCGACATCTCGTTAATCATTTGCGACGCTCCGCTGAGTGTTTTTTTCGGTAAGCCCGGTTCACGCCAGTTACCGATTGATCTCATCCGCCGTGATAAAACCATTTTTGTCTCGATCCATCCTGTCGAATTGACGCTTGAAAATGGAGGCAAACTCGGCGCGAGTCAACCGTTGGTCTTCGTCGGTATCAGCAATCGTGAACGAAGGGTGGGCGTGTTCGCTGGGCGTTAAGACGCCGTCTTGGTTCTTGTCTTTGCGGTCAAAGCCGCCAACAAAATGATTGATGTACTCCTGTTGCGAGACTCGGCCATCGTTGTCTGCGTCCTTTTCTGCGATTGACGCCGAAGACTGCGAGCCTGCTTTGGGTTTGCCGGTCACCGAGAGTGCTTGCGACGAATACGATTGATTGGTTTTCTTGATATCGGGATAGCTGCGAAGGAAATTGTTTTCGTCAATTAGGTTGATGACGTAATGCGTGGTCGCTGGGGGCAGTTTGACGGAGACAAGGTTTTTATCCTGCAGGATGGTTGCCGGTTTGCGGAACCACTCTTCGTCACGGTCGCCGCCATTGAGCGTATAGATCAAATCTGCTCGCGCGAGCTTTGCTCCGTTTTCTTGATACCAAAATGCAACTTCATTTCCTTGACTTTGGTGAGACAGAACCGTGCAGGCGTTCTGTTTCCCGGGTAGATCCCCTTGATAGTCAGGATTGTAGCTGGGATAGCTTGCGTTCATCTCGGTCAGTATCTCGGTCAGCTTTTGATTCATCGCCTCCGCTTTTTCCGGCATGGCTGCGGCAAGGTTTTTCGCTTCTTCGATATCGACTCGCTGTTGTTGGTTTCCGTTGGTTTGATAGAGCTGGAATAGTTCCAATTCGTCAGTTCCGTCGTTGTTGACATGATCGTAGTTGCGGATCAGTTTGTAGTCGCCGATTCGAATTGTGCTTTCCAACGCAACGCCATGAGGAAAGTGCCACATCATTGTATCACGAGTCGTGCCATCGGCATGCTTTACCAGTGCCGGATTGGTCGGATCATTTAACAGCAGTTGCGAAAGATCGCATCCGTCGAGATGTTTGTCTGACGGTTTGCTGGATCCCGTTAATGCAAGAATGGTCGGGTAGAAATCGAGCCCGTTGACCATCACGTCGGATTGAACGCCGGGCTGGATACCAGGCCCGACAATGAACAATGGCACACGAGTTCCGCCTTCCTTGGCCGAGATTTTACCGCGGTCCAGCGGATTGTTGTCGGTGTAGCGTTCCTTCGGACCGCCTTCCATCCCACCATTGTCGGATGTAAAGATGACGTAAGTGTTTTCGCTTAACTTGTGTCCAGGCCAACGAGGGTCGTCGGTTTCATCCAAGTAGTCAAAGAGTTGGCCAGAGTAATAATCCAACATCTCAACCATCGCACAGTAGTACGGATTGAGCTGCCCGGCGGTTTCGCGAGTGACGGTGTGGCGAGGGTCAACGCCCAGTTTGTCGACGTATTTGTCAAGCAACGCTTTGCATCGCGTCTGGATTGGCGAATGCACTAACCAAGTCGCGTAGTAAAGAAAGAACGGCTTGTCCTTGTTTTCACGTAAAAACGTCAGTGCATCTTGATTCGTCTGATCCAGCGGGTATCCGTTTTCATCCAGACGAAAGGGATCATCCACTGCATCGGTGGCAAAGCCTGACAAGCGATCCTTCATACCCGTTTGCACCCCTCGATCGGAGCGAGAGTAATCGAATCCGACGTCGGTGGGTTGTGGGAACGCATGATGATCGATCGCGATATGCCATTTCCCCGAATGGCCGGTGACATAGCCATTTTGTTTTAATGCTAGCGCCAATGTGAATTCGTCCTCCGGCATGCGACCGCTGTACCACGGATCCATTATTCGCGACCCCTTTTGGTTGTGCGGGGTTGGCGGTGCACCGCCGACGACATGCGTTTTCTGAGCACGCGCCGGATGATTTCCGCTCATGATGGCGCAGCGGCTTGGCGCGCAGGTGGGCGCCGGTGAATAGGCTTGCCAGAACATCACGCCCTTTTTCGCGAACGCATCAAGGTTCGGCGTTTCCATCGGCGAGGGCTCGTCAATGTCGTAACACTTCAAATCTTGCCAGCCTAAATCGTCCGTGAACATCAAAATGACGTTCGGCTTCGGTTGCTCTGCATCGACGGATACTCCCAGGAACGCAAACGAGACAAGCAGTACTAAAACGATGCGATAGTTCATGTTTCGATGAAGGTTTTGGGAAGAGGTGGGGCATGGTCGCGGTTACGCTAGTGCGTCAGGTGAATCACATAAGATTTGGGTGCAACGCCCTTGCATCGCTAATCAAACGATGGCCGGACGTTTTTGTCATTGACAGACTCATTTTGCGTTTCGTTGGGATCGGGCGATCAGCCTTCGATTTCAATCCGGCATTGTCACACCAAGCTGCTAGCGATTCGAAGTTTTCACCCATAGATCGAGGTGATGCGTGTCGGCGTTGGGGAACTCGCTTGAATCGAGCAACGTGGATAGCTTTTGCCAAGTTCCTGTCGTCGGTTTGTCAACGTACGCATATCCGACCAACGACAACCATTCACTGTTGTTCTTGTCCATCGAATATCCCGTCGTGTCACGATAGTAATCGTGATGCGGGTGATTTGCCGGCAATGTGAAATCGAGTTTCTCTTTGTCGACAAAGTAATAAGGGTCAGTGGTGATGATTTCTTGATTCGTTTTTGTATTACGAATACGCATCAGCGGCATCGTCCCGCTCACCGGTTGCGTCAAGACTTGGAATGCCTTTTTGCCGTCTGAGTTTTCAACGGTTGTCATCGGCGAGTCGGCTGGATCGAACGTCAAGAGTCCATAGTCGACGTCATCAACCAATCTCGTTGCCTGTTCGATGACTTTGGCCCGTTTTCCAACGACCAGATAACTGCGAAACCAAATCGTGCTGCCAGGAACGATTTGGATCTTGGGGATGATTTCGCATACATCGTAGTTGCGGAAACTGTTCTCGGGACGTGTGGCCCAGTCTTTCCATACGTTTTTGTACAGGGGTTCGCTAGCACGCCAATCTCGATACAGCGAATGTTTGAACTGGCAATACGGTTGCCCGGCAGCCTTGCGTGCCAATTCGGCTTCGAGATGCTTGTCGCGTCCGTAAACCAACGCCAAGCTGGGACTATCGTCATCATCGGAGGCACACGAGATGTTCCAGCCGCCGGTGTCGCGGACATCGACAGTCCCGTGCTCGCTCAAGAAACCCTCACGCTGCAGCAATTTGCCTTCCGGAGAACTGACGTAACGCAGCGGCAGGCTGCTGATGCGGGTGCCGCCCCAAGGAGCGTTCAGATGATCAAATACGATGTCATCGCGAGTGCTGAAGTTGTGAACGACCCACGTCAATTCGATCACGCCGTTGCCGACGTCGCGAATTTGGGTGTAGTACAGCAGTGGTGAACGATGAACCGTTTTGATCTGTGGAACGAGGCCCCAATTGAGCATTCGGATCGTGCGGTTTTGAGCGTCCATTTCGGATGCCAGCAGCGGACAGTACAGCGATTTCACCGCGGAATCACCAGGGATGTACGCGCCCGAGTTATGAATGAAAAACGATGTTGCGTACGGCGATTGTCGAATGCGTTCGAGCGTTTCGCTTGGGACACCGCGAGCGGTTCTGCCATCGATGCCGTTGTATTTGGTGCACACGGCAACGAATTGCCAGACCTCGTCGTTCCACGGCGAGACTTTACCGCCCGCAGCACGCCAAGACGGTGGCACGCTTTCACCGAACGGCCCTCGCAGGGAATAGATTTGTCCGCCTTGGCCAACACGCAACTTGAACGAGTTGTCTTCGTCTTGCCGGTGCACCATTTCCGCAAGGAATACCGGTCGCTCATCGAGTCGTTCATCCCACAAACTTTCGCTCGGGGTGAATTTCGAGGTGAACGTTGTGTCGCCACGTTGGCCATCGGCGAGTTGGACCGTGGGGTTGGGAAAGACATCCAAGAATGACTGCGCCGACGCAAATGGATGAATCAGCAGAGTCAGAAAGGGGACGGTCCAGCGCAGTTGCGTTGTCATTGGGAAGGAATCTCGGCGGGAAGGTCTGCGGAACAATACGAAGGTGGGATGGTGAGGCGGGCAAGCTCGGCTGTGAGCCGGGTTAGCGACGTAGCGATGAGAAGTTCTTAGCGTTTGGTTTGGCGGGCAGACTCGTTTTCCACTTCTCGATCTTGTCAACCAATTCCGACGCCACTTCCGGGTGACGGTCTTTCAAGTCCGTTTTCTCGTAAGCATCTTCGACGATGTCATAGAGTTCGACGTAGGAAGCGTCTTCGTTGGCGAGCAACTTCCAATTTTGATCGACGATGCAGTACGACACCCAGTGATAGCTGTTCTCGCTTTTCGGTTTGCCATGCCCATTCATCTTCCAAAACAGCGGCTTGCTGCGACCATCGCTTGATTGGCCTTGTAGCTGACTCAACTGGCTCATCCCATCAGGGGTGTACGACGGAGGCAATTCGGCACCAGCCAATTCGCAAAACGTCGGCAGCAAATCGACGGCGGAAATCATCAGCCGATCGTCCACTTTGCCAGCGGCAATCTTGCCCGGCCATCGTGCGATAAACGGAACGTTGATGCCGCCTTCGAACAGGGATGCTTTATAGCCTTTGCGGCCTGCGGTGATGCCTTTGGATGCGGCAATCCCAAACCCGGCGCCAGTCGCCGTGTCGTAGGTTAGATCGAGTGTCGCATCTGGTCTCCCCCGAGCAGGACCATTGTCCGAGCTGAAGATCACCAAGGTGTTGTCGCTTAAACCGAGCCGGTCAAGTGTATCAAGGACCTCGCCAATTCGATCGTCAGCGTGGGCCAGCACGGATGCATAAATCTCATCCGTTTCCTCGAGTCCGCTATCGCGAAATCGCCAGCGATATTTGGGTACCACGTGGAACGGCGTGTGGGGTTCATGCACCCACAAATTGATGAAGAACGGCTTGCCAGCTTGATTGCTGTTTTCAATGAATTCAATCGCGTTGTCAGCGTCCTCGTGCACGGGCATTTGTTCGCCCGAACAATTGAACGCGCCGTAGGTGTCGTATCCATATTCACCCGGCGACGGCGAATCGGGGATCATGTCGTTGGACAAGTGCCATTTGCCGAAGTGGGCCGTCGCATATCCAGCCGACTTCAGCAGTCGTGGCATCGTGACTGCGTTGACATCCAACCAATCCGGCATATTGCGTTTGGCATTGCTGGGCACCCAGGCAAAGTGTCCGTCGATGTTGTAGCGGGCCGGAAAGTGCCCCGTCATGACCGCGGTGCGACTCGGGGAACAAACGCCGCTGGCGACCGTAAAGCGATGGAAATCCGTACCTTCGCGAGCCAGCCGATCGATGTTGGGGGTTTTTACATACGGATGACCGTGGCATCCAAGATCGCCCCATCCCCAATCGTCGGCAAAGATAAACAGGATGTTCGGTTTGCTCGCAGGTTCATTCGCCGAAGCTCGGTCGACGACGCCTGATACAAACATTGACACTAGAAGCATTAACACAGCTGGATGGATCATCGTCGATCGGCTGATCATGGAGGGATTTGCCTGTTTGGGGTGGCGCGTGTTGTGGTACTCGTTTTGATCTTGCTTCGTCTCGGATCTAAATGAAAAACCGAAGACACATCGGCAAATAACAGATTTGCAGCGAGTGCCTTCGGCGTTTTCAATCATCCACAGTGGATGCAGTCGTTAAGGATTATTTCATCGACTGTTCGGTTTCTTCCATCAGCTTCTTCTCGTTCGCCTTGTATTCCTCGATGGCCGAGGGTGGCAAACCTTCGGTCACGGAGGTGGGTTTAGGATCACTGCAACCCGACATCAGGGGAAGAAAACTGGATAGCAATAAAGGAATCAATGCAAATCGTTTCACTGGAACACCGTTTGGTTAATGAGGACGTTGGTTGATGGGGAAGAAAGAAAGCGTCCGCCGGAAAAGTGCGCCGACGGACGTCTTCGCTACAACGGATCAAAAGCAAACTATTTTGCGAGTTAGAATTCGCCGATGACTTCTTTACTAGCTCGAGTTCCCAGTGCACCCCACAGCCCGTAAGGACTTTGGGAACCAGGAGCCTGGGCACCCGTGCCCGAGGCCCACACCATGCCCGCTCGCGAGTTGCCCGCTTCGATCGAGTCGGTGATGAATTTCACCGCACCGTCGCCCATCAACACGTGACCGCCGCCTTGGTGATAGCTAGATACCGATCCAACAAGGTTCAGGTCATCGCCATTGGTACGCGAGCAGATCTCGCTATTGGGTGGCAAAATGGTGGTCATGCCCGAGAAGATGGTCTTGGCATCGGCCCAGCGGTAACCGCGAGCACGCGTGGGGCGGCTGTCGCTAGTCCAGAAACGAGGACGTGCCGGATCGATCACACCCACGCAAGCTTTGGGATTATCGCGAATCGCACTCATCGTCGCGTTATTGCTACCTGCGGTGAAGTTAGGCAGAACGGTCCGGTTGTCTTTGTCACCGAGCGAAGTCGCAATCTCACCCATTGCGATCGTGTTGGCTAGTCCGTCCAAACAGTCACGGAACTTCGTGACATCAAACGGTTTGAAGAAGCCGCGATGAGCTTTTTGTGCGGTATCCGCCCGTGTTCGGGTCATGCTGATCGTTCGTGTGTTGGGCCAAGGGCCATAGGCGGTTTCGTCGCACGAGTCACCAATACAGGCGGCGTAATTGGTTCGCCCCAACGCGGGAAGACCGACGCCGGGATCGCTTGGACAACGGTACGATGGGATGTCGACTGTCCATGGCACATAGGTGATTTCTTCAGGGGTGGGGCCCATCGCGTTCCAGGTTCCGCCGACCTGGCTGGGATTGGAAATCTGTTCCCACAATGCTTGCTGCTCAATGAAGGGCAGCACCCCGACTAACATGCTCAACTGCAGGTTGTTGGCCAACGGTGTCGGTTCCCACCACGATTTACCGGGGGCTGGCAGCAGCGTTCCCGTGCCATGGGTGGGCAATTGGTCGTAGGCGGAATGATAATTATGAATTCCAAGACCCAATTGCTTGAAATTGTTGCTGCAGCTCATCCGCCGTGCTGCTTCGCGGGCCGCTTGTACCGCCGGCAACAGTAGGCCGACAAGCACTCCGATAATTGCAATCACGACTAGCAGTTCCACCAAAGTGAAACCGCGGTCTACTCTCTTACCATTCATGGTCACTACCTTTGAAAAAGAAAAGAAGGGTGGCTGGCGAAAGACGACAGCCCAAAAGACAGGAAAAGGAAGCATCGACGCCGCCAGAGAGTTCTGGTGGCAAATTTTATACCTGCGGTGGATCGCAGGCCATCGTGTTTTTACTGGATGACCACGGTTGAATCGGCCGACAAGCACTCACAAATCCGTTACGCATCACTTATTTTGCAACGCCTTGATGTACCTCCTAAAAAGGTTCAGGAACGTTATTGCTGGACTTCGACATTCAGTTCTTGAAAAGCGGTGTTTTCTCGCGACTTGCTCACCGGAGAAACCTGCCAAACGATCCAGCGGAAATTGCCCAAGGACTTGCCGTCCGGCGCCCGTAGCGAGGCTGCGGTGAAGTCGCCGGACGCGGCGCTGCGGGTGTCGATAGTGCCTAGCGGGATGAAACGCGAGCGGTCGCTGAGCTTCCATCCTGGATCGGTGTTTGCATTGCTGGCGAACAAGCTCAGCTTCTGGACGCCGCGTTTCTGATTCTGGTTGAACGACCAACTGGTGATCGCCGAGACCGACTTCACCGCGCCTAGGTCCAATTTGTAAGCTCCGTTTTGAACCCCGTTTTGAAACACAGGACCATAGTCACGGTTCAATTCGCCGTCGGTCAATACTTTGAGCGGTTCGTTTTGGGTGGTTTGGTTTGCCGATACTTTTCTCGTCGCTGCCTTTGGCAACTGTAGTGCCGAGAACTCGGCGGGCGTCGATGCCGATTCGATCGCGACATAGGGATGATCCTCGATTTTCAGGTCGATCGTTTCTTGGTCACGAACCACACGCACTCGTAGCGGCGTGTTGCCCGCCCGCGTGTAGGCCGCGATCAGATCCTCGGCGCTGGCCATTTTTGTGTCATTGATCGCCAGCACCAAGTCGTTTTCCTGGAATCCGGCAGCGGCAGCCAACGAACGCTTTGGAAAGTCAAGCAAAGCCACGCCTCCGTCTTGTTTGCTGACACCGTAGGCTGAGAACTCTTCGCCCTCTAACGCATGCAAGGTTGCGCCCAACCAATACCAGTCCATTGCCACCGTGGTGTTCGCAGCGTCAGTTGACGGCGAGTTTTGGCCAGGGATTTCAAGTTCGGGAATCACCGGCGTTTCCGCGATCGCCTTCAGCGATGGCTTTTTGACGCCAAATTGATCCATCGGGAAATTTTCAAAGCCGATTTCAAACGCGGGCGACCCCGGTGCAACACGGAAGTCGCCGCTTGCCGGATCGATAAACAGTGGGTCGGCGACGATCGAATGCAGGTCCCAGCCAAATTGAACGAACTTGTCTTTGATTTTAGGGTCGGCAGAGAAGAACAGATTGCTGTCGATGCGTTTTCCTTTGGCCTTCTGGCTGGGCATTCTCGCGCCACGATGCTCGGCCATGAAAATGTTCGAAAACACTTCGTCTTGGCTGTTGTTGAACCAGACGTGCGGATGGAAGCCGTTATTGATGGTGATGTTGTTCCAAGCACGACGGCGAAATCCTTCTCGCAGCTTCAAACCGCCCTGCAGCATCAAGTTGTTGTAGATGTCGTAATTGCTTGAACCATCGTCCAAATCGATATCCCATCCGTGATCGCACCGCCATCGGCTGTTGCGGATCACCGTCGTGTTGAACGCATCGAGAAACGGTAATTTGGGATCCGCATCAATTGCTTTCTGAGAAACATCCAAGTAGTCACGCCGCCAATAGCGATCACGGCCCCACGAGTTGAATGAACCGTGATCGTGGGTCTCTAGCACGGTGTCGAAAACGTCGCAGCGTTCGATCAAATGGCCTCCCCAGGCACCGTCACCCACATTGATTCCGGCGCGGGCACAGTCGTAAATCGAACAGTCGCGAACGGTGATCGCCATGGCCATCTCGATCTGGACTCCCGCGGGTTGACGTTCGACTCGGCCAATTCCGTGAATCAAACAGTCCTCGACCGTGCCATTGGCGGGATAGTTTTCCGTCTTGGGGCCCGGTGTACGGTCGATCTTGGCGAGATCATTTTTTTGACCATATTCAAACAACGGGTCTCGGACTGCCGCAGGATCGCCAACAAAACAAACGCCGCTGGCTCCACAGTCATGAATGTGGCATCCCTTCACCAGCGTGCCGCGATTGTATTGGTTGACAAAAATCGCGTTGCCGCCAACCTGGTCAAACTCACTGTCCAGGATGTGGATGTCCTCGCTGCCCGTGATCATCACGGCGCCGCCACGATAAATCGTCCAGTCACTTCGCAGCATCGGTTCTTTGGTGTCCATGAACGTACGCGCTGCGTGACGGAACACAAATCCTTGAAAAGTGATCGATTTTACTGGCGCATCGAGGGTGCCTTGGAATTCAACTAAGTGTCGAAGTCGAACCACCTCGACGGTTGCCGTGTTTAGATCGGTGTCCGCGTCGGGTTTGTAATAGAGCTTGTTCGCTTCGGCGTCGTGAAACCATTCGCCTGCTGCATCAAGTTCTTCGAAGATGTTTTCCACCATGCGGAAATCTTTGTGCATTCCCATTTGGCGGTTGTTTTGCCAACCGCCTTCGTAGGTGACTTCCCCGTCCGCATCTTTGCCGGTAATGCGATAGTGGTAGCCTCCCCATCGGCTGCGGTGCATCGCGTGGATGAATCCACCTTCGGGATTCTTCCAGCGTGCCGCTCGCTCTTTCGAAAACGCGTCCGCTGCGTAGCCCTGGTAGGCATCGGTCGGCTTGTTGGCGTCGTAGTTTGGATAACGAGCCATCCGCTGGCTCGAACCATTGATAAACAGTTGATCAATCGCTAGCCCCGCAGGCGTCTCCGCCTGGAAAATACCGTCACGATACGGCTGCCACTGCAACGCGAGCTTCGTTCCGCCGCTCAGCACTGCACCGCCTTCGCGTTCGGCTCGATAGACAACGCGTTTGTCCTTCGTCCCGGAGTCTTCGGGGGTGAAAACAAGTGGTTCGGGCAAATAGTAAATGCCATCGGACACATGGACGGTGACCGCTTCGTTGCCAGCATACGAAGCAGCGAGCGACTTTGCCTTCTGCAACGTCGCTACGGGTAACTCCTTGGTGCCTGGTTGGGTATCGTTGCCAGACACGCTGACAAACAGATCAGCGGCGAGGGACGTTTGCGCGGTCCAAAGAACAATCAGCAGGGTGGTGGTGGCAAGCTTCATTACTTTTAGTTTCTTTTGCAGGTTCATGTCGGGTTTAGCGAAATGAACGAAATCGAACATTACAATCGCTGTAAATCGTGTCCCGCGTTGCCGAGTTTTCCTCGGCAACGCGGATTGAAAATCGGCGGAAAAAATCAATCCGCATCCTGAGGACTCACTTCTCGCCCTCGCTATCCTTGACGCCCATGTCGGAGTCGGCGTCTTGCTTGGTCACCTTGGCAAGCTCCGCTTCATAGTCACGGATCGCTTGCGAATCAACGCCAGCGGTCACGGTTCGAGGCCCTTGGTCGCTGCAACCCGCAGCGAACGTCACCAACAGAACTAATATCAACCACGAGAAGTGTTTCATCGGAATGTCTAGCCTAATTAGGAAGGGATCAAACGGCGAACGACGAAATGCCATCGCTTAAAACTCGGCGTTGATGACTTCGCGGTTGGCACGTGTTCCCAATGCCCCCCACAGTCCATAAGGACTTGCCGAACCGGGCGCTTGAGCTCCCGTGCCTCCTAACCAAACATTTCCGGCTTTGGAATCGCCGGCTTCGATCGAATCGGTGACGAATTTCACCGCCCCGTCCCCCATTAAAACGTGGCAACCACCTTGGTGATGACTGGACATCGTGGCGACAAGCGTGGTTCCAAGAGTGTTGTAGGGACCACAGATCTCGCGATTGGGAGACAAAATCGTCATGCAGCCGGAAAACAGCGGGCCTTGGTCTGCCCAGCGGTAACCGCGGCCAAATAGCGTACGCGAGATCATGAAATATTGTGGGTCCCAAAAACGAGGCCGGGTGGCATCGATCAAGGGCTGGCATCGTGATGGATTGTTGCGAATATTCGCCAACGAAATGCCCGGAGCACTGCTGTTGGCAGCCGATTCGGTCACTTGGGCTCGATTGTCATTGTCCCCAAGATCCGTGATGATTTCACCCATCGCAATCGTGTTGGACAGACCATCCAAGCAATCACCGAATCGTGACACGTCAATCGGTTTGAAGAAACCGCGGTGCGCGGCCCGTGCGTCGTCGGTGTTGTTCTTTACCGTTCGCAGATTGTTCCAAGGACCAAAATAGATTTCCCAGGACGAGTCGCCGACGCAGGCGGCATAGTTCGTCCGCCCCAACGCAGGCAGCCCAAACCCGGGATCGCTGGGACAGCGATAGCCCGAGATCTCGGTTGTCCAGGGAATGTACTGGATGTCATCCGGAGTAGGTCCCATCGCTGGCCAAACAGGCGATTGGACCGCACCGTCGGTGCGTTCGGTGCTAGGGTTGGAAATTTTCTCCCACAACGCCTGCTGTTCGAGAAACGGCAGCGACGGCACCAACATGCTCAAGCGAATTCGGTTGCCAAGCGTGGACGGGCTGAAATAGTTCGAAGCGGTTCCCGGCTGCGTCCCCGTGCCGTGCGTCGGCACTTGGTTGTACGCCGCATGGTAGTTGTGGATTGCCAGCCCGATCTGCTTGAAATTGTTGCTGCAGCTCATCCGCCGTGCTGCTTCGCGTGCCGCTTGGACCGCCGGCAAAAGCAGTCCAACTAAGACACCAATGATTGCGATGACCACCAGGAGTTCAACGAGTGTGAACCCGGAGCGCTTTCGTGTGAAAGACATTGTGCTACCCTAAAGAAAAGTTATGAAAATCAATAACAAATGGGCGCTTTGCTTGACGCTACAGTGGCGTCAACGAGGCATGAAGTTCCCCAAGACCGAATAATCATAGAGTCCATCCCTATGGGGGTAGTAAGATTTTGCGACGCGGCAATAACGTTTTGCGACACCTCGAGGTGCTGGAGCGGCTTTGAGGATCTCGCCGAGGGGAAGTCCGAATCTCAAGGAGGAAATCCGAAATTCGGAGAAGGGAATACGGCCGCCAATCCGCGGGACGTCCGCAGTGGACGATCCCGCATTTTTTAGGCTGGCCATTGCTGCCGTCGGCAACGGCAATGACATCAGCCCCGCGAGCTATCGGGCCCGCGATCTAATAGGCCTGCGAGCTAATAGGCCTGCGAGCTAACGGGGCCCGCGACTCATCCGATCGGCGGCGTGCGGTCCGTTCGAGCGTGACTTGCTATTGGTGAATCGGAGTGAACGTGATTGACTTCAAGCTTCCGGTTTTCACGTTGCCGTCCAGACACGATGCCGAGACGGTGTAGCGGCCAGCCTTCGGAAAGTTCAGCCAACCGATCGGGAAATTTTGGTAGATGTGCGATGCATTTTGCTGGTTCTGGATCGACTGGCCACCTTCGACCGTAACGCCCCAAACCAATCGTCCTTCGCCGGCATAGCTCAGTGCGACTTGATAGTCCCCTGGGACGACCACGTCGATTTCCCAGCTTGCTTTGCCGGTGGTTTCCTCGTCGCCGGTTGGCCAATCGGTGACCTCGATCACATGTTTCCACTCGCCGAATTTTTCCATCCAGCGTTTGTCGTTCTGGGTGGCGCCGGATACCGAGGCAAATTCGGCTAGGATCTCCGTTGCGACTTCGGGATCGAGGCCCCAGGTCGGATCGGCCTCAGGCTCGCCCGCCAAATCCAGTTCGATCACCGAGACGAGGTCCTCCGGAGCACATTGGGGGAGCGAAAAGCGAGTCCAGGTGCCGACCGATTCGAATTCAACCGGATTCGCATCATCGCCAGCGAGCAATTTGGCCGAGCGGATCTCGGTTTGTAACCCAGGCAAATACAGCTGGCCGCTCGCAGGCCACTTGAACACCGACAAAAACATGCGGTTGCCCTTCACGGTGACGTCGCCCCACGGCAGTGCATGTTGCCATGGCGAGGCTTCGGTCGCGTACACCACCTGAGGATGACGCTTGATCCAATCGCCGGAACTTCGCAGCGAGGCCGCCGCACGCTCAGGAACCGAGCCGTCGCCGCGTGGGCCGATGTTCAACATGTACGTTCCACCGCGAGCCACACATGCGATCAGCCGATGCAGGATTTCTTCGGGCGTTTTCCAGTTCTCGTCGTACCAAGCATAGCCCCACGAATCATTGGTCGTGTCGACGGCTTCCCAAAGCCCTTCGACGTTGCGGTGAGGCACTTCCATATCGCCCAAGGATTGGTAATCCCCTAGGTTGTGACCGGCGCGCCCAGAGACCAACGCCTTAGGTTGATTTTCTCGTACGACATCGACCAATTCTTGGACGTATTTCTTGGGCATGTTTCCAGGGGTATCGAACCAGACCAATACGATCGGGCCGTACTCGCTGGTGATCTCTTTGACTTGCGGCAAACATTTCTTTTGAAAGTAATCGTCAAAGGTGGCTGGGTTTCCCTGAGAATCTTGCTTAGGACCATTGCCGCCGCCGGGGAACGTCCAATCTTGGTTGTGCGAGTAATAGAAACCAAATCCGAGCCCCTGTTTTTGGCATGCTTCGGCCAATTCTTTCATCGGGTCCAATTTGATCGGCGATGCATCGCCAATGTTGAACTTGTTGGCTTTGGAATGATACATCGCAAAGCCATCATGATGCTTCGCAGTGATGATGATGTATTTCATTCCTGCGTCCTTGGCGAGCTGAGCGATTGCCATCGCATCGAACTTGACCGGATTGAATGTTTTCGCCAATTCGCGGTATCGCGGGATCGGAATTCCCGCCATACGTGGATTCATGATCCATTCGCCGATACCGTAATAGGTTTTGCCATCGACCTTGTTGGCCAATTGCGAGTAGATCCCCCAGTGGATGAACATCGCGTAATTGCCATCGGCAAAAAGTTGCCCCCGCTCTGCATCATCGGCGCGAAGTTTGACGATCGACTCGCCCCACATCTTGTCCATCTCTTGTGATTTCGCAGGCGAAGTATGCATCAGTGTGAATACCGTCATCAGACAGCAAATCGTGTTCTTTAAGATCATTCAATCAGCTCTTGGGGAGGCGTTTGGTGTCGATTCGAACTGCTGCGTCTGCGTCACCTGTACCACGATTTGTGGAGTCTTGCGCAGCCGTAACTCGAAAAAGGTTACCTGCTGACGCCACCGTTTCGTATCGTGTATTCACAGGATACGGCCTCTGGGAAGCAAAGCCGGGCTCGAACGCCACTGCCGATTTGGTGTTCGACGATCCCGCCAATCGCGGCTTGATGACAAACGATTGTCGACGCCGCGTCCCCCGTCGCTAGCGATGCCAGCGTCGCAATCGAACAAAACGAACGACGGGAATCGGTCATGCGAAAAAACGTGCGTTTCTAGTTGCGAAATTGATCGTATTCAGGGTTGACGTCAGC
Organism: Novipirellula caenicola; assembly: GCF_039545035.1. Classification (NCBI taxonomy): domain Bacteria; kingdom Pseudomonadati; phylum Planctomycetota; class Planctomycetia; order Pirellulales; family Pirellulaceae; genus Novipirellula; species Novipirellula caenicola. The sequence goes on from NZ_BAABRO010000008.1 coordinate 160,005, forward strand.
GTTCTTGAATACGGGTTTGTCTTTCCACAATTCGTAGGTCGCCTTTAATTGGATCACCGATTCAGGATATTGGCCTTGATCGTTGGTCTCTTCGATCCACTTGTCCAGAACATCACGGTGTTTGCGAAGGGCTTCGGCGTACTGAGGATCACCGGCTAGATTATTGATCTGATGCGGATCGTTGGCCATGTCGTACAATTCCTCCGATGGGCGGACGCCAAACCAATGTTGCTCTTGATAGTCATTTAGTTGGCCTGCTTGATGCAGCCGTTTGAGATCAAGAACGTCTTTCTTTTGATCGCGATATTGCGCCTGCAACATCGGCCGCTCGGGATAGAAATTGCGGATGTAGCGCAGTTGATCCGAGCGGACCGTGCGAATGCGGTCGATCGTGTAATCGCAGCGATCACGAGCCGAAATCACATATTCGACCGGTTTGTATTCGCTGCTAAACAGATCCTGGCCGTCAAGATAATCGGGCAGCGAAACACCCGCCATCGCCAACGTGGTCGCCGGAATATCGAGTGCCGTGATGATTTCGTTGCGGACCGTACCCGCTTTCAGCGCCGGATGCTTGCCCTTGATCACAAGCGGAACATGGACGCCGCCTTCGTAACAGAATTGCTTGTGGCGAAGGGAATGGTTGCTGCCGTGATCGGAAAAGAAGAACACAATCGTGTTTTCCATTTCACCATCAGCCTGCAACTGATCGAGGATCGCTTCGACCCGAGCATCCGCACCGCGAGCGGCGTTGTAGTGCATCGTCCACGACTTGCGAAGCGCCGGGGTGTCTGGGAAATACGGTGGCAGCGGAACATCATCGTCCGCCAATACCTCTCCTTTGCGAGTGTATTTCGTGTTCGCCTTGCCGCCCTTGATTTCGATTTGACCGAACCACGGTTGGGATTTGTCTTGGCGAGCGTTCCAAGTGTCTTGGGTGATCGACATTGTATGGCGGGCTGTGTTTCCCTGCCATCCGTTCATGCCGGCTTTGTAATCGTCTTTACTGCCGACGCTGTACAAGGCTCGACGATCGTAGTGGAAATTGTAGTCGTCTTTACCGCTGTTGAATGTGAAGTAGCCCGCTGCACGCATCAATTCCGGGATCGTCTTCATCCCTTCAGGAAGATGAATCTGAGTATCCGGCGGAACGATTTGTCCATCGGTGGTTCGTCCGGACCGGTGTTGGTGCGTTCCGGTCGTCGTCTGCATCACTCCGGTGATCATGGCCGAGCGGCACGCGGAACAAACTGGTGCCGGCACATACGCGCGTTTGAATAACACTCCATCGGCGGCCAATTGATCAATCGCTGGCGTATGTCCCGCATTGATCGGATCGTCATAGCATCCCATGAATGGTGATAGGTCTTCGGAGAAGATCCAAAGGATATTGGGCCGCTCGCTGGTTGCTTGCGCCTCTGCGGACACGGGTAACAGCCCCGTAAACAGGCCGCTCATCACGAGGAGTAGTAAGGCAAGCTTTCTAAACAAGTTTTTGGCTGCCGTTGCCGATCGCGGTGCACAGCCAGTGCCGGTTCGTCGTCGATAATCGTGTTTCATCAAGTCGTGCTCGCAGATAGGAATGCGGAATTTGTGGCGGCGAATCCAATTTCATCGGATGATTCAGCGTCAAAGGTTTACTTGCCTTCGGCGGCCCATTTTTTCATGATCGCAATGTTGTCCTGGACTTCCTTCAAGTGAGCCGGATCAAATTTGGGCAATGCAAGCCGGTCGGTGTAGACCTTCATATCGCTGTCGTACATCTTGGCTGATTCGGGTTGGCGTCCTTGGTCGCCGGTCTCTTCCATCCATCGGTCCAAACGATCACGCAGCGTTTTCAGCTTGTTTGCGTACGCCGGATCGCCTGCCAAATTATGAATCTCGTGAGGATCGCTTTTGACGTCGTAAAGTTCTTCGGCGGGCCGTACGTCGCGAAAGATCAATTCTTGCACTTCGTTTAACTTGCCCGCAGCGTGATATTCACGCAGCGCGATCAAAATTGCCTTGGCATCTTTGTACGCGCAAGGCTGCAAATAGGGACGGTTTGGTAGAAAGTTGCGGATGTATTTGAATTCGTTGGTTCGCACCGATCGCATGTGGTCGACCGTTTCGTCACAGCGGTCGCGAGCGGCGAAAACCGCCTCACGCGGCTCGTAGTCACTTGCCAAGATATCCTTGGCTTGCATGGAACTCGGGATGTCAATTCCCGCCGCCGCCAGCGAAAGTGCCGCGATGTCAATATGCTCGACCACATCATCGCGGACCGTTTCCGGTTCAACGCCCGGACCCGCAATCACCAACGGCACGTGCAGTCCTTCGTCGTACATGAATTGTTTGCCACGAGCGTGGCTGATGCCATGATCGGTCATGAACAGCACCAAGGTGTTCTCGAGCACGCCTTCGCGCCGGAGTCGATCAAGCACTTCGCCCACCATCGCATCGGTCAAGCGAACCGAATCCAGATAGGCAGTCCAGTCTCGCAAAATATCGGGATGATCAGGGTAATATGGCGGCAACGTGACAGCATCGATGCCCGTGCTGTTGCCAAATTCTTTTTTGGCTTGCCGAGCGATCTTGTCCCATCCGCTTGCGTCCTTGCCTCGCAGTTTGCCGCCCGCGGTTTGAATTTGAGCAAAGAACGGCTGCCCCGGTTTGCGGTCTTGCCAATCGTTGCTGTCGTAGACCGATTCGTCCCACTGGAAATTGTAGTCGGTTTTGCCCAGCTTGCCGTTCAGTGGCCAACCGGTGATCGAGGTGTGGTAACCCGCGTCTTGGAAAAGCTTGGGAACCAGCGTGACGTTTTGAGGTAACTCGATTTTTTCAGTCCCACGTCCGCTGCGATGATGATGCGCCCCAATGCTGGTTTGATACATCCCGGTGATAAATGCCGATCGACACGTCGAACATACCGGCGCGGTAACATACGCGTTGGTAAACTTGACGCCGCGACGGGCAAGCTGGTCGACGTTAGGAGTCTCGATCGCGGTTTCGCCATAGCACGAAAAGTTCGCGGACATATCGTCTGGAATGATCCAAACAATGTTGGGCCTCGAATCGGCACGTTGCAATTTGCTTGGTTCGTCGCCGTAGAGCGTGATGGTCAGCAACAGCAGAAGTGGAAGGATCGGAAGGAGCGTGCGGGGTTTCATGATTCGTGTAGTGGCTGTTTTTGGGGGGGCGTACGAAATGAATTTGTGACAAGGGGTTGCCCAGGGTCAGTCGTTGGGATCCACGATGTCTTTCCAGTCAGGATAGATGGGCCGCTGCTTCGCTTGGGGGCCAGCTTTTTTCGGGGGTGCGGGCGGCGCGGATTGCAGCACGGTGTGAAGTTTGTCTTTCGTGGATGCCGCCTGCGAATCGAGCGACTCCGCTGACAAGTCATTCGCCTCTAACAAATCAGTCGGCACCCGATAGAAGCTACCGTCACGATACAGTTTGTACGTTTCGTTGCGAACGTATTGCGAGCCGGGGAATTTGCCCCAGTACGGCTGGTAGTGACAGAGCACCCAGTCGCGTGGATTGCCGGTTTTGCCCTGCAATTGCGGCAGGAAACTGCGTCCGTCTACGGGATCGTCGCTGCCGAGTTGGACGCCTGCGGCTTCGGCCAGCGTGGCGTAGAAATCGGTAAAGTCGACGAGGTCATCCAGCACCACGCCCTCCGGTGTATGCCCTTTCCAGTATGCCACCAGCGGGACGTGTGTCCCCATATCCTTGGTGCCACCTTTGCCGCCGCGAATCGCTTGCCCGTTCCAACGCGAGGTAATCGACTGGTTGGTGCCGTTGTCCGCAGTGAACAGGAACAGCGTATTGTCGAGTTGCCCGGCCGCTTCGACCTGCTTGACCAGCTTGCCGACGATCTTGTCCAAGTAGTGGACCATTGCGACAAAGTTGGCCTTTTGGGCGTCCGCGTTTTTCGGAGCCTTGTTCGCATCGTGAGTCCGCGGTGAATCCCCGATCGTATCCGGAGTGGCGACAAACGGATTGTGGACCAACACCGTGGGGTAATAAACGAAGAACGGCTGTTCTTTGTTCCGCTGGATAAAGTCGCACAGGAAGTCCGACATGATGTCGGGACCGTATTGCTCGTGATTATCCCGTTTGCTCAAAAATTTGCCGTTTTGTTCCAGCGGCGGACTCCAGAACCGTTCGCCACCTTGTTTTCCGCCCTTCGCCGCAGTCAGTTGCCACAAGCAATACTCGTCGAACCCAGCCTTGATTGGCCGTGTGTTGTCGTCGTGCCCGACGGCGCCATGATACAACCCATTGAGTTGCCACTTGCCTGCGATCGCGGTCTTGTAACCCGCCGACTGCATCATTTGAGCAAACGTTTTCTGCTGCGGATCCAGATAACCGAAATGGGTGTAGTTGCGAAAGTTGTATTTGCCCGTCATCAACTTCACTCGTGACGGCGTGCAAAGCGGAGTCGAATAGCAGTGGTCAAAACGGATGCCCTTGGACGCCAACGCGTCGATGTTTGGCGTGGAGTAGTCGTCGGCGCCGTAGCATCCAAAACACTCCCAGCTGACGTCATCGGCCATGATCAAAATCACATTGGGCGGCCGCTCGGTGTTTGTTTCGACTGCTTGCGTTTGTGGACACGCTAGAAGCACAACCGCAAGCAACAGTAGCGATCGCAATGGATGGTTGGTTGTCATTTTATCTTGTCGCCTTAAATATCATTGGTTCGAGTTACCAGTGTCGCTGATCGCTCCGCGATCATAGCGTTCATTGAAGTCGCGTTCCTTGCGGAGTGAAGATGTTTTGGTGAGGAGGGCGATTTTTTTCTATGGATCGCGGAGCGGTCAACGACGGTGGCTATTGTATTCCCGAATACTTTTGCACATTCATCTTTCGCTCCCACGCAGCCAATTTTTGTACGAACTCTCGCGTTTTCTCGGGATGAGTTTCTGACAGATCTCGCTGTTCGCCAATGTCATTGGCGATGTTGTAGAGCTTCACCGTGCCGCTGCGGTAGGCGAGCAGTTTCCAGTCGCCCAGTCGCACCGAGGCATACAAGTCTTCGTAGGCACGGTAGCCAAAAATCGGTTCGTCTCGCGCGAGCGTACTGTTGTTTCGGATCGTCGAGACCAGCGACACACCGTCAAGGTCTTTGTACTTCGACGGATCGCCGCCGGCGATTTCGAGGAGCGTCGGAAACAGGTCGGTCGATTGAACGATGCTGTTGTTTTCCGAGCCCGTTTTGGTAATGCCCGGCCAGTGGAAGACGAACGGTACGCGTGCACCACCCTCGTACAGCGTGTCGACTTTCTTGCCGCCATGAAACGGTGGATTATCAAACGCACCCCCCTGGTCCGATAACAAAATCACGATCGTATCGTTTTCGATTCCCTTGGCCTTGATGGCATCGCGGACGCGGCCCACCGATTCGTCGAGTGCTTTGACCATCGCGGCATAGTGTGCGTAGGGGCCTGTTAAACCTTTCGCTTGAAAATGTTTGACCAGGTCTTCGCGTCCGTCGTGAGGTCCATGCACGGTGTAATACCACAGCGACAACATGAACGGTTTGGCTTTGTCATAGCTCTTAATAAACTGAACCGATTCGTCGGTCAATTTGTCCGTCAGATATCGTTCCTTTTCGTCAACCAAAACATCCGAGTTGACAAAGTAAGGTGGGTGATACGACTTTGGATGTCCCCAGTTCGAGGTGCCGATCTGCTCGTCGAATCCTTGTTTGACCGGATGGTATTCCTCGTGCCCGAGATGCCACTTTCCGATAAATTGGTTGTAGTAGCCGAGTTCGCCAAGTGCTTCGGCATAAGTCGTCTCCTCGAGCGGCAACCAATTGCGGCAAGGAAACTGGGCCGGATCCGTCTCCAGCCAATTGAACTCCGTTTCGGTGCGGCCAAACTTGTCGAAATCGGCGTGCTTGGGGCCGGTCGGAATATGACGCACCAAGTCGAGTCGCACTGGATGTTTCCCCGTCAACAGCGTGCCGCGACTGGGACTGCATGTCGGACACGCGATATAGGCTTGGCGAAAATCGAGTCCTTCGTGAACCAGTTGATCAATGTTTGGCGTTTCAAACACAGGATTGCGACACCCCATATCGGCCCAACCATAATCGTCGACAAACAGCAAAACGATATTGGGTTGTTTGGGGATCGTCGTGATCTCCGCATCGGCCGCAGTCACCTTCGTGCAAGGTAGAACAGCCAACAGAAGAACAAACGCGGTCGTCATCTTGATCATGGAGTCTGCCGTGGATTTAAGGGGACGAAGCTTAATACTTTCCGTTCGTGCCAAACATCTCTTTTTTCGATGGACGCGGACGAACGCGAACGCTGTGGTCGGGTTCCCCCGTCACGCGATCGAATTCGTCGGGAGTGCGACGCGATGGTAAGTAGTCGGACGTTTCTTCGCTCCACGTTTGCAAGGCCTGCGTTAATCGTTTGCGAACCGATTGGTAGGCAGGATCGTCGATGACGTTGTTCAATTCGCCCGGGTCTCGCATCAGGTCATACAATTCCCACTGCGGACGAGGCGACACGAAACACGTTTGTTGCTGCTTGGTCAGCTTGCCCTCTTTTTGTAGTCGCAGCATCGCTTGCCACGAGAGTCCGCGACCGGCATCCGCCGATGGCGTTGCAGGCAGGTCGACATAGTCATTGCGAATCAGTTTGAAATGTTGATCCATGACACAGCGAGCGTGATCTTCGTAGTCATGCCAGTGGTCTTCGGCAAAGGCGTATTGTCGAGACTCGGTCATCGGGTCGCGTAGGACCGGTGCAAAGCTGTGTCCTTCGATCTGCATGCCGTGGATCGTGTCCTTGTCGATCCCCGCGAGCTCCAGGAAAGTGGGAGCGATATCGATCGCACTGACCAGCGAGTTCGTGGTCACCCCGCCGCGAACCTGGTCGGGCCAGCGGACAATCCAAGGGGTGCGAATGCCACCGTCGTAGAGCGTGGTTTTGTCGCGTGGAAAGGGACGTCCGTTGTCGCTGATGAACAAGATCAAGGTGTTTTCGCTGACGTTTTGTTGTTCCAGCTTGCTCATGACTTTGCCGACGTAGGTATCAAGCCGACCGATTTCGTCGTAATACAGCCGCAAATCTTCACGGACGTCCGGGGTGTCTGGTAAGTGCGGCGGAACGATCACATCAGCATGACGGTGCGGCGGATCCAACGCACCTTCGCTGTATTCACGGTGCGGATCGAGTGCCGCTAGCCACAGAAAGAACGGCTTGTCACGCGGACGGTCGTCGATTGCACGCTCCCAATCTTCGCAGCCGCTCGGTTGGGCCGCGATCATCTTTACCGGCTCACCCTCGTTGCCCGATGGCAATACAAAACCAGCGGTGGATGCTTCGTAGATGCGATCAAAATGGTCACGCACGGCGTCGCCCAGATGCCATTTGCCCGCCGCCGCCGTGTAGTAGCCGGATTGCTTCAGCGTCGCAGCTATCGTCTTGCTTTCCGGCGGCAGCGGCCAATGCAATTGCTCGGCCCCGGTGTTGTGCGGATATTTGCCCGTCAAGATGCTCGAGCGCGAAGGGCTGCATGAATTGGTTGTTAGGTACGCATGCTCGAACCGGAGTCCCCGGTTGGCAAGTTGGTCGATATGCGGCGTGCGGATCGCAGGGTGCCCGTACGCGCCGCAATCGTCCCAATTCATGTCGTCCGCAATGATCAGCACCAAATTTGGCCGATCGCTCGACTCGGCGGACCACAACGACGAACAAAGACAGAGACATACGACAACGGGACACAATAATCGAAGAATGGAAATCGCTTTCATCAGGGATGCCAGAGTTGGGGAAGTAAAGGCGGGGAAATGCGGGGATAAGTTCAGTAAATAAAATGGCAGCAAACGCGTCGTTTGTCGTTTCTCTAATGTAGTGGAGCTTGCTAAAGCTCCCAAGTCTTCGTAGTGGAGCTCGCTAGAGCTCCCTGGCTTTAAACGCAAGAGGATCTTTAGCAAGATCCACTACGGCAACATCGTCGTCGGTCCAGCATAATCGACTGCTGCTAGTTGGTTATTGATCAAGTACATTTTCAACCCAGTCGCGGACTTGCCTGCGGTAGACGCTTTGCTTGTGCATCCACAGGTCGGTGTGCGGGTGCACCACATTGCCTTCGGGGATCGCAAAGAGTTGGCTGGTGGGAACATCGAGAAAGGTGAAGTGGGCCAATTCGAGATGATCCCCCAGGAATGCGTCACGAGTTTTGCTGGCTTGGGTTCCACAAATTAGCACCGGACGCCCGTCGAGCCGGGCCAGACGTGTTAGGGCCGACGCACGATCGCTGTCGGGGTAGCCCCATGTCTTTTCGCCATCGAAATGATCATGCGTCAAGAAGCCTTTCCAAAGCGAAGCGATCTCGTCGTCGGCGAGCCCAATATAGCTGGTCGCAATCGCCCCACGCGAAAAACCGCAGAGGAGGATGTTGTCGGGATCGCCTCCGAATTCGGCACAGATGCGAGGAAGATTGATTTTGCAGTAGTCGATGGTCGCTTGCGTGTCGCCCCACCACGTGACGGCATTACTTTGTCCTCCTGTCTCAATAGACGGCATACAAACCCAAATAAAGCCTCGGCCGCCGCTGATGCCGTAACCTAAATTGGCATCCCCAACCTCGCCGGTCGAGTTGCAAAGTGGCCACTTGTTTCCGGTGTACTCGACGATCACGGGAAACTTGCCGTCTGGTTTCCAATCCAAAGGCAAGTACAGCGAATGATGCACCTGAGTTCCCTTGTACTCGGTCGCGACCTGACGCACTCGCTTTCCCGGTCCCGGCGAACCCTCGGTCATCGGCGGCGATAGGAGGTCGAAGGTGGTCGATGTATTCACTTCGTTGACGTCGACGCCGGTTGCCCGGGCGTTGGAATGGCGATCGGACTGAGCATCGCACAAAGAAACCGCGAACACGCAAACGAGGACCAGAGCCAAGAGACAACGACGGTTCATGGAAGCAAGCATATTGCGATATTGGGAGGAGCGTCTTTTGCTGCGGGTTCTGCGTGTCCAATCATGCACACGCCAAACTTAGCAGTGAGTCACGAACCTCATGCTAAGGAAGCCCATCGAGACGGTAGCAAGCCGCGATTCGAGCAACGTATTCTAGTTTAGCGGATGAGCCTTTGCAGCATTGGATCGATCATGCCCGGCGGAAGTAGTAGGATGAGAGGACGAGTTTTTCTATCACGATTTCCGTTGATCAGCGTGCATCGATCCCCGTTTTGTCAATTTCGATTACGATTGAGTTGACATTTTCGCTGCAGGCGACATCAGCACTGATAGCGCTCCGTTATGAAAACCCACCTGTTTCGTGCCAAAGGCGATCGCGTTAGCCCCGCGCCACGCCGTCACGAAAATCAAAAGTAAACACGAAGTGACCGTAACAACCACCCCTCAAAGGCTGATGATGACAAATTGGAAAAGTCCTGTATTGGCATTGGCTGTCGTGATCGCGACGGTCGTCGCATTTGCCGGCACGTCGAGACCGATCGCCGCGGCTGATCGCCAGCCGAACATTGTGCTGATCATGGCCGATGATCTCGGCATCGAGGGACTTGGGTGCTACGGCGGACTCAGTTATGCCACGCCCCAACTCGATCAACTTGCCGCCGAAGGACTTCGCTTCTCGCACGCTCATGCTCAGCCGCTTTGTGCGAACACTCGCATGCAGTTGATGACGGGGATGCACAATGATCGCAATTGGATTTGCTTTGGGATCATGGATCCAAGCGAGAAAACGTTTGGTCACTATCTACAGCAAGTCGGCTACAAGACCTGTATCGCGGGCAAGTGGCAGCTGCAAAGTTACGATCCACCGGACTATCCTGGCGCGGAAACTCGCCGTGGTATCGGCATGCACCCCAAAGATTCCGGCTTTGATTCATACGCCTTGTATCATTCGCTGCATACCGAAGACAAAGGTTCGCGATACGCCAACCCCACTTGGCTCGAAGACGGCACGCTAAAACAGGCCGCCGGGCAATACGGGCCGGACCAATGGGTGGATTACATCAACGCGTTCATGGAACGTGAAAAAGCCAACCCATTCTTTGTCTATTACCCGATGGCACTACCCCATTGGCCGATGAATCCGACGCCCGACAGCGCCGATTGGAATGATCCAGAAAAGCGACTTGACGAAGATCCTCGCTATTTCAAAGACATGGTCGAGTATATGGACAAGTGTGTCGGCAAGGTCGTGCAGAAAATTGACGACCTTGGTTTGCGAGAGAACACCTTAATCCTGTTCTACAGTGACAACGGCACGCATCTTTCGATCACCTCGCAAACACAAAATGGGCCTGTCGCCGGAGGCAAGGGATTGCCTACCGATGCGGGAACGCATGTACCGCTGATCGCGAATTGGCCGGGAATGATTCAACCGGGCGTTTCTGATGCGCTAGTCGATTCGACTGACTTTCTTCCGACGATGATGCAGGCGGCCGGGCATCCATTGCCATCGGACCACGATTTGGATGGGATCAGCTTTTATCCAGAATTGGTCGGAGAGGACTCTTCGTCACCACGTCGTCAGTGGATCTATTCGTTTTACGATCCTCGTCCGGGATGGGACAAAGATCATTTCACCCGCCATGTCTCGGCTCGCGATCGACGTTGGCATTTGTACGAAACGGGCCAGCTTTTTGATGTTCAGGAGGACGTGTTAGAGCAGCGTCCGATCACCGCCGAGAACGACACCGCCGAAACCGCGGCGGTACGTAAACGTTTGGCCGCCGTATTGAAATCGCAATCACAGTCGAACAACGACGTGCAGTGATGCCGGATTGTCCGTGGCACCGTGTCCGAACCATCCTTGCAGTGCAGTGCAGTGCTGTGCGATGTGCAGCACTGAAAAACACGTGTTCGTTTTCGCAGTCAATCCGCAATCGGGACGTGTTTACGCTAGGACACCGAGTCTGCCGTGTCGTGCCGCCATGCTCGCGGTGGACGCGAAGCGTAATTGGGAATCAACGCGATCATCAACAAGAACAGGCCTACGACGATGTGGTTTTGGTGAATCGGCGGCGGAGGCAGCACCGCGAGTCGGCCCCATACGATCAACCCCGTGGCTACCGCCAAAGTCAGCAGGTGAGCATGCCGTGTAGGCGGCCAATACGAAAGCCCGGCAAACGTGCTGATCAGTAACGCAATTCCAAAGTCAATCCATAACATCACAGGATCGACCGGAGACTGAAAAACGAACGGGCTGGCCGCAAGCCACACCGCAGTCATGATTTCGATCACGCGTCCCCACATCATGCCACCTCGCGCGAGAGAAGTTTTTCACCAGCCTGATCAAGTTGCTCGGTGCGGGAACCCCAGAACGCTTTCCAGAATAACTTCACGTCGTGATGATCTTGCCAAACAATTTTTAGATACGCGAGTGAAACGCGGACTTCATCCCAAGCCCAGTAGACCAAGATCAGCGAGATTGCTGCGGTGACCAAGCATAGAAAACACCACTCACCGAGCACAAATGCTTGAATCACCACCAACACGACGCTGACGATCCCCAGCGGAATCACGTCAATCCCAAACAGAATCACGAGCCACGGGCGGTATTGCCAACGACGTGGTGATCCGGCAAACCCGAGGACGGCGTCACCGAGATAGGCTAATACGCCGAGCGCGGCGTCGTGAATCCCTAAGATGCGATACATCGACATCGCAGTATCTGATTTAAGCACCCGGTTGCTGCCATCACCGAACACCGGGTCCCATGCACTATCAATCAGCCCCCACTGATAAAGCGATAGATGCGACGAAATGATCGCGGCAACAAACGCCAACAGACAAATCGGAATGCGTTGACTCCACGCCGACGGATTGTGTTTGTAGGGAGGTACTGGCCGATTCAGCGGATCAATGTCCTTGGGGGCAGTACTGCCGCGATCGGTGTTCTCGCGATCAGTGTTTACCCGATCGGTATTTAAGTGGCGGGGGGCCGTGGGCGATTGACTCATCCCTTTATTCCTTTTGCGCGTAGCTTTTCAGTCGAAGCTTGATGAGCGCGTTCATCGCTCTAAACCGTTTTGCTTATACCATTTGTCGGGATCGGCTTTGAGCGCCTCCGTCATCTTCGGCAACGTCATCGAAAGCGAATGCTTCGGTTCCCAGCCGAGCAACTCTTTGGCACGTGAAATATCCAGGGCGTAGTGGTCGTCCGCCATCGCGACCATGAACGGTTTAATGAACGCATCGCCGCCCTGCAGTACGTCACTGACGGCCGCCCCTACTTTGGCAACCGGTTTGGGGATCTCCATCGTCGCCCATTCCTTGCCATGCAATTGTTTGCCAATCAGGTTCTGTAGCGTTTGGTACGACAGCGTTTCTTCTTCGCCAATCAAAATTGCGGTTTTCGGTGCGATCGCATCACGCCGTTCAACAGTGCGGACGATCGCATCAACGGCGTCTTCTAAGTGCACCGCTGCTTGCCCTGCATCGGTATCACCGGGGAAAAAGCGAGCTTGAAAATCCTTTTCGTAGATTCGTTTGATCTGCTGGACAATCGTCGGTTGACGTCCATCGTCGGTGTAGACACCGGCAACACGCAGGAACACCGAGCGAACATTGGGGTGTCCTTCGCGGATCAGCCGTTCGGTTTCAATCTTGCTCTGTGGGTAGGGCCATTTCGCTTTAAGCGGATCGTCCTCACGGATTCTTTCTCCCACTGCACATGGAGCATGCACCAACATGGTGCTGGTGAATAGGAACTGTTCGCACTCGAAATCTTCAAGGGCGTTCAGTAGTCGATCGGTGCCGTTGATGGTGACGGTGTTGTACAGTTCGCTGTCTTCGCCCGAGAAATCGTAGTAGGCCGCCATATGCACCACGCTAGCGAGTTTGCCACCGGTTTTGCCACGGACATTTTGCATGGCGCCTTGAACCGAAGAGTAGTCAGTGATGTCGCACTCGATGTCATGCACGTGCTGGAGTGCTTTGGGGGGCTCAGGCAAACCAACACGGTCGAACCCGAACACTTCATAGCCAGCTTCGGCAAGTCGACGGCACGTGAGGTTACCAAGCAATCCCGAGCTGCCGGTGACAATCACGCATGGTCGTTCGCTAGACATGTTTATTCTCTGAAATGAAGGTCAATCAATTCCTTGTTAAGACAACTCCTTTGACAAGTCGACGCAACTCTCATGCCAACGATTTGGGGGCATGCGTGGTGAGTCGATGACGGTAAGTGAACTACATTGTGTAGAAGACCGCCAATCCAGCGGCGTACGTTGCCAACACCGCAAACGAATCGACTCCCATTCCCAACACCGTCTTGTCGCGTCGCTCAAGGATTCCCCATAGATACAGGCTGGTGACGACGATTCCCAATGCCGCCAAAAAGGCTGCGGACGGCTGCAACGCGTCAAACAGGTTGCCTTCGCGATAAGCCAATTCCGCGGGCAGAAACAACGCGATCTCGAGGCTGTTGGTCCCCAGGATGTTTGCCGCCGCCATGCTGTACGCTCCAAAACGGACCGCAGAATAGGTCGTACTCAGCTCGGGCAAACTCGTTACCAGTGCGACCAACGTGGCACCGACAAAGCTTTGCCCGATCCCTGTCTGCTCAGCGATCATTTCGCCCGATACGGCGACAAAGTAGCCGCCGATCAAGACAACGGCCGAGGCGATGGCAAAGTAGCCGACCAAGCCGCGGGTGGAGACGTCTTGGTATTGGTGTTGATGTGCATCCTTGATGTCGCGAGCCGATTCGGGCGGCTGGGCAATCTCGCCGCGAGGTTCCCAGCGTGGTTTTCCCTCGTAACGGTAGATCACCCACAATGAGGAAACGTAGGCTGCAAACAATAAGATCGGCCACACTCCGACGCCAGCAATTGAGTACAGCTCGCCACTCGTGACGGCGGCCGATGCGAGCGCAATCAATGCGATTAGCATCACGCCGACCATGATCAATGACGATTGCGGTGAAAAGAGAGTGAGTGGGCGACCACGCAGCACAAACGCGTCAATCAACGCCAATACGGCAACCTGCATCACCACGCCTCCAAGCAGGTTGTTGCCTGCTAACTCGGCCGCTCCCGAGTAGGATGCCGTCAACGTCGTTGCCAACTCAGGCAAGCTGGTGGCACCGCCAAGCAGCAAAGCCCCCGCAAACGCTTTTCCTAGTCCCGTGCGGTCCGCAAATAGGTCCACGTACTTGCTGAGCTTGGTGCCCGCCAACCACACAAATAACGCTGCGACCGCAAAAATACCAAAATTGATCGTCAGCGATTGGGACTGCAAATCAAGCATCGAATTCAGCTCAGTTGTGAGTGCAAATAAGTGAATTTTGTTGCGGCAACCGCTTGCTGGCTTTCAGCTTTCGTAACGATCAAGACGTTGTGGCCCGAGCCGACCGCTGCCGCACCACGCGCCAAACCCACCAAGCAAACATCCCTGCGATCACTGCCATGCTGACCCAGCTCAGCGGGGCAGCGAGATCCTTGTAATGATCGCCGAGCCACCATCCGATGCCGGCAAGCAGTGCCGTCCACAGCACGGTGCCGATCGCCGTGAATAACGAAAATCGGCCAATCGGCATCGCTGCAAACCCGGCCGGAACGCTGATCAAGGTGCGAATCCCAGGAATCATCCGACAGACCAATACCGCGACACTTCCCCATTGATCAAACCAATCATCGACCTGATCCAAGTCTCGCCGGGTGATCGTTAACCAAGCACCGTGGCCGTCGATCCAACGGGCCAATCGCTCCTTGCCGATCCAACGGGCGAGCAGATACCAAGCCAACGCCCCCAGGAACGATCCGATGCTGCCGGCCGTGACGACGGCGATAAAAGACACATTTCCTTGGCTTACCGAGTACCCCGCCCACGGCATGACGATTTCCGATGGTATGGGCGGAAAGATATTTTCAGCCAACATCAGGAGCCCTACTCCTGCAGCGCCAAACTGTTCCAAAAATTCAGTGATCCATTTTTCCATACCCAATCTTCACGGCAACCCGCGTGCCAGTGGCACATCATCTGCATCGCGATCGCGAAATGATCACATGGCTAAAAGAATTGGATCCTGTCTACCAAGCGCTTGCCGCGGGCCTATTTACATGGGGGCTCACTGCGTTGGGGGCCGCATTGGTGTTTGGCTTGTTAAAAGTCAATCGCAAACTGCTCGACGCAATGCTTGGGTTTGCAGGCGGCGTGATGCTGGCGGCAAGCTATTGGAGTCTGCTTGCGCCATCGATCGCAGTCGCCGAAGAACAGGGGTGGCCGAGCTGGTTGCCAGCCGCGATCGGTTTTCTGGCGGGGGGCGCCTTCTTATGGGGACTCGACCAACTGCTTCCCCATCTGCATCGTGGGCTGCCGATCGAATCCGCCGAAGGTCCGCGTACCGCGTGGCAGCGCAGCGTGCTGCTGATCATCGCCATCACGCTGCATAACATCCCCGAGGGATTGGCGGTCGGCGTAGCGCTGGGCAGTGCCGCTAGCGGATTGAAAACGGCCAGCCTGGGCAGTGCCGCCGCATTGGCGATCGGTATCGGCTTGCAAAACGTGCCCGAAGGGGTTGCCGTCGCCGTGCCGCTACGGGGCGAAGGGCTAAGCCGAATGAAGGCTTGGATGATCGGTCAAGCCTCGGCTCTGGTTGAACCGGTGGCCGCCGTCATCGGAGCCGCGGTGGTGGTGTTCGCTGCTCCGGTACTGCCGTTTGCGCTCAGCTTCGCCGCCGGTGCGATGGTGTATGTCGTGGTCGAAGAGCTAGTTCCCGAAACACAGCAGCAGGGCAACGACGATTTGGCGACGCTTTGTCTGATGCTTGGGTTCGCGGTGATGATGATCTTGGACGTTGCGCTTGGATAGTCGCTGGAAACGAGACAATCGCTCGAAACACCTCGCTGCGATGTCATCGAAGGCCGGCCTGTTTTTGAAAAACTGAAATTTTCCAAAAAAAAATTGCCTCACGCGAATTGAAAAAACATTTTCTGGAAATGTTAACTATCGGACGCTTCTTGTAATCGGTCGGTCGGACCGTGCGTCTCGATGAGCGGATGGATGCGATATCAATACCAAAAAGAGAGAACAAGATTTCTGTTCTCCGAAACTCAGTGCGGTGCTGAAAGTCGCATAGAGTCCCGTGTTATTTGACGATCGCCGCAGTTGTTCTTAGCATTCGCCTATGACGAGTGCGGATTGGACTCTCCGCATCCTTCATTGTTTTCACTCTTTTCTTGCCTGTTGCCAAATTGTTGTTTTGGGGGTTTTAGGTCACGTTGTTTCGCCAGGATGGCGGCTGCGAATCACGTCCACGTTGGGTTCGAATCATCTCTGGTCGGCAAAACGCGACGCAATCAAGGTCTCTCTTTGTCTTTTTCTCAAAGGTATTTTTATGAAAACGAATCGCCCTCTATCCCCACGTCTCGGTTTCACCTTGGTGGAGTTGCTGGTTGTCATCGCCATCATCGGGGTGCTCGTCGGTTTGTTGCTACCTGCGGTTCAAGCCGCTCGTGAAGCCGCTCGCCGCATGAGCTGCAGCAACAACTTCAAACAACTTGGTTTGGGGATGCATAACTACCACAGCGCCTACAATGCGTTGCCGATTCAGGGGAGTGGGACCGAAGATGCGACCCTCAGCAATTCGTATTGGTGGTCCAACACCAAGAACGCAAGTCAAAATCAGTTGTCTGCTTTGGTGGGGCTGACCCCGTTCATCGAGCAGCAAGCCATCTGGGAAGTGATCAGCAATCCGAACGACTTTAATAAAGATGGCGCGGTTGATTTCCCGGCGATGGGGCCAAGCCCGCAAAACTGGTTGGATTACGTGCCTTACAGCACTGAAATGCCAACGCTTCGTTGTCCCAGCGATCCGGGGACTGGATTGCCCGCGGCGGGACGTACGAACTATGCCATGTGTGGTGGCGATTCGGGACGCTGGATCAACTTTGGAAATCGCAGCGACAATCCTTGGAAACCACTCAACGCGACTCAAGCCGATGAGCAGCGTGCTGCCGATCGCGGTGTCTTTGCATGTTACAAGCAGATGAAGTTTCGTGACATCCTCGATGGTTTGTCCAACACGATTGCAATGGGAGAAATCGCGACCGACCTAGGTGATAAAGACAAGCGAACGATCTCTTACGATCGTCCAAGCTGGAGTTACCCTGGACCTCGTGACAATCCATCCGAGTGTGGTACAGGTGGTTTGGTCGATCCACAGCGTCCTCAGTTCTGGGCTTCCTCGACGCCAACCGATAGTTCCTCTAGCGGTCGCGGTTATCAGTGGTTCAGCCGATTGCCGCTGTACACGATGGTGACCACAATTTTGCCGCCCAACAAAGAGGTTTGTGGTTATGACCGTGGCGTCGACTTGATTGTCTTGCCGCCGTCAAGTCGTCATCAAGGTGGCGTGCATGTGCTGATGGCCGACGGGGCGGTGAAGTTCATCACCGACTCGATCGAAGCAGGTGATTCGACCGCTCCGATGGTTCACCGCTGGGGTAACGCCGCGAACAAGAACCAGCCCGGTGCGCAAAGTCCCTATGGTTTGTGGGGATCGCTGGGCAGTCGTGCCGCGAAAGAAACGATTTCCGCCGAATTCTAAACGGCAACGAATTGGATTCGCATCGGACCTTCCTAGCAGGAGGTTCGATTCGGAGCAGTCCGAACGAACAGGCTTCGTGTGCCGAGTACGCAAATACCGAATGCGCGAAGCCTTTCATTTTCATGATCGATCATTCCACACCGTTATCTCGAAGACACTGTTACTTCAGGATTCTGTAACCACGAAAGCTAACCATGAAACGACTTGCATGCCTTGCCCTGTTGTCCTGTACGTTCTGCTTGAATCTTGGGTGTGGCGAACCCAAGGCCGCCAGCGTTCTAGACGGTGCCAACGAAGCGGAAATCGCCAAGGTCCGCGCCGCGATTGAAGAAGAACAACGCAAGATGGAGAAAGGATTTGCGCAAGGGAATTACGACCAAAGTAAGCCTTTGCCCAAAGAATAATACGTCTTGCTAGATTCTCAGACTGTCGGGATTCATCTCGTTGCGATGCGACGTTGCAGTCCGCTAGTGCTGCTGGTTCTGTGTTCGGTATTGGGTGGTTGCACAGACGCACCACTAGCGGACGCAGACAAATTTGCCGTCGACCCCGTTGCAACTGCGTCGGCGTACAGCCGTTTTTCGCAAGCGGTATCCGAAGCCAAGTGGGCCGACGCGTCACAGTGGTCCAGCGCCGCTTTGATCGAACGACCTGATGATCCCGACGTCTTATTCATGGCAGCTAAGGTCGCCTACCACAATGGCGATCTGCCGTTGTCGACCGAGCTCATGCTGACCGCTTGCGACGTCACGTCCTATGGCGACGATAACCAGGTCCAGCAGACGGTGGTGGCACTGCTTTCGATGGGGCGGCTTTATGCCGCAATCGAACTACTGGAAAACACCACCGGACGGCGTCCCGAACATCACGTCTTTCGCCGTCAACTCGTCGATTTCTATGCGATGGCTGAGCGGCCTGAATTAGCGGATCCCCATCGACGTGTCCTGATCCAACAACGCAAATTTGATCTCAAGTTGTTGCTGGATCTCGCAGCGAAAGGACCGCGAACGCTCGAAGAAGATTCGGTGCAGTTGTTGGTCGAGCGGAATCCCGACGATTTGCGTCCACTGCTGGCGAAAGCGAAACGCCACTTTGATCAACGTCGTGATGAAGACGCCGCTTCGCTGCTCGGTCGCATCATTGCCCGTCACCCCGACTTCGTTCCCGCTCATTTGCTGGCGATTTCGATCGCCGCGCGATCGGGCGACTTTGATGCGGTGATGCGATTGGCAACCCAAATGCCCGAGGACGTTGACTCCGATGTCCGCTACTGGATCGCACTGGGAGACTGGGCCCGTGATCAAAGTCTCGATGAAGTGGCTGTGCGGTGCTACTGGGAGGGAACACGCCGAGATGCAGACGACAGCGAGTGTTGGTTGAAATTGCAAACGAGTTTGCAACGAGTCGATGAGCAACGATCCACGCCTGAGTTGATTGCGGCAAGTAGCGATGTCCAAACACGGGCCCGATTACTGAATCGTCTCGACCAACAACGACGCGAGTTTTTATCCGCACAAGCCGATTCACAGCGTTTGGCAATCGGGATCGCCCAAACGCTTCAACAGCTTGGCCGTCTCTGGGAATGTGAAGCGTGGGCCGCAATAGCATTGACACTGACGCGAGACCCGATCGAATCGGCAGCCGAATATCGCAATTCCGTCGTTGCCACGCTTCGCCGCGACATGCCATGGCAAGTAGTGCAAGGGCATCCCGAGCTGAAGCTTGATTTCAGTCATATGCCTCTGCCGGCGATCGAGCGAAACGCGAATCCGCAAGACCACGCCCTCCTGGTCACAAGTGCCATCAAGCAGAGCGGGCATGCCGATTCAATTTCGTCGTTAAAACTCGTCAATCAGGCGGCCGAGCGTGGAGTGAAGTTCTTTGGCTACACCCAGGAACACCTCGATCGTCCCGGATTCATGTTGCACCATACGCTCGGCTGTGGTGGCGGTACGTTGGACTACGATCTGGATGGCTGGAGCGATGTTTACTTTGCGGCCGCGGGGGGAACGCCGCGGATCGACGATTCTAACAGCAACGCTCTGTTTCGGAATCTCGGTGGTGACTTCCGCGAAACCACCTCGTTGGCTGGCACCGGGGATACCGGGTTTGGCCAAGGGGTTGCCGTGGGGGATGTCAATGAAGATGGTTTTCCTGACATTCTTGTTCTCAACTTTGGTCGCAACGTGCTGTATCTAAACCAAGGCGATGGAACCTTCGAAGACGGAACGGATCACTGGCTTGGAACAAACACTGAAACCGCGTGGTCCACAAGCGGCGCGATCGTCGATTTTAATACGGATGGGTTGGCGGATTTGGTGTATCTGAATTATTGCAAGGGCGAGCAATTGACGACTCATCGCTGCTTTGCGAAGCAATTGGATGCAGCACCCTCCTGTTCGCCAATGGCATTTCCGGCGGACGCTGACGTGTTTCGGATTGGTGACGCCGCTGGGCATTTTCAACCGCAATCTGAAAACATCGCAGCGGAACCCGACATCATCGGGCGTGGTTTGGGGATCGTTGCCGGTGCGCTGGACGATAACGCAGGCATCGATCTGTTTGTTGCGAATGACATGACGAACAACCACTACTGGTCGACGTCATTCGCTGCCGACACCGACGATCGGCTACGTGATTTTGCGTTGACGCGTGGCTTGGCCGGCGATGCTCGAGGTGCGGCGCAGGGATCCATGGGGATTGCCGTAGGCGACGTCGATCGCGATGGGCGATTCGATCTGTTTGTCACCAATTTCACAGACGAGTCCAACGTGCTGCATCGTGGCACGGGCCATCACGCGTGGGTCGACGATACCCATCGTTTCGGACTCGCATCAAGCTCGTTTCCGTTGGTGGCATTCGGAACGCAGATGGTCGATTTGGACAACGATAGCCGTCATGAAATTGTCGTAACCAACGGACACGTTCAAATCTTGTCTCCGAGTGGTGTTCGCGCCGACTATGAACAACCCTTCCAACTTTACGAGCAGAACGTCAAAGGCCGTTACGAATTGGTTTCTCCGAGGATGCAAGGAGATTATGTGAATTCATTGCATGTGGGACGAGCGTTGTGGACCATCGACGCGGATCGAGACGGGATGACCGATCTATTCGTAACACATCAAACCGAGCCGGTTGCATTGCTGATGAATCATTCTGCAGCAGGCCGGTCGTGGATCGAATTTCAATTGGTGGGGACATCGAGTTCACGGGACGCGATTGGAGCCGTCGTCGAGCTTCAATGTGGCGACGACGTGTGGACACAACCGCTCACCTCGGGCGATGGCTATCTTTGCAGCAACGAACGTCGGTTGCGTTTCGGTTTGAAGGATTCGAAACCATCCGGCTGCTCGGTGACGATCCGTTGGCCAAGCGGCAACGTGGATTCCTACGACGATTTGACTCCCAATCGGCGTTGGTTGATCGCGGAATCGCAAGGGATCACCCAGCTCGACCATTGAGTCGCATCCGAGCGAATCGGCCTACCCATCACTCTTCGCCTGCTACACACCTTCTGGACGTTCGTTTCTTTTCCAGCAAACCACGTTTTCCAATCGTTTTCGCTGGCTTTGGCGGTTTGGTGGTCTGATACGCCATTGCAACGCTACTCGCGGAATGGTTCTCTATAAAGAGTTGTGGACGGGTAGGTTGTATGCACGATCCAATGGTTGAGGTGATTGAGGATGTCGGTTTTGACCGCATTTTTGTAAGGATCTTTGTTAGTGTCCGTCTACGGTTTATCGAGATCCTTCCTGTAAATCCGCCCGTTTACAAATCCAGCCGCTCAATCGTGGTCTCCACCTAAAGTTCAAACCATGGCTGACCAAATCGAACAAAACGAAAACGCTACGAAACCAGCGATGGTCAAGAAAGCGGGGCTGTTTTTGCTCGTCGTCGCAGCGGCGATCATCGGCTACCTCCAGTTTGGGCATTTGCTGAATCTTGATTCGCTCGCTCAACGAGAATCTCAGCTACGGACGTTCCAGGCCGATCATCCCGTATTGGTCTACGGGGTCGCGTTTGGGATTTATGTGCTCGCCACCGGGTTGTCGATTCCCGGGGCGGCGGTGTTGACGCTGGTTTACGGTTGGTACTTTGGTTTTGTTCGCGGATTGGTTTTGATCAGCTTCGCTTCGACCGCCGGCGCCACCGTGGCGTTTCTGCTGAGCCGCTTCTTATTTCGCGATGCAATCCAAAATCGATTTGGTGAGCGATTGAAAAGTTTCAACGAATCGCTCGAAAAGGAAGGTCCGTTCTTTTTATTCACGTTGCGGCTGATCCCTGCGGTCCCGTTTTTTATGATCAATGCGGTGATGGGGCTGACGCCAATTCGCACTCGCACGTTTTGGTGGGTTAGCCAGCTTGGGATGTTGGCGGGGACCGCCGTTTACGTCTACGCGGGCTCAAGTGTTCCCGACCTGCAAACGCTGGCAGATAAAGGCATTGCTGCGGTATTTACATCAAGTCAACTGTGGCAGATTGGCAGCGCGTTTGTGCTGCTCGGGCTCTTTCCGCTGATCGTTCGTTTCACGATGAAGTTCATTCAGCGAAAGCGGCTACAACCCACATGAATTCAGTTTGATATGTTGAGGACAGCCGCACACGCCGACACGGTGGTTTCGGTTGCAGCAAATTAACGTCGTTTTTTTGCGATTAGTTTGTTTTGGGTTGTTCCTCCTTTCAACTAGAGAATCATGATGACCGACTTCTTTACGCGAAGTTTGATTGTTCACGAGCAACTGCGTGGCAAGATCGGGATGCATTCGCGGATGCCGGTCAAGACAGCCGACGATTTGTCGATCGCGTACACGCCTGGGGTGGCACGACCCTGTGAGGTGATCGCGAAAGATCCTGCACGAGCATGGGATTTAACCATCAAAAATAACTCCGTCGCGATCGTTAGTGACGGTTCCGCGGTGCTTGGGCTGGGGAACATTGGTGCCCACGCGGCCATCCCGGTGATGGAGGGCAAAGCACTGCTATTTCGCGAGTTTGCGGGGATCGATGCATGGCCCATTTGCGTGGATACCCAAGACACTCAAGAGATCATCGATACGGTTCGCCGGATTGCTCCGGTTTTTGGTGGCATCAATCTCGAAGACATCGCAGCGCCAAAATGCTTCGAGGTCGAAAACCAATTGCAAGACTTGGGCATTCCCGTTTTCCACGATGACCAACATGGCACGGCCATCGTGCTGTTAGCCGCGTTGATCAATGCCGCGAAAGTGATCGATCGCAAACTGACCGACATGCGAGTGGTGATCAATGGGGCTGGTGCCGCAGGAACGGCAATCGCCCGACTGCTGCGCTGCGTAGGACACGATCCTAACGTCTGCCAACCGGTTCTTGATGTCATCGTCTGTGATTCACGCGGCGCGATTCATCAGGACCGCGAGGGATTGTCACCCGAGAAAACAGAGTTGTTGGCTTATACGAATCGCGAAAATCGACAGGGCAACCTCGCAGATGTGATGGTCGATGCCGACGTCTTTATTGGAGTCAGCAAAGGCAACCTGTTGAAACCAAGCCACATCCAATCGATGTCCGCGAAGCCGATTATCCTCGCGATGGCCAATCCCATTCCCGAGATCATGCCCGCCGATGCGATCGCCGCCGGGGCCGCGATCGTGGGTACCGGCCGTAGCGATTTTCCGAATCAAGTGAATAACGTGCTGGCCTTTCCCGGCATCTTTCGCGGCGCCTTGGATAGCCGCAGCAAGCGAATTAGCGAAGAAATGAAGATCGCTGCCGCTCATGCGTTGGCCGCCTGTGTGCACGAACCGACAGCCGAGATGATTCTGCCCAACCCGCTCGATCAAACCGTCGCTCCCAGTGTGGCGGCGGCAATCCATTCGCTGGCAACCCAGACCGATGCCCCTTGATGTCTATGGCATTGGTTTGGATTCGAACCAGCCCCAATCAATTGACCCGCAAAGAAAAAACGCCTGGCAGGACCAAGGGGCTCACCAGGCGTGTTGTCACTGCGGAAACCGATTTTTGCGTTCGCCGATTACGGTGATTCAACGGTGATCGCCATCACCACAGGTGCCGATCGATCCGGACCTTTGACCAGTTCAATCGTCGAGATCGGCTCGGCCTGTTTGGGGTAAACCGCGAGGTAACGAATCTGGCGTCCGAACAAATCAAAGGCAAATTCGGACTCCGGCACATCCACACGTCGAATGTAATCGGCAAAATGAACTTCGTTTAACAGTTCGTGGTCTTCGGATGTCCCGTCGGCATAATGAATACGCACAATCATGCTGACCGTTTTTGCATTGCTAAAGGGGAAACCCCAGCCGGAAACACCGCCGAGCAGATGAATCGCTTTGGCCGGTCCATTCAGAGGCAATGTGACGGACTTGGGCATTTTCGAAACGATCGGACTGTGGTTGCTGTGCAGCACAACCACGTTTGGCACGCTGCCATCGCGAGGATCGATCAGCTGAAACGGGACGCCTTTGAAGGTCTTGGGGGACCAATCACCAAAGACAAGCCGTTCGACTTCGCCATTGGGATCGATAAACATCCCACGATCACTGGCGGCCGAGGCAACCTTGCTGAGATCCATCGCAACATGTTTGCCGCGTTTGGTCAGGAACTCGAGCAGATCGGTAAGCTCTTCGGGTTTAATCGACTTTTCGAATCCCTCGGGCATGATTGATTTTTGCGACGCGAGAAGTTCTTCGACATCTTCCCGCAACACCGCGTGCTTTTTGCCTTCGGCGTCAAACAATTCGATCGCAGTTTTCGACTCGGACGCCAACATTCCGTTCAGCACTAAACCATCAAGTGTCAGCACCGTGTACACGCGAAAGTTACCTTCGACGTTTCGGCTTGGATCCAAGATATGCGTCAGCAGTTCCTCTTTCGGATGAACCGCCATGCCGGTCAAGTCGGGGCCGACGGCCGAGCCTTCGCCGCTGTGAACATGGCATTTTCCGCAGTGGACTTTGAAAACCTCTTTGCCTTTGACCGCATCGCCCTTTGTGTGGGCGACGAACGACAGCTCTTCGAGTACCTTTTGCCGGTCGGCGTTGGGCAGCGAGCCACCACTTTCGAGTAGCTTCTTGGCTTCTTCGCGAATCGATTTGTCTGGATGCGACGCCAGCGATTGCTTTTGGTCCAAAGCAAGGTCGTTCAGCGAGGCGTCCCCTTTCTTGGCTGCTTCCAGCAGCGATTTTGTCGAGCCGGGCCGTTTCAGCAGCAGCGTTAAACTTGCCGAACGAATCGATGGCGTCATCGTCGCAAGTCGATCAATCAATTGAGGCCCCAGCGACTCGGAATTGCTCTGTTCGAGTGCATCGATAATGCCGTCGGCAAGAGCGGGAGGCGTTCTCGGGTTCAATTGATCCAATAGCGACGAGACGGTTTCCTCGTCGGCGGGATTAAACTCGACCAATTTTCGAGCCGCTTCGATTCGCTTCGCGTCAGGGGTGTCTTCGTCACTGAGCGTTTCCACAAAACCTGCGGTGATCTCTTTGCTGTACTTCTCGAACTTTTGGCTTCCCCACTGAGTCGCCAAGCGAACCATCACGCCTCGGGTTCCCGGGGAACCCTGGTCCAGTAGCGATTCCAGATCAGATTCTAGTTCAGCGGTCAGTTCGATCTTTTGATCTCGTTGCCATCCATTGCTGATTCCCGCAAACACAGCGTCAATGACTTGACGATTGGCATTTTGCAAACTTGCCACCAGCGTTTCCATTTCGCCCGCGTTTTTAGCTCGCGCGTAGTGCTCGGCAACGCGTTGCGTGATTTCGAGCAGCTTCGTTGCGGGATTGACGGTTTGGGTTTTGGCAACTGCTTGCAAGAAACCGATGCTGTTCTGCGCCGCTGCACTGGTAGCAGCATCGGGAATCCAACGATCCGCCAAATTGGCCGGCTCTGACAGAATTTGGGCAATCGCCTCGCCACTGGCGGTGCTTGCCGGCAAATCGGACAAGGCCAGGATCGCCGCAAGTTTGGTGTTGGCGTTGGGATCACGATGAACGCCGGCGGCTAACAAGGCATCGACCGAAGCGGTCGACGATGGCAACACCTTGACCGCGTTCTGACGAACGCCGGCCGAGGGATGACGCAGCGCGGCAAATGCCGCCGAACTTGCCGCGGTGTCATCGGCGTCTAGTTCACCGAGTCCCTTTAGCGTCCACAACGCATGGATCGCACCGACGTTCAGCCCGATTGTGTCAGTCGATTCGTCTTGAATCAACTTGATCAGTTCTTCCGTGACATCGGTTTTACCTCGTTCCACCAGCAAGCGCTGAGCATGTTTGCGTGTCAACATCGTCGGATGATTCAGGGCGGCCACCCATTCGCTTGGCGTCGCCTTGGACAGATCGGGGCTTGGTTTTGCATCAGATCCGTCGAATACCACGCGATAGATGCGTCCATGTTTCTTGTCACGAAGCTTCGTTTCGTAAGCCGCTCCCTTGCCGGTTTCGAATCCTTGCGGTGTTGGATTGTGTTGGACGATGTAGTTGTACCAATCGATGATCCACACTTGGCCGTCGGGCCCAATTTCGGCCATGATCGGCGCGGTCCATTCGTCGTCACTCGCAAGTAAGTTAAACGGACTGGTCGATGTGAATCCGCTGCCATCGTGCTTTAATACAAACGCTCCGGTCAAGTGTCCCGTCGGTCCGTTCACAAAGGCAACTCGGTTCCAATATTCCTGAGGG
This sequence comes from Novipirellula caenicola, assembly GCF_039545035.1. Lineage (NCBI taxonomy): Bacteria > Pseudomonadati > Planctomycetota > Planctomycetia > Pirellulales > Pirellulaceae > Novipirellula > Novipirellula caenicola. The sequence goes on from NZ_BAABRO010000008.1 coordinate 186,212, forward strand.
TATTCGCGAGCCGTGTACAGCGAGTGACCTGCGGCAGCGGTGTAGCCGCCGTGATGATCGACTTGGCGAACCTTGTCCGTGATCGGATGAAAATCGTTGCTGTCCGCGATCGATGAAAGCGTTAGCGATGGCGTCCAGCCGCGGACTCGCTCGTAATAGCGATTGGCGATTGGCATGAAGACACTGGGGTTGCCGTTGGCGGTCGAGCCAAAGATCAATCCTTCTTCGCTGATGCCGAGTCCCCACGTGTTGTTATTGGTCGAGCGGATGAATTCCACTTCGGACCCATCGGGACGCATGCGAAAGAAGCCCATTCGAAAAGCTTGCTGCGGTTTTCCGTCGGCCACGGGTTTGGATTGGTTGTAGCCCTGCATCGCCCAGATCCAATTGTCCAATCCGTACTGGAAATTGCTGACGCCACCGTGGGTGTCGCCGAGCGTCCAATTGGTGACCAGCGTTTTTCGAACGTCGGCTATGTCATCGCCGTCGGTGTCTTTTAGGTAGAGGGTTTCGGTAGCGTTTTGAACGATCGCTCCGCCGTCGTGAAATGTGATGCTGGTCGGGATGCTCAGCTCTTCCGCAAACACGGTGAACTTGTCCGCTTTCCAATCGCCGTCAGTGTCCTCACAGATGCGGATGCGATCACGTCCCTTGCCGGCCGGTTGCAATTCGTTGGGGTAGTCGTAGGTCTCGGCGACCCACAATCGGCCTCGTTCGTCCCATGCCATGCAGATTGGCTTGCCCTGCAAATCCGGCTCCGATGCAAACAGTTCGACATGGAATCCCTTGGGGACAACCAGATGCTTCATCGACTCGGCGGGTTCGAGTGGTTTTTGCATCATGTTCATCGGTTTGCCCTGCACTCCCCATTTATCCGAGGGCGTGTAGTTGGGGATTTCGCTACCGACGTCTTGGTATTCAAACGGTTTGACGTCTTTGGCGATCTTCGTCATCTCGGGAACCGGAAACGCTCGGTCTTGTAGGAAATCGCCCGCTTGTTGCGGATCCCGTTTGGCTGCCCAGCGGATGCCTCGTTCGACAAGGTTTTGAAAGCCAGGGTTGGTCCACGTCCGCGAATCGTGTCCCCACGCGGTATAGAAAACGCGTCCATCCCCTTCGCTGCGGATCCACGTCCACGGTTCGCGGCCTTCGGCGTCGACACGATACTCGAGCACCGTACGGTTTTTTTCGTTGTGCATGTGATGAACGTACGTTTCGTCCCAACTTTCGAACCCGCCAAATCCTTGCATCACTGGGTGATCGGTGTTGGCGATGTCGGTGCGGAACACGCCGGTTCCATGCCGCTGGAATTGGGCTCCCATCAACGCCACGATCCGGTCGTCATTGCGAAAACAATACGTGGCACAGTGCAGCGGTACAAAACCGCCGCCCTGCTTGACGTATTGCAGCAACGCATCGGCTTGCGATTTTTCAATATGGTCGATGTTCGCGTACAGCACCACTGCATCGTATTGCCCGAGCGATTGGGGATTCAGCATCGCCAAATCTTCGCGATAGGTCATCTCGATTCCACGTGCTTTCAAAACGGGTGCGAGCTCGTCGAAGCGTGGTTTGGGTTGATGATGTCCTTGGTCACCGATGAACAGGACGTTCAGCGGATCGGCTGCCGCTGTCGACCCCGATACGATCGATGTGATCACCAACAACAGCAATGCAAGAAAGGAAAGCGAGCGGTGCATAACGAATAAGTCAAAAGAGGATGGGGAGCGGGCGGGACAACGGATGTTGCCTGCGCCAGTGACACAGGCAACGCATCAAACAGCCGGGGCGTTGTTAGGCCGGGGCGTTGTTAAGTCGGGGCGTTGTTAAGTCGTCAAACAAGTTGACAAGTCACGCGACAACGTGAATTCAGGCAAATGGACCACCTGGCCACCCTTCATCGCCGATTCATGGGCACAGATGCCAACGCAAGTCCAGTTGGCGCTCGTGACTGCATCGGGGACGGGACTTCGGTTTTCGAGCACACTGCTGACAAATTCGTTGACAAGATGAGGATGCGATCCGCCGTGCCCGCCGCCTTGCAAGAATGACAAGTGATCGGCGTCGTGAATTTCCTGGGGCAGCGTGAAGCGGCGGATCGGCTCCGGCAGCAGGTGAGCGAAGTCTGGAACTTCGATTTTCTCGGCGATCTCGTGCTCGGGCTTCTTGGCCGTATGAATCACATGTGGCTCGTTTTCAATCAATGTCCATTCGAAACTTTTTTCGGTACCGTAGACATCAAAGCTCTCTCGGTACTGACGTGCGACGTCGTATAAGAATCGCCAGATGTGCGCCGTTAGATCCGTGTCCTTGATCTTGATGTGGCACGTTTCTACCGCGAATGGATTACCCGACTTTTTCGCAATGTCATCACGGACGGTTCCCGATCCAAAGCAGCTAACGTACTCGGCCAACCCTCCGACGAGTCCCAAGCAGGGGCTAACCACGTGCGTCGCGTAGTGCATCGGAATCATCTTTTCCCAATACGAGGGCCACCCATCCATGTCTTGCGGGTGCGAAGCGGCTAGGTACTGGATCTTGCCAAGTTCGCCACTTTCGTAGAGTTGTTTGATAAACAAATATTCGCGGCTATAAACCACCGTTTCGGCCATCATGTACTGCAGTCCGGTGTCGCGTACTTTCTGGACAATTTGCTCGCACTCTTGGACCGTGGTGGCCATCGGTACCGTGCACATGACATGTTTGCCCGCATCGAGGGCCTTGAGTGACATCCACGCATGATCAGGGATGGGCGAATTGATATGCACTGCATCCACGTTGGGATCGGCAAGCAGGTCCTCGTATGAGGTGTAGCGGCCGCCAATGTCAAATTGGTCCCCACACTTATCGAGCCCAGCTTGGTCGCGTCGGCAGATCGCGGCGACTTCGGCGTTCGGATGAGCCTGGTAAATGGGAATAAACTCGGCTCCGAAACCAAGCCCTACCATCCCTAAACGCAACTTCTTTGAGGTTTCTGACATGATCGGTTCTCTCCGTGAGGGACTTCGAAATGAGAAGGAGGTAGATTAAGAGGGCAGGCAGATTGCAGTAAAACGAACGAGCTTAGCGACGACATGAAGAAACTCATCACGATTTCGTGGTTGCATTGTCGGTCACAGCAGGGACTGCGTCGATGAGATGCTACGCGAAATGTTTGAGAAATTTTACGTCGGTTTGGTGCGGCGTTTTGAGGGCTTCTCTCGTATAATGTTCAGCGCAATTCTGCTCCCTTTGTTCCCATTATAGAGTTTTTGCGATGATTCGACGTCGGTCTGTCGCACTGCTAATCGAAACTTCCAACGCCTACGCGCGAGGCTTGTTGTCAGGGATCGTCGATTACATCCATTCGCATGACGCATGGTCGATCTATCTGCCCGAACAAGAACGTGCCGCACCGCCGCCGGAATGGCTTCGGCGTTGGAAGGGCGACGGAATCATTGCCCGGATTGAAACCAAAGAGATTGCCGAGTCGATCCAGCGGACCGGGATTCCGGTGGTGGACGTCAGTGCCGCGCGTCACTACCCCGGCGTGCCTTGGGTGGAAACGAATGATGAAGAGATTGCATCGCTTGCAGCGGAGCACCTTTTGCAGCGAGGATTCAAGCATCTTGGTTTTTGTGGCGATGCGGAATTCAATTGGTCCACGTGGCGACGAAATTATTTCCGCGATTTGGTCGAAAAGTCTGGCTGCGACTTCCACTGCTACGAAACGGCGATCAATGAAAAGAGTTCGTCCTCGTTCGAAAGTGAGCGTCAGCGGATTGCCCAGTGGTTGAAGGATCTGCCGAAGCCGATCGGCGTATTTGCCTCCTATGACATCAAGGCGCAATTGGTTCTGGACGTTTGCCGTGAGCTGGAAATCGCGGTGCCCGAAGAGATTGCTGTCCTAGGCGTCGACAACGATGAATTACTGTGCAGTCTTGCCGACCCGCCGCTATCCAGCGTTGTTCCCAATTCACGCAAGACCGGGTTTGAAGCGGCGCGGTTGCTTGACGCAATGATGAATGGAGAAGAGGTGTCCGAGGAAGGGCGGTTGATCGAACCGCTAGGAGTTGAAACACGTCAGTCCACCGACATTCTAGCGATCGATGACACCGACGTTGCTGCGGCGCTTCAGTTCATTCGCCAACATGCGTATGCCGGTATCAATGTCAACGATATCGTCCGACATGTGAATATTTCGCGGCGGGTCCTGGAGACACGATTTCGAAACGTCATCGGCCGGACGCCGCACGAAGAAATCCTGCGGCAACGAATCATGCGGGTCAAAAAACTGTTGGCCGAAACCGATATGACGCTTCGCCAAATTGCGACCCGCACCGGATTCGAGCACACCGAATACTTGACCGTTGCATTCAAACGCGAAACCAAGCAAACGCCGACTCAGTTTCGCAAGAAAGTTACCAACAAATGACCGTTGGCGTTTATCGCATCAGTTGCAAGCCTGCTTCGGTGATGGTGTAAGGCACGATCGATTCATCGCACGCACTGCCGCGATGTTTGGCGACATGCAACGCGCGTCCCATCTTGTTTCCGTCTCGCGTCTTGCCCATCAAGATGATCGTGTTCGCATTGGACAGCACATCGCCGCTTTGAATCGGACGGACCAACAAATCATCCAGCATCACTTCGTGGCTGGTATACAGCAGCGTGCACCCGATGTCACGATGGTCGTAAGCGTGTGATTCCACTCGTTCCTGATTCTGGCGGAACGCCACTCGAAACAAATCGCGGGCGACCCAATCGTGCTCTTTACGCAAGATTTGATGATAGATGTATTCGAACATCTCGAATTGGATCGAATCGGCTGCCTTGTCGGTCGGTTCCACTCCATCGATCACACAGCGGCGAACCCCATGAACAAAGTTGCCGTAGAAAAACGCGATGGCTTGATCGAGTTTTTTGGACTGCTCGTATTTCCATTCACGCCAACTGTCCGAATCGAGATCGTTGGCGGTAACGCGGCGTCCCGAGTGCTGGAAAATGTGCATGTAATCGCGTCGCGAGTAATCGGCGTCCCAGACCTTGGCAGCGTCCCATTGGCCGTTTGGCTCAAACTCACTCAAACGCCAATCGTGTAACCGTTCGGCATACGCGGTGTGATTTTGCGAGTCGCCACGCGAAGTCAAATCGAACAGGATGCCCGACTGGCCTTCTTGTTCGATCCCCGCATTGGCAAATCCGACGCCCAATTGGGTTTTGCCGATCCCGGATGCCCCCATCACGACGGTCAGAGTGCCTGGGATCAATCCGCCTCCGAGGAGGTCGTCGAGTTCGGGAATGCCGGTTTTCAGTCGGTGCGACATGGTGGACGAATGGGTTAGGGGAGCAAACGTGTGGAGTTGCGTCATGGCGGTCATCGAGATGACACTTCGCTCTGCGAGGGAGGTTCACGCGGTGCGAATCGAGTAATTTAAAAGGCCAAACGAAAAGGTGCTAGTGAGTGAGTCGATCCCCCCGGGGATCGTGTGTTTTTTTCCAATCGATTGGGTGTGGAAACGCCCTGCTTTTACCGCCTTGTTTCGGGGACGTTTGGGCCTGGGAAATGGCTCCGCCCTGACTTCGGCCCGACTCCACATCGCAAACGCTCGCTTGCGTGCGGTATGCTGTGCAGCAATTAATTGGCGGACTCGCTGCATCAGGATGCCTCGGGCACGCGGGCATCCCTGTCGTTTGCCGAAAACCCGAGCGTTTGCAGAGAAACCGAGAAAGCGAAACCGAGAAAACGTATGCGAAAGAAAATCAACGAATCCGTAGGCTTCCTCCGCAGCACGGCGATTGGGGGTATCTTTTTCTTGTTGCCCTTGGCGGTCATTGCCGGATTGTTAGGCCAGGTCTACGGGGTTGTCTCGGCGGTCGCGGTTCCGCTGCAGCAGTGGATTCCGGGGAATCAGCCGTTTAGTATCGCGATCCTGTTTTCGGCGGCGGTAGCGATTTTGATCATGATGTGTTTTGCTGCGGGCGTGATCGCAAGACGAGCAATCGGCAAAAAGTTCTCGTCCACGGTCGAGAAGCAGTTGATCACCGTGTTTCCCAAATATGCCATCTACAAAGACTTGTTGGCGGGGAATTTGAAGCATGACAGCGACGGGCCGACGTTGTCGCCGGTGTTGGTGGCCTGTCCCGAAGGCTACCGGATCGCAATGGAAGCGGACCGTTTGCCCAGCGGGTTGGTCGTGGTCTATTTCCCTGGTGCTCCCGACACCTGGATTGGTTCGGTCGTGTTGGTGCCCGAGTCACGCGTGTTTGCCACCAAGTTGGACTTTAACGAAACGCTCGGCGTGTTCGAGCGACTCGGTCGCGATTCAAGTCAATTCCTGGCGCCCATCGAAAGCTTGGCCAACACGACGCCCGTTCCGTCCACCGAGCACAACTGAGATCCCGTAGCGAAAGTCGCCAAGACTTTCGGCCATTCCCCCATCGACTCAAGGCGAGATCAGATCCACTAGGCGGTAAGACGCCGAGACTTGCGTTTCGCTAATCGGTTCGGGATTTAGTTTCGCAGGCAACTGTCCCGCCTTGAGGATCTGGACGATAAAGTCGGTTTCGGCGCGAGTGAAATCTCCCGTAATCCGTGCTTCGCTACGGATCGGCTGCAATATCTTTGGAGCCGTCAGCAGCTGGTCATCCAGCACAATGCCAAGTTGCGTTTGCGTGGTGCCGACGTGCGCATTGGCGGTTGTCAAAGCGAGCATCTTGGCGGCGCCGGCATCGGTGAAGTTGATCGCAACGGCGGGATTGCCATTTCGGTCAAAGGTGGCCGCAGCAAACGCCAAGTCCTCACCCCCGACCGCGTGTTCACTTTCAACGACCGCCAGAACATCGATGGATGGGATATTTTGCGAGTTCATCCAGCGAGCGATTTTGACTTCGCTGTCATTCCCAAGCACACTGCTTGGCATCTGCAGGACTTCGCCGGTCTGAGCATCACGCACCGTGAGCGAATTCAATTGCACGGTTAGCGGAGTCACATCGTCGACTGTTGTTGCTGCGGCGTCTCTTCCCACAGTGACCCACCTTCCCACCACGCTTCCGTTCTCGTCAAGCACATCACGACTTGCGGTAGGCGTTTGGGAGGATGCTTTCACCAAATTCAGAAGATTGGCATGATGAGTTTGATTGGCGATCGGTAGGAAACGCAGCACGCCAGCGGTGCGAAGCAAGCGTTTGGCAAGGGCAAGTTCGACCGGATCCCGAGTCGGCACGATGATTTCGACTTGGTTCTCGTCCAAGGCGTGCACGGCAAGTCCAGCAGCAAAAAGGTGGCGAAGTCGTTGCCGAAGTGGCTCGACCATTTCGTCGCTTGTGACTGCGTCTGAGTGAATGTCTGAACGCTGGACCGAATACACCAAACGTGTACCCGGCACCGAGCCCTGATACAACCAAGCAAACGCCACCCCCGTTGCCAACGCCAGCAACAAAACCACCCCCACCGCAATCAAAACGGCCGGAAACTTCTTGGTATTGGTTTCAATTCGGTCCGGCGGATCCGAGAAACCGTTGTCTGAGTGGGGCATCAGGATCGATTTTACCTTTTTAACTACTGGTGAACGGACGTTTCGAAACGGCGTTTCGATTTTGTGCGGTACGGAGTTGCGACAGGCCGAAAGCGGATGAGTTTGAAGCGATCGTGGGTGGAACGCTATGGGGGGCAAACAGGACGTTATTCAAGCATGTAGCAGCAGGTTTGACGCCGTCCCATTTTGATTGGCGATAGGTCTTGAATTGCCGTTTGCGTTCCATTTGCCGTCAGTTATCATTACCTCTCGCGAGGGGCGAGGTGTCGCGGATGACAGTCGTGACCAAGGTCAAATTTCAAAGGAATTTGTAATTGATGTACCCCAGCGAGAATGCAACGCGAATGCAGTTTAATGGAGTTCGATCAAGCTCGCGCCCGTGCGATGTTGCGCAAATGCAGCGGGGTGATTTGCTGAATCGGCGTCTTTCTGGCTTCACGCTCACTCAAGTCGCAGCGTGGGTCTTCGTTCTCGTGCCATGCCTGTGTCGCCAGGCAAACGCCGCAATCGTGGTTACCTTTGAGCTAACCGTAAACAATACCTCCGGTTCATCTGGTGACATTTTGGCGTTCGCGGCGCCGGGCAGCGATTCCCTTGGTTCTTTCCATTCGGTCTTAAAAATTAGTTCGGAAGCTCCCAATCTTGTTTTTACAGACGGTAATGGAGTGGGCGTTAACCAGGGAGGGGACATTATTGATGGCTATTTGCTCTCGTTCGCAACGCCTGAGGTGTTGGATGCTGTTGGTGGTCCCTATCGGTTCACTGGATTCAAAACGTTGACGTTGACGAGCTACCAAACAGTAAATCATGGATTCACCCTTACCGATGCCATTTCGCCAAGCGTTAGTTCAGCGAATATTGGTTCCACAACCACTGCAGGTGATCCATCATTGGTGCATTTTGATTTAGCGAGTGCTCCCTTTACATCGCCGGTGACCCGTTTCAGCTTGATAGGTGATATGGATCGAAAGATTGACTCTGGGTTCCAGGTGCGATCGATTACTGCCGAGTTTGTGCGTGACGCGTCCGCAGTTCCTGAGCCTACATCCGTAGCGGGTTTGGCCGTTTGTGGAGGAGTATTTCTGGTTGATCGTGTTTACCGCCGCAGAAAACGTCGTGGCCAACAAAATGGAAGCACGATGTGAGGTTGTTCGTGGCTAGTCACCAATGCATCATGGAGAGTACGTGATCGTGTCGATCTCTGTAATTTGACCTGCTGTTATTCCGTTGTCGGCAGCTAGCTCTGATTTATTGGCTGCCCCTAAAACCGTCAGGCCTGCATTTTTCTTATTGTCCAGGACGATCGTGCCATTGCCGTCATCGAGCGTATTGCCTTCGATGCGGATCGCCATGTTGCGTCCCGTCAACGCGGAACTGGCAAGAATCTCATCGGTTTGATGCGATGTGATTGAACTGTTTCGAATGGTAGCTTGCGCATCCATTTCAATACGCAGCGCATAGGCATCGATACCCCAAGTGGTTACAGAGCTTCCACGCTCACTCCAAAGCTTGCCATTGTTTTGTGCCCGCACTCCATAGGCCAGTCTACCTTCGGTCAGGATGTCGCAGGCGTTATCAAGAGTCGCCTTGGCGTCATGCAGTAGAAGAATTCCATAGCCTCCCTCGTTGGTCGTATGAATTGTGCTCCCCCCATCGAAATAAATCGTACTTCTTTCAAGAGCTGTCACCGCGTGTGAATTGACGCCATGAGTGCGGATGAGACTCGCGTTGTTGAAGTGGATGCTTGTGTCGCCGAGAGCGTGAAGCCCATAGCCCCCCAAACCGTTCGTCGTAATCGTGCTGGCGTGGTCAAACAGAATCTGGGCATTCTCCGTAGCGTATATACCGGTTCCCAGCCGCCCGTGGGTCGTAATGCTGCTGGCATTGTCAAATTGGATATTCGTTGTGCCTGACGCTGCAATTCCATAGCCATTTCGTCCGCTCGTTGTAATGCGGCTGCCGTTGTCGAAAAGCAGCGATGCAGTATCTTGTGCAACCACGCCGTAGGCCCATCCACCGGTAGTGGTGAGCAGACTTTGGTCCATCGTAACGCTAGATGAATCTGACGCGAAAATACCGTAGGCGTCGTAGCCGCTGGTGGTGATACTGCTGTTGATCATGCGAACGTCCGACGCTCCGCCAAGTGCCAGCCCGTAGAGGTCGTCCGCGTTGGTGGTAATCGAGGTGTTCACGATACGGGCTCCGACGACGTCGATGCCAGAGATGCCCGCGTCTTCAAATGGATCGAGGATCGACAGGTTGTCAAGCATCGTGTTGTTTGCAAGCCGGATTGCAGTGTGTGTCGAATTCATGATCACCGGCCTAGCACCGTCGATGCCGCGAACGTTGGGCAATTCGATCAAACCGAGTTGCAATGTATCAATGTAGTGCGTGTAGTGATCGCCTTCGCCAAGGAGCCGCTGACCCGCTTGTAGTGTGAGTGTCTGTTGGCCGTCAAAGACGCTATCCGAATAGAGATAGACGATGTCGCCTGATTGCGACGAGGAATGGACATCCCCGACGTTATTCAGCGGGTTTTCGAACGTGCCGTCGCCGTTCCTTGCGCGAGTTCCGTCTACATGGACAACGCGTATGTCTGTGCCGTCAGGGTTTTTGAGCCGCTCGCCAACGAAGGTAGGCGGGGCACCGATCGCTCCGCGAGCAATCATCATGGCTGAGCGTCGCTTGACAGGATCGTTCATGCGACTTTCGACAGCGTTCGGTGAACGACGCGAACGTTTGCTTAGAAGGTCCGAGTAAAGCGTCAGTCCCACGGTGGCCTGAGTGCCAAAGTAGTTGTCGGTTTGAACGCCAACATCGACTTCGAAACTATCTTGAAATTTGGCATTCAGCCGAGCTGAAACTCCGCAGATATCATCCAGCTCGGGATTGTCAAATGCATAAATACCGCCGTATCCGCTGACGGCCACCCCTTCGATGAAACCATCCATCAACCTCAGTCGGCTGCCAAGTTCGAGGTCCATTCCACACAGGGACTGTTCGATTTGCGTTTGCTGGTTGTAAATGTATCCGTACTGTAAATAGTTTTGTTCGAACACAAACAACCTCTCGCCTGCTTCGGCAACGCTCGATGGTGCCGTTGACAAAATGCTGCGTCGATCGCCAAACGGAAAGTAGTAATTGTTACGCACTTCGAGCCGGCTGCCTAAGAACTCAAAGCCAAATCCAACCTGATTGTATTTGGCGTAGGGCGTGCCACGTTGGTCCGTGAACAAGTTGATGCCCCAGATTGCATCGGACTCGTCAAGGTAACCTCGCAGTCCGAGGCCGAGATTGAAGCCTACGTCCGACGAGCGGTGGCCGTGAAGCAGACGCCCGTCGATGAAAAACATGCTCTCGCGAGTGCCCCTTGGGATAAAGGCTCGCAGGTCCGAGTAGCCTTCCGCGACACCGTTCTCCAGCGACTGAGTGTGGACACCCAGTCGGCTCGAAAAGCTCTGTGCACACGAAACCGATTTTCCGCACAGCGAAAAGAGCAGAATCGTGAGACACGATGCAAATCGATAATGGGGGCAAGGCGTGAGCAAGAAACACATCCCTCATGATGCCGCTCGACGAGCGAGCGCCGTTTTGGGCCCCACGCTAGGGATCGTGCAAAGACGACCTGAACTGAAGCGACCCGACTTCGGATTGAGCCAAAACCAACAGAGGGGTGTCGTTGTTGATGGTTATGCTTGTATTACTCAGCAGCGGTTCCGGCCAGGATGGTGAACGTTTGCTTTCAGCGGCAAGCCGCATTCGCCGAAGCCCTGTTGGCGTGGAAAAGCCGGTCCGTCGAGTGGAATCAGTGATAACGATCATTCGGTCCGCTTGGCGGAGTGATCTGCTGTTGGTATCCGCGTAAATTTGTTCGGGATTTGACGAATGTCATGTCGTCGATTGGGGCTTTTTGATCGATCATGGCAGTTGCTTTGGCGGGGCGTCGGTACGCTGAGTGTGACGCTGCGCTCGTTTGCCGATGGGATCACGAAGGCGAGTGGGCTGTTTACGCTGCGTTGATGGGCGACGAGATCGTGCAAATCGAGGTTCAGCGGGGGCGATCCCCCGGCGTTTCGCTTGCGGCCCTGGCCCATGGCTGACCATTCGAGGGGGGATGCATTCTGCCGATTCTGAGGGATGGAAGAAGCCATGGTCGTTCGTGCCGTCGCACGGTCGTGCACAGTGGCAAGAGAACGCGGCGGGGGTGATGCGTCGCGTTTAAAAAAATCTTGAATTGACTTCCTCTGGACGATTTCGCTTACGTTCGTTCCACTCTTGGCATGACGCTTATATCGATTGATAACCTGACGATTGGCTTTCGCGGCCCTTCCCTGCTCGACTCGGTTTCCGCCAAGATCGAGATGGGGCAACGTATTGGACTTCTTGGTCGCAACGGCGCGGGAAAAACCACGCTAATGCGTATTTTGACCGGCGACGTTGTGCCTGACAGCGGTTCGGTCACGCTCCGCTCGGGCGCTCGCGTGGCAAGGCTCTCGCAAGAGGTGCCTCGCGATTGGAAAGGGACCATCAAGTCGATCGTGCTGGGTGAAAGCGAAGCTGAAAAGACCGGCGCGGATGCACTGGATTACGAAGAGGCGTGGAAGATCGAGCATGCCGCCGATTCCACACTGTCGCGAATGCAGTTGGATCCTGACGCCGATTTTCAAACGCTGTCCAGTGGACTGAAGCGTCGTGTGTTGTTGGCGCGGGCCATCTCGCGAAGTCCAGATGTGTTGTTGCTCGATGAGCCGACGAACCATTTGGACATCGCTTCGATCCTCTGGCTCGAGGATTTTTTGAGCCGCTGGGAAAAAACGCTGATCTTCGTCACCCACGACCGCTCCTTCCTGCAGAATCTCGCCACGCGAATTTGGGAGATCGATCGTGGCCGGTTGTTCGATTGGTCCTGCGACTACCAGACCTTTCTGCAGCGCAAAGAGCAGGCCTTGGCAGCGGAAGAAAAACAGAACGCGCTGTTCGATAAGAAATTGGCCGAAGAAGAAGCTTGGATCCGCCAAGGCATCAAGGCACGTCGAACGCGAAACGAAGGTCGCGTCCGTGCACTCAAAGCAATGCGTCAAAACCGTAGTGAGCGACGGACCGGAGAAGGCAAGGCGAAGCTGAATCTGCAAGAGGCTCAGCGTAGCGGGGCGCTGGTTGCGCAGCTCAAGGACGTTTCGTTTTCGTACGAAGACAAGCCCATTTTGAACCAGTTTTCGACGACGATCATGCGTGGTGACAAGCTCGGGATCATCGGTCGCAACGGGGCTGGGAAAACGACGCTTCTGAAATTGTTGCTTGGACAACTCGATCCTCAGCAAGGCAACGTCCGGCTTGGTACCAATCTGAAAATTGCCTACTTCGATCAATTGCGAGACACGCTTGATCCGGAAAAGACCGTGCAAGAGTGTGTTGGTGACGGCGGCAATCAGATTCAGGTTGGCGACAAGACCAAGCATATTGTCGGCTACTTGCAGGATTTTCTCTTTACCCCCGAGCGTGCTCGTACCCAAATCAAGTTTTTGTCTGGTGGCGAACGCAATCGTGCCCTGTTGGCTCGATTGATGACCCAGCCGGCCAACGTCATCGTGTTAGACGAACCGACGAATGACCTCGATTCGGAAACGCTCGAAATGCTTGAAGAGCAACTCGTCGAATTCGCGGGAACGGTGTTGATGGTCAGCCACGATCGAACGTTCTTGAATAACGTGGTGACCAGCACGATTGTGTTCGAAGACGATGGCGTCAACGAATACGTCGGTGGTTACGACGATTGGCAAGCGGCTGTGGCGCGGCGCCGCGAGAGCGAGAAACAGATCGTCGATTCCGCGAAAAGCGAGAGTAAGAGCGAGGTCAAAAAAGAGTCGTCCGGATCGAAACCGGCCAAGCCTGCGGCGAAAAAGTTGTCGTTCAAGGACAAACACGAGCTCGAGCAGTTGCCCGGCCGCATCGAAAAGCTTGAAGCCGAAATTGCCGTGTACCACGAGCGGATGGCCGATCCAACGTTCTATCAAAAAGGCGGAGCCGAGATCGCAAAGGTCAGCGGCGAGTTGGCCGAGCTGGAACAACAGCTCGCTACCGCGTTTGAGCGATGGGAAGAACTGGAAGGCTAGTGATCCGAAGTACCAAGGTAGCCCGCAACTCGCTGTGAGCCTGCGATCGATCCAGTCATATCGGGTTTGGCCTTGGCGTTTTATTCGTACGATGGACTTCCTAGTCCGTCGAATGCGGTATTGACGGACTAGAAAGTCCATCATACACCCCTTGCCGCAGGAAACTTCATTGAATCAACAAGCCGTCAAGACTTTCGGCAGCATGGCATAACCCATTGGGAATTCGAAATTCTTCACGAATTCCGCTACCAAGTTTCCGCCTCGGATACGTTCTCAGACAGTGCCTAGCCGGGTGGTTTTCTTAGAGGCGCGGCGTGGGGCCTCACCCGGTCAAAATCGAACGCTTTGCTCGCTGTAACCGGACGGGCCCCGCGCCGCGAACGCTACCCAAAGTAGATGGCATTGAGCTGCCGCCCGGCGGTTGGCCCCGGAACGCGATTGCTAGGACTGCGGCCTCCGCTGTTTTTTGAAGCGTTCGTCATGCGACAGATGGGGATCGATCGTCACGCGGATGGGGATCTGTTTGGCCGTCAAATGGTGCCGACAATGCCGCCGTACGGCCTGGGTTAATTCTTTTGCAGAAGGCTCGTGTCCAACAACCAGTTTGACGCGAGCGCAGACGATCATTCCCATGATCGCATTGTCTTCGCCGTAAACGGTTGCCGTATCGACTTGCGGCATCATTTCGATCACCGCTTCGACTTCGGCGGGATAGACTTTTTCGCCTCCCACGTTAATGATCTCGCCACCTCGCCCGAGCACTTTGAAGTACTCACCATCGACCTGGACCGCATCTCCGGTAATGAACCAACCGTCGTCGCTGAACGGAGATGCCGCATTGAGATAGCCGAGCATCGTGGAATGTGATTTGATTTGCAGGACGTTATCCACCACACGTGTTTCAACTCCATCGCCGCCAAGCTTCATCCACAGCGACGATGAGTCTTTGGATTTGGATCTCAAAATGCCGACTTCGGACAACCCGTAGGTTTGTTTGAATTGCACGTGCGGAAGTTTTTCGTTCAGCACGGCTAGGATGTGTGGCGACATCGGTTCGGTGCCATAGGTAATCATTTGCAGCGAACGGAGGTCGTATTCCTGCCACGCTGAACGCATCAATAGCAGTTTCAGGAATGTGGGTGAGGTGGGAAGCAGCTGAACAGCGAAGTCTTGGATCGCCGATAGCACCGCTTCGGCAGACCGATTGGAAGGGACCACGACGCATCCGCCGCTGCCCAGCGTATGCAGGATCGTATTCAGACCGCCGATGTGATCAAAAAGCAAGAAGGCCAGCGTTCGAAGTGGTCGTCCAGCGATGCGAAATTTATCGAGCAGCCGAGTGAAGTCGTGGACCGCCGCTTTAGGCTCGCCGGTCGACCCCGATGAAAACAAAACCAGCCCCGGATGCGAGACGGACTTCAATTTGGCGTACAGCGGATGCTCGGTCGCCGCCGTGCTGTGGAGCTTATGGATCGAGATTGATTCGTCACGAGTGATCTCGATTGCAACCTCGCAGCGGGCGAGTTGTTCATAGGTGTGGCGTTTGTTTCGCAGCGATTCCGACATCGGGACGATGATGGCACCACGCTGGATCAACGCGAGCAGCGCGGCGACGCCGTGTGGTGAAAAATCGGCGACCAGGGTGGTTGCGGTTCCTGCGTGAACGGCCTGTTCACTGAGTCGAGTGTCCCACTGGCCAATGGCGTCGAGCAACCAAGCATACGAGAACGATTGTCCCTGCCAAACGATGGCGTCATTGTCCGAGACTTGGCGAAAACGTTCTTGTAGAAAGCGTGTCGGCATTGGGGGGGTGGCAGGCTTACACGCCGCCTAGGTAGATGATTTGTCCAGTGATGAAATCGCTTTCCGGGCGAAGGAAAAATTCGACAACGTTGTAAACATCCTCGGCGGTCCCGAGTCGCTTGATGGCTTGGCGGTCGATCAATTGGTCAACTTTTTTCGCAGGCACACCACGTATCAAATCGGTTTCGATTGGCGACGGGCCTACGGCATTGACGGTGATTCCGGAACTGGCAAATTCGCGAGCGAGGACTTCGGTCAGGCTGACCACGGCGGCCTTGGACGCTGCGTAGGCCGATTCGCCCTCGAGCTTCAGCGGTGCTGCCACACTTGCCATGTTGACGATGCGGCCGCTGCGATTGGCAAGCATCAGTTTGGCGGCTTCCTGGCAAAACAAAAAGGTGCCGATCACGTTGGTTTCAAAAACCGATCGCACGGATTCAATCGGCGTTAGCAGGCTGTGGTTCATCGATGCGATCCCCGCATTGTTGATCAGCGCGTCCAGCCGGCCATGTTGCTGTTTGATCTCGTGAAACAGTTGGCGAACCGCCGATTCATCGGACACGTCCACGCGGTGGTGGGTGTAGCGATGAGAGGAGTCGGCGGCAATTCCTTCGGGCATCGCGGCACTGCGGCTGCAGCCAATCACGATGTCACCGCCGGACAAGAATCGCTCGGCCAGATGACGTCCGATGCCTCGGCTTGTCCCGGTGATCAGGACGATGCGTTCATTTTGCGGGGGCGCTGGGTTAGTCATCGGTGGATGTTTCAACGACTTTGGTCGCGAAAGCGACAAGCGTGGCGACGTTCTTGAACGGGCTGCGTGTTTCGGACATCGCTTTTTCGTCGGACAAACGGATCGGCCGGCCGAAGGATTCCGACAGCGAGGTTTCCAGATTCACCAACAGCGTCACCATCTCGATGGAATCGAGTGAGCTTCGCGAACCAACCAGCGGCGTGCCAGGATCAAAATCCAGCTGCTGTTCCTCCGGCCGTTCGTCGTTGAGGTCCTGAAAAACAGCGGCAAAGATTTCGGTAATTTTCTCGCTGGAATTCATGACTCGGTGGATCGGCAACAAAACAAGAAGGGGGGCACCCTTTAGCTAAAGGAACAAACGCGGTGAGGAAGTTCCACGCCGCGCCCCTCAGTCTAGTTGTATCCGCCTCAGCTTGAAATTGGGGGCCGAGTAGGCCGCTCAGTCTTCTCGCCGGCATTCATAAACGCGTCCGGTCCACCGTTTCCGACGGGGGAGTGCTTCCTCGCTGCGAATGCTGTGTTGCAGCTTCGGGGTTTGGGCCCGCGAAGGGGGGCGTCGCAAGGCATCAGGGGAAGAAGTAGCGGATCCAGTTTCTCACGCCTTGCCCTGGTACATAGGCGACCGGTTGGCCCCACAATCCTTGGCCGACTTGGACGAGGTTTCGCTCTTGTCCCAGGGTGAACAGCGATCCGATCGGTGCCGCTGAACCAGGTGTGATCGGAGTCCCGTAGACCGCAGACGGGGCGACCGCCATCGACGGAGCCGGGGCAAAAGTCGGAGCGGGAGCGATTGTCGTCGGTAGGGTCGCCGGAACGGCGCACGGGTCCGCGGCGTAGTAGCTGACGGGCATGTAGGGTGATGCGCAGGCGGCAGTGTAGCTGCTCGGAGCGCTGATGCACGGAGAATTGCTCATCGTTGCGAACTCGGTTTGCAGTTCAGGCTGAGCCAACGGCGTTAAATCACTGCTGCTGTTGGGGGAATAGGGAAGCGTGTTTTGGCCGCTGGAACCGGACGCCAGCGGCGGTGGCGCGGGCGAAAATCCGTTCGAGTTTCCAGGAAACGAAGATGGCGGATTGGTCGAAGCCGGGGGCGACGGCATCGTCGACGGTGGCAGCGATGGTGCCACCGGTTGCGTGGTGGGCGGTGGCGTGAAGCTGCTCGGAGGCGGCGTGTTGCTTGACGGGTTGGGGGGAACCGCAAAGCTGTTGGGCGGCAACCCCATCCCGCCACCGCTCGGCGATGAGTCCGGCGGCAATTGCGGTGCGGTCACCGTTTGTTGCATCATCGCTTGGCGAATTTGCGAGCGTTCGTAATCGGAATTGGCGGCCGCGTTGTGGGAAACTCGCGACGATTGGAATGCGTTGCCACTGGTTTGGTACGCGGTTTCACGAAGCGAGGTGCGGGAATCGCTGGACCGGTAGCGATCGACGGCGCTGGGCGAGCCGATGGGGCGAAGGCGAGTTTGAGGGGTGTCAATCGATGCGGCAGCGCTGTTTGGGAATGAAGCGGTTTGCCCCTGGACACTCGCCGGTAGAGCGGCGGCAATCGCCAGAGGAACGAGCATCCATAATGTGTGTCGAAGCATCCGTGTACCTTGTCCAGAGTTAGCATCATCGTTGACGCTCGATTGTTATTCTTTTTCTCCCATCCAATGCAAGACTGATGCCGGAACAAGAATTTTGCTCAAGTCCAGCAAAAATGACGTTTTAGCGCCGAAAGCCCCACCCGTTTTTACAATTGCGTTTGTAGGACTTTCAAAATCAACGTGGAAAAGGCTTCCGGCTCTGTCATCCCAATTCGGTCAATGGAATGACGTAGCGGGACTTGTCAACGGCTTGTTTATTTAGTCGTACGATGGACTTCCTAGTCCGTCGAATGCGCCATTGACGGACTAGAAAGTTCACCATACACCCCTTGCCGCAGGAGACTTCATTAAATCAACAAGCCGTCAACGACTTGTTGATTTATTGAGCCGTGACGCGTCAGCGGCCGGGTCCCACGCGATACCCGGTGCCTTACGGCCCACGGCTCACCATTGCAATTCGGATTTGGACTAAATCAACAAGCGGTCAAGACTTTCGGCAGCATGGCATAGCCCATTCGAAGTTCGAAATTCTTCACGAATTCCGCTACCAAGTTTCCGCCTCGGATGCTTTTTTAGACAGTGCCTAGCACGGTGAGCGATTGTCAGGCTGCAAATGACAGCGTGTGTGTTTCGTAGTTACGCTCGCCAAAGCGTGGATCGTTAGCGCGGAAATGCGACTCACCACCTTCTGGCAAAGGTCGCTACTGGAAAATCATTCACGGCGTTGGATGCTTGCCAACGAACCGCACGATGACCGCAAGTGCGACGGTCCCCATGATCAGACAAATCCAAGGCGAAACCCCCAGGACTGCGGGAATTGAGCCCATCGCGACACAGACCAACGCGACGGTAATCGCATAAGGCATCTGCGTGCGGACGTGTTGCAGGTGGTCACACCCACAGGCTCGACTAGACAGGACAGTGGTGTCCGAGATCGGAGAGCAGTGGTCGCCGAAGATCGCGCCGGCCAAGACCGACCCGGTCGTTGCCAAACAGATCGCGCCACCGGGGCCGCCGCTCGGGGCGAGGTCCAGCGAAAGCGTGACTGACAGTGGCGTCAGGATGGCCATCGTCCCCCAGCTGGTACCGGTTGAAAAGGCGACAAAGCCAGCGAGTGCGAAAACCACGGTGGGAAGGGCGCGAGGGTCGAGTCGATCCGAGAGTAGACTCGATAGATAGTCGCCCGTTTGAAGTGCGTCTTCCCCCGTCATCCCGCTCAACGCCCAGGCGAGCCAGAGGATGATCATCGCTGGCATCATTTGCCATCCGCCTCGCAGCGTTCCCATGGCAAGCGTCTTGAGATCGCAATTGCCAAAGATCGCGTGGGTCAGCCAAGCGGTCGCCAGCCCCACGGCGCCACCGAGGATTAAGGCAAGGTAAGACTTACCATTACCGAGGATTTCGATCGTATCCTGCAGCACGCCATTGGATGTGGTGCTTGGCTCCGCCGGCCATCCGGTCACCACCAGGGTTGTTCCAAGTGCCGCGACACAAGCCACGATCGACAACACCGCCGCAAGCCACAGACGGGGTGGGTACGTCGTGGTGGTTTCCTTACTTGCCGCGGCCGAGTCGGCAGCAAGCTCGCGAGGTGTTTCTTCGGCTCGTTTCATCGACGCGAAATCGCGACCGGTGATCGAGATCAAAAACACCATCACGATTGCCAGGATCGGATAGAAACGATAGGGAATCGATTGGATGAACAACGTGAAACCCGCTGACGGTGTCGTGATTCCTGCGTCGGCGAGCCCTTCGCTCATGTAGCTGATTTCGATCGCCGCCCAGGTGCTGACGAGTGAAAGTCCTGCGACAGGCGCGGCGGTGCTATCGACAAGGTAGGCGAGTTTGGCTCGAGAAAGTCCGTAGCGATCCGCGGTGGACCGCATTGTTCCACCGATCAGCAGCGTGTTGGCGTAATCGTCAAAAAAAATCGCCAGCCCGCTTAGCGAGATCATCGCTTGGGCACTTCGTCGCGACCGAATCCATCGAGAAAGCTTCGCGATCAACGCCGCGATCCCACCGCCCATCTCCATCACGCCGACCATCGCGCCAAGCAGCAGCGTGAACGCGAGTGTTTGCAGGTGATCAAAATCGCGAAGGCTGCTGTCGATCGCGCCGGCAAAGATGGCAAACGAATCGAGGAGCGATTTTTCTGGATTGGCGCGCGCAAGCAGCACCGCGCCGGCGAAGACGCCCGCTGCAAGAGGGAAGACAACTTGACGCGTTGCAATGGCCAGAAGGATTGCAACCAATGGTGGCACCAGGCTCTCGAATCCGTGCTGAATCGGATCGGCCAAGTCCAGCATGCTTAGTTTTTCGCTCCGGCGGTGCCGAGAACGGGAGGAACTAAGAAGCAGTCATCGTCGCGTGCCGGAGCGTTTTGCAGAGCTTGGTCGTTGGTCAAGCTTGGCTGCAATTCATCGGCGCGCCAGCGATTGTCGACGTCCAGCGCCGTTGTCATCGGTTCGATGTCCTCGGTATCGAGTTCAGACAATTGCTCAACGAACCCCAAGATCTTAGTGATCTGGGGGCCGATCGCATTGACTTCGTCGTCGGAAAGCTCAAGGCGAGCCAGCATCGCTAGTCGCCGAACATCATCCGCAGAGAGGGCCATCGATTTTCCTCGTCATTGGGGTTAACCGCCCGTCGTACGGCGATGACGCCTTATTTCTTGGCGCCACTGACGTCAAACGGCTTGGTCTTTACCGTCTTGCGGACTGCGCCACTGCGGATGCACTGGACGCAAATTCGCATTGTCTTGTTTTGGCCATTAGGCATGGTGACATGCACTTTCTGGAGGTTCGGGACGAATTTCCGGCGTGTACATCCGGTGATCTTCGTACCAACACCACCAAGGTATTTGGCCTTACCACGTGTTTCGATTCGGTTGCCCATTTGGACGCTCTTACCGCACGTTTCACATTGCCGTGCCATCGATCTTCTCCGCCACTTAGCGTGGTAAAAAGCAAAATTTCAAGTTCTGGGAAGCCCGGCACTATAGCGATCGATGGTCCCCACGTGAAGCAGGAAACAGCATTTCTTGACCGGTTCTTCAGCGAATTTTATGACTTTTCGGTTTTTAATGATGTTTTGCCTCCGAAATGTCGATGGGATGGTTTATCTGACCTAACCGGCAAACTTTAACAATCGACCCCCTGCAAGCGAGACATTTCATGTGCCCATCCCCCAAAGGCGGTTGCTGCGTGGGCTTGGACCTACCCTCTTCGGCGAGTTTGCCCTTCGCCCTGGTCCTCAGCATTTTGCTGATTGGGTCGAGCGTGGGATGTTCCGCATTCAATTTGCCGGGATTTAGCCCCGGCGAACCGGGGGCCAACTATGTCGCAGCCGGGATCGCAGGCGGATACCGCGGGCTCGACGAAACGATGGATGCCGACGTGTATCAAAAAGTTCGCCAAGCTCAGGCAGAAAACTCGATCGTCCTGCAAGTTGCGGTCGACAGGGACGAACCCGTTCGCGTGCTGCCATTGCCGCCGGAATCGAGTGGCCGGTCGGTGTTTGTCAGCAACCTGCTGAAACAAACCGGCGTGTTACAGAAATTCGGAGCCGTCAATGCGGTGCTCTATCGAAGCTCGCCGCAAGCGATCGGAGGAATTCGAATGGAAGTTCGCATGAACGAAAGTCACACGGTGGTTCTTCCCGAGTCGGACTACGCACTTAAACCGGGTGACCGTCTCTACGTGACGAAGTCCGAGATTTCGCCGATCCAAACGTTGGTCTCTCAAGCATTGGGGATCTAGGTTTCGTCGTCGTGCATGGTCGCACGGATCTCCAAGCCGTTAACGTGGTTCGTATTGAATAGACGCGGGCGATTTTCACTCTCGTTTGATGTGGCAGCGTCCAGTGTCGCCATGTTCAATGTCGCCACGTTCGATCTCACCCGTTTGCGACACTGTCCGCTGCTTGCACACCGCGTTCTCCGTGACGGTTGCCACTTGAAAAGCTGGCCGATCATGGTTTTGATTGCCGCTTGAAAAGCATCCTCAACACGATCCGCTGCGAATAGGACTTCGTTTATCGTAACTCCGCAGCATGGTTTTGTTGGAAAACTTGCCGGCAAAAAACTGGTAATGGAGTGTGGGTCGCGTTACAACAAGGGTACTTTTGTTCTAGTTTCTCATCACCCTACTCACTCAGCTTGCAACCCCGGGGGCAGCGGATGAGTCTTCTGCGACGTGTCTCACTCTCGCACTTTTCTTTTTTCGCCCAGCCAAAGCGTGGGGCGTCGTTGGCGGTCCTTCGCGTAGGGCTTCTCTTCTTGGCGGTTTCCGGCACGCTCTGTCTTGCAACCGGTTGTGGGGAATCGCGTGACGGCGTGGTCAAAGAAAGTGACGAGTATTCTTACGACGAGATCATGGCTCAGGCGGCTGAAGAAGAATTGGCGTCTGAGGCAGAACGCGAACCGTAAGGAAGCCACCACGACGTTGCGGCTTGTTACAAAACTCCTGTTGGCAGATTGGCTATCTCGGTTCCGGCGCCTTCGCGTGGGTAACAAAGTCGGTCAAGCATCGCGAGGTTAACCGACATCGCGAGGTTGGATTTGAGCGGGATCCTGTGGAAAGATCCGCTATGGCGTCACAACATTCTTCTCGCTTCACACTCGGCTTTACGTTGGTCGAACTGCTGGTCGTCATCTCAATCATTGGCGTATTGGTTGGATTGTTGTTGCCAGCGGTCCAGGCGGCTCGCGAAGCGGCGCGGCGAATGAGTTGCAGCAACAACGTTAAACAAATTGGCTTGGGGCTGCATAATTATCATTCCACCCATCATCAATTGCCGATTCACGGAGTCGGCCCCACCAACGAAAACACCAATAGCACCTCGCTTGCGGATAAGAAAGATGGTTCCGCGTTTACGCGTCTCGAGCTGACCTATTTGGTCGGGCTCTTGCCGTTTATCGAGCAACAGGCATTGTGGGAACAGATGAGCGAACCGATGCAGGAATCCGATGGTGACATTTGGCCTGCGTTTGGACCACGGCCGTGGAATGGAAACTATCCACCATGGGCGACCGAGATTTCGACGTTTCGCTGCCCGAGCGATCCTGGCCGTGGGGTTCCCGCTTTGGGCCGCACCAACTATGCCGCCTGTACCGGCGATGGTTTCTATGACGCCGAACATGGAGTCACGGTGTGGAATGGATCACGTTGGTTGTACAACCGCGACCCGACCGCAAAGAAACGTGCCCGCTGTGGTTTACGAGGTGCATTTGTGCCACGAAAAAGTCTCAAGTTTCGCGACTTCCTGGATGGTTTGTCCAATACGATCGCCGTGGGTGAGATCATGACGGGGTTGGGGGATCGGGATAAACGATCCGTCGGCTTCTCCAACGCCAAGGGTGGTTTCTTCAAGGTGGCGAACAATCCCAAGCGATGTTTCGAGCTCGGTTATATCGACGTCGCTCGGCCTCAATTTTGGACCAGCAGTGCAAAGGTGTACGGCGCCGTTTCGGAGCGAGGCTATCGCTGGGCCGACTTTCACACCCTGCAATCGCAATTCAATACGATCCTTGCGCCCAATTCGGAAATCTGTTTGGTCGGGCACTCGGATACCTATGGGATTGCTCCGGCGAGCAGTCGGCATCAAGGGGGCGTTCATGTTTTGATGGCTGACGGCGCGGTGAAGTTCATCACCGATTCGATCGAAGCAGGGAACTCGAATTCCCCGTGCGTGTATTGCAGAGCACTGAGCAGCGGAACCAATAGCGTGGTTCCCGAAGGATCGAAGAGCCCCTACGGATTGTGGGGAGCCTTGGGGACTCGCGCTTCGCGAGAAAGTGTGTCCACGGATTTTTAATTTCCCGCGTTCGCACGCCTTTTCCCCTGCTCGTTCCACCGCCCTTTCGCTCTGAACCTTTTTGCCGCAAAACACCGTTTTTGGTCGCACGACATCGCGATGCCGGGTGTCAGTGTGCCGCCCACGGCGTGGCTTGGCCATTGGCGTCCTTCGGATACTCGGGGAATCTGTCGACGGTGGAAACGGCGGCAAAACGCAGGAAAAAGGACTCTATGGAGTAGTCGGTGCCCGTAAATTTGGCCGTTTTGGGCAGTCTGGTGGGGGATGAGTGTTGCCTTTGCGGATTAGGCGATTTAGTCTGCCTCGCCAACGAGACGTTGCTTTTCAAATTTTCCATTTCTTTTCGGAGAGATCGCCATGAAACGAATCATGGTTGGGTCCAATCCCATGATGGGTTTGGCAGTTGCATTGGTTGCAATCATGACAGTGGTCTGTCAGGCAAGGAACGCCGCGGCGGAGATGCCGACATTGACAAGGGTGTCCCCGTTTGGGCAGGTGGCAAAGCCTCGCGTGACATGGCACCGAACGCTGCGTTCGGGATGGCAAGAAGCACGTCGACGCAACGTTCCCATGGTGATCTATATCACGACCGATCACTGCGTTTATTGTGATGCGATGAAACGCGATACGTGGTGCGATGAAACGGTCGAGCAGCGTGTTTCGAAAGACTTCGTTGCCATCCTACTGACGCCCCAAGAGAACGAAGCGACGCTGGGACGCATCGATGTC
The DNA here is from genome assembly GCF_039545035.1 of Novipirellula caenicola. NCBI lineage: Bacteria > Pseudomonadati > Planctomycetota > Planctomycetia > Pirellulales > Pirellulaceae > Novipirellula > Novipirellula caenicola. The sequence goes on from NZ_BAABRO010000008.1 coordinate 210,528, forward strand.
GCGGCCTATCCCACAACGCTGATCGGCGTTCCCGAAGGCAAGATTGTCGGACATCGCACAGGCTATCAACCGGCCGCGGCGCTTCACCAGTTTTTGAACGAAGCCTCGAAGCGATAACGGATCGGGTGCAATGACTTGCTTTACCCTCCCAGCCTGCGTCGGGAGGGTCGAAAACCGAGCTTTCAGCGAGTTTTTCGGGGAGGGTGGTGAATTCTTGCTGCACGGTCCACTTCTAACACCACGAGCCCCACCGGTGAGCCGGCTACCGCCGACTCTGACCTCCCCAAAGGGGAGGTGAAATTCAATCACCCTCCCAGCTTGCGTCGGGAGGGTCGAAAAACGAGCCTTCAGCGAGTTTTGCGGGGAGGGTGGTGAATTCTTGCTGGCACGGTCCACTTCTAACACTCCGAGCCCCACCGGTGAGCCGGCTACCGCCGACTCTGACCTCCCCAAAAGGGAGGTAAAACTCGATCACCCTCCCAGCTTGCGTCGGGAGGGTCGAAAAACGAGCCTTCAGCGAGTTTTGCGGGGAGGGTTGGTGAATTCTTGCAGGCACGGTCCACTTCTAACACCACGAGCCCCACCCAGAGTCGGCTACCGCCGACTCTGACCTCCCCAAAGGGGAGGTAAAACTCGATCACCCTCCCAGCTTGCGTCGGGAGGGTCGAAAAACGAGCCTTTAGCGAGTTTTTCGGGGAGGGTGGTGAATTCTTACTGGCACGGTCCACTTCTAACACTCCGAGCCCCACCCAGAGCCGGCTACCGCCGACTCTGACCTCCCCACAGGGGAGATGAATTTCGATCACCCTCCCAGCTTGCGTCGGGAGGGTCGAAAAACGAGCCTTCAGCGAGTTTTTCGGGGAGGGTGGTGAATTCTTGCTGGCACGGTCCACTTCTAACACCACGAGCCCCACCGGTGAGCCGGCTACCGCCGACTCTGATCTCCCCACAGGGGAGGTGAATTTCGATCACCCTCTCAGCTTGCGCCGGGAGGCTTCAATCACCGACTATTTAAAACCGGCACCCGAGGGGCGTTTGGATAGGGCACCACGGACGCCTAACTCGCGAGGGTCGCGTGCAATTTTGTCACTAAAGATGCGGACGTCATCGAGGATCGGCCGGATGCGTGCCGAGGCCTGTTCGATGTTTTCGATCGTGCGGCGAACTTGCCAATAGATTTCATCGTCTTCGAGGAATCGTTTGAACGATCCGTCGCTGTTGTTGACCGCTCGGCCCAACGTTTCAAGTTCTGCCAGGGCAACGTCGGCGCTGGCCAACGTTCGCAGCACCTGTTCGACCAGTTCACCGCCACGCTGACCGAGAGGTTCGGTGAATTTTTCGACATTCTGCATCGTGCGATCAAAACTTGCCACCGATCGCTGCGCCGTCGCGATGGTTTCTTCCGCGGTGGCGCCCACTCGTTCAAATCGATCGCCAACCCGACGGAAACTCTCGAACGTTTCTCGGGTGCTGTCGAGTGTTTTTTGTGCATTCATCAACAGTTGCGGCAACTGGGCCATCGAACGTTCAATGTTCTCTTGAATTAACGGGTTGCCTACGGTTTTTCGCACATCGCGGATCGCGCCTTGGAATTCTTCGAGTGTTTCGACCGCTTCCTGAGCCAGTCGGTCCATGTTTTGATCGGCCCCTCCTACCGTGTCTTTGACTTCGACGGCAAGTAGGTTCACGTTCTCGCCGGCCAGCGCAATCGAATCGCCCGCCTTGCGGATCGACTCCATCGTTTCCAACATCTGCCCTTCCATGCTGAACAGCACGTTATACGGGTTTTTGGATTTTTGGCCGTAGTCCAGGTAATCTTCGTGGGCAAAGCGAGTGCTCACCAATTCCATTTTGCCGCCCAATGCTTTTTCTAGCTCTTCTTCGGTCGCTCGCACGAACTCAATCGCAGCGTCACCGGTCACTAGCGAGCTATTTCCGATCGTGGGGATGTAGTGGCGGTCAATTGGCTTGGTGCTGTCCATCGCCAATGAAACCAAAACGCCTCCTTCGGGAAGCAGCGAGATCTCGTCCACCCGCCCGATCCGTACTCCGTCGCGAAGCACCGGGGTGTTGGGGCTGACCCCTTCGGCCGATGGAAACTCGACCAACAGCGTATAGTCTTGATTCAGTACGTTGGGGAATGCGCCGAACAAGAACGTCAAAATGATGCCGATGCCGATCGCGGAAACGACGAGCACCCCGACGCCGAACCGTAGTTTATTATCATCCATGATTTTTTCTTAGCCTTCGCTTTGCAGCGACATCTCCTTCAACCGTTCACCCGCTTCACCACGAACAAATTGGCGAACGCGTCGATCATCGGCGTGTTCAAGGTCACTGGGCGATCCATCGAATAACACTTGCGATTCGTGCGGACTCAAGCGTCGTCGCGGGTAAAACATCAACACACGATCGGAGACTTTGCGAGCGGTGTGCATGTCATGCGTGACCACGATGCTGGTCACCGGATAACGTCGCCGTGTCTCGAGGATCAATTCGTTGATCACGTCGCTCATGATCGGATCGAGTCCCGTGGTCGGTTCGTCGTACACGACCAACTCCGGTTCCAAAATTAACGCACGCGCCAAACCGACCCGTTTCCGCATCCCGCCGGATAACTCGGCGGGATACTTTCGTGCGACTTCGCTTGGCAACCCGACTTCCATTAGATGCTGCATCACTCGGTCGCGTACTTCGGACTCTGCGACCACCTCGTTTTGCCGCAGCGGAAACGCGACATTTTCGAAGATTGACATGCTGTCGAACAACGCTGCGTTTTGAAATACAAACCCAAAACGTTTGCGAGTTCGTGTGAGTTCGGTCATGCTCATTTCGTCGAAACGGCGACCGTCAAACGAGATCGACCCTTGCGTCGGTTGGATCAAACCGACCAACGTTTTCATGAAAACGGTTTTGCCACACCCGCTTTCGCCAATCACCGCGATGGTTTGGCCTCGCAAGATCGAAACGTTGATGTCTTGCAGGATCGTTTGCTTTTGAAACACCACGCTCAGATCATCGACCACGATCAGTGATTCCGAGGCGTCGCCTGGTTTGGGTTCAGGATCAAGTTCGTATTCGTAATCGTTATCGGAGCTCATAGGATCGATGCTCCTTCGGGATAAAGTTTGAAGTACAACGCGTCCAAGAAAATGTTTAGCGCCAAGTCGATCGCCAGGATCAAGACAAACGAGTAGACGAACGCCGCGGTGGCAGCTTTGCCAACCCCTTCGGCACCGGCTTGGCAATTGAATCCTCGGTAGCAACTGACAATTGCAATCACACCGCCAAAGAAGAAGCTTTTGAAGATGCCATTGAAAAGGTCAAAACCGCGTACCCCTTCACGCGAATGATTCAGGTAGGCGGCGTGATCGATTCCAAGGATCACCACGCTGTAAAAATAGCCACCGACAATCCCCATGAAATCGGCCATGATCGTCAGTGCCGGGATTAGCAAAATGCAGGCCAAGAATCGGGGCACAACCAAGTAATGGATCGGATCAGCACCCATCGTGGTGAGTGCATCGATTTGTTCGGTCACTCGCATCGTTCCCAAGACCGCCGCCATGGCGCTGCCGACGCGGCCGGCCAACATCGTGGCGGCAAGAACGGGACCCAGCTCGCGGACCAGCGAGGTGTTGATGACGACCCCCAATCGGTTCTCGAGCCCAAAGGCGTGGAATTGGTAGTAGCTGTTCACCGCTAGCACCATCCCGATGAACGTGCCGGTTAACGCGACGACAGGCAAACTGAGCACACCGACCTGATAGAAATTCGGCAGAATCGTGCCGCGACGAGGGAGCCGAGTGAACAACCAAACAAACATCTTCCAAGCGAAGATGGCAATGTCGCCCACGGTGGTCACGCCATCGACGACTGCCGATCCCCATTCCATCACCCAGCGCACGAAGGGGCCTTCGCTTGGCGTGGGATCATTCATTGCCCCGCCTCGATGTGGCGACGGCAGTGCAGCGGTACCCTGCTCAGCCACGTTTGCTTTTCTCCCCATGCCGAAATGACGCGAATTTGCGAATCGTCCGGCGGTGAGTGTGGGGATCTCCGCAATTGTGACCCGTCGCGCTGCTCTGCAGCGCTATCACTCGGGTCGCGCATCCACCATCACCGCATACGTGATTGTATCGGTCAGGTGGACCTTGAGGATTAGCGAAAGAAAACGGATCGTGGTTGCTAGCTATTGTGGATCGAGCGTTGTCCCCAATTCACGGCGTTTCTATTCCGCGACACACGGGTTACTCAAGGTGCCAATGCCATCAATTTCGACTTTGCAGACATCGCCTGGTTTTAAGAAAACGGGCGGCTTTCGGGCGACACCGACCCCGGGGGGAGTGCCAGTGAAAATCAGGTCACCGGGATGGAGTGTCATGATTTTAGTGAGATGCGCAATCAATTCGCCAATGTTAAAAATCAGCTGAGCGGTGGTGCTGTTTTGGACAACTTCGTCATTGAGATGCATTTTTACCCGCACGTCGCTGGGGTCGGTCATTTCGCCAGTGGTCACGACACAGGGGCCGACGGGAGCGAACGTGTCAAAGCTCTTGCCCAGCAACCATTGGCCCGCCGGGCGTCCTTTTTGCCAATCGCGAGCCGAGACATCATGCCCGCAGGTGTATCCGTAGACGCAATCCATCGCGTCGTCGGCCGAGACGTGCTTGGCCGTTTTGCCGATCACGACCACCAATTCGGCTTCGTAATCGACTTGCTCTGAAACTCGCGGCAAGCGAATCGCATCGCCATGCCCGACAATGGCTGTATTGAATTTGCTGAACACGACGGGTTCCGAGGGGATTTCAGAACCGGTTTCGATCGCGTGGTCGCGGTAATTCAGGCCGATGCAAATCACTTTCTCCGGCGTGTCGATCGGAGGCAGCAGCTTGTCAGGAGCCGGTTGCCACTGCGATTCGCTTGGCTTGGGCAGGTCCGCGAGCCACTTCGCACCTCCCGCCAATAGTTCCGCTTGAGTCACCGGAGCATCGGTCAGCGAAGAGAGCGGACAGATCCGCGAGCCCTCGTAAATCGCAAACTGCGGGTTCCCCTCAGCGTCGCTGAATCGGCAAATGGGCATCACTCTATATCCTTTGGGAATCGATCAAGTCGGTTGGTAATTTGCTGGATCACTTTTTCATGATCTACCACAGTGTAGCACTCTTGCTTGACTTTTTATGCCACCCCAAACCGAACCACCGATGCGGTTCGGTTATACTGGGCGACACGCGGCGCCGACAAACGTTCGCTCCCCTGCCCTACCCCGCCCTCCCCTGCCCCCTTGCCTGACAATACAACGAGGTATTCCCTGCCAATGAATTTTGCATCTTCAAGACGAACGGCGTTAAAAACAATTGCTTCGGCCACCGCATTGGCCTCCGTCGGCCCAGTGGCAAGTGCTGCAGAGCAGGCGAATTCTGGCTTGGCGGAATCGTTTCCCCCGGTGCGGCAAATCACTCGGGGGCCCCTGAATCATTGGTTTGGCTACTACGATAAACTTGAATTCGATCCGACCAATCGTTTTGTCCTCTCAGGCGAAGTGCCGTTTGAACATCGCACGCCGCGTGCGGACGACACGATCCGTGTGGGCATGGTCGACACCGCGGATAATGACAAATGGATCCCGCTCGGTAAAAGCAGTGCGTGGGGATGGCAGCAAGGTTGCATGTTACAGTGGCGACCGCAGTCCGATTCCGAAGTGGTTTGGAACGATCGTCAAGGCGACCAACATGTTTGCCGCGTGATGGACGTGAAGACTAAAAAACTTCGCACGTTGCCGCGGCCCATCTATGCACTCAGTGGCGATGGGAAATGGGCGATCACCGCCGATTTTTCGCGGATCCAGCGGATGCGGCCGGGCTACGGGTACGTCGGATTGACCGATCCTTGTTCGCAACTTCGAGCACCTGAGGACTCGGGCGTCTGGAAAATGAACATGGAAACGGGCGAGTCCGAGTTGATCTTTTCGCTCGCCGCAGCGGCTCGGATCGATTACAAAGGCAAATCGTTAGCCGACAAATGGAACTACTTTAATCATCTGTTGGTCAGCCCCGATAGCTCGCGATTCATCGTTTTGCATCGCTGGCGTGAAAGTACGGGCGACGGGCCGGATGCCGAACCGGCAGGACGTTTCACGACGCGAATGTTTACCGTCGGCATGGACGGTCGCGACCCCTACATCCTCGATCCGTCGGGAGAAACATCGCACTTCATTTGGCGAGATCCGTCGCATGTTTGTGCATGGACGAAACCGACGGGCAAGTCGTCAGGTTTTTATTTGTTTCGCGATCAAAGCGACGAAGTTCAAACGGTGGGCGAAGGAGTGATGACGCAAAACGGGCACAACACGTATGTGCCCAATACCGATAACGAGTGGATTCTCAATGACACCTATCCGCAAAAAGGGACTCGCACGCAGAATCCCTATCTGTACCATGTGCCGTCCAATCGAGTGGTTCCGCTCGGTCATTTCTACTCGCCGCCGGAATACACTGGCGAGTGGCGGTGTGACACGCATCCGCGAAATAGTAACGACGGAAAATCGGTCGTGATCGATTCGCCTCACCACGAAGGCCGGCAATTGCATTTGATCGACATCCGCGAAATCGTGGCGTAACACGCACGTCGTAGTCCGCCATTCGCATTTTCCCGTAGCGAAACTCGCCAAGAGTTTCGGTGGTAGATGCTCCGACAGGCTGGAAGCCTATCCCACAGAAGACACTGCTACTCTGACGTGGCGCCTTGAAACTGCAGCGGGCGTGGTCACCACCAGCGTCACGTTGGTCGGTGACCGAGACGAAACACGTGTTTGCGTCTATCGGTAGTGGACGAGACAACGAGTCCTTTGCGGTGGTGGTTGTTTTCGGTGAGGGACTCGTAGCCTCGTCCACTACGAGGATTGCAATGTCATTGAAACTGCAGCGGCGTGGTCACCATTGCGTCACGCTCGTCGGTGACCGAAACGAACCAAGTGTTGGCGTCTTGGGGTGGAGCGGCGATGATCGCCGCATCGGTGATTTTGCCAGGAATGCTTTTCCATGTGCGTTCGGATCGCAGTCCCGTGTCAGTCGTGTAGTGCAGCGTTGCCGATTTGAGCGGCGTCTGGCTTTTATATTGAACGTGCACCTCGTTTTCTTGCACGACCGGAGTTTCAAGCGTCGCCAGCGGCACGCCGCCGCGACAATGGGAATCGATAAAAAGGCCGATCTCTTGCGGTGCCCATCCGGCGGGATGGCCGTGCGGCATGTTGACTTCGATTCGCATCTGCTTTTCACCTGGAACGGCATCAAAGCTCTTTTGATAACTGTCCAGCGGATAATGTTTGTCGTTGGTTCCATTGACAAACAAGATCGGAACGCGGCACTGAGTCAGCACGCTCGAAGGATCGTAGGCTTGGATCCATGCATTGCGACGTTCGCCAAGTTGGTCAATTGATGGTTTTTGAACCGATTCGCCTTCGAATAGAAACCCGCAACCATAGACGGGAACGGCGGCGTTGAAGCGATCGTCAAGCGACGCAGCCAGACACGTTGTGTAGCCACCCCAGCTGATTCCGGTGACCGCGGTTTGTTCGGCATCGACTTCGTCAAACGAGCGGATCAGTGAATGAGCGCGAAGCACGCTGGATGCGGCGTGAAAGGGCCAGTCATCAGAAACATCGGCACCAATCGAATCAAACTTGGTGTCGTGTCCTTGGTCTGGTCCACCGAGCGGCAATCGCGTTCTGGTTTCGCGGCGTGCGGTTTGATTGCGAATTGGCTCTCCCGTCTTTGAATCGTATACCGGATCGATCGGACGTGATCCCGCTAAATCCATCGCGATGGCGGCATATCCGCGTTTGGCCCACAACCAAGCCCACTCGGCAAACGCCGTCCCACCGCCGCCGTGAATCAGTACGACCGCGGGGTACTTTGTTTTGTTGGTCTGGTTTGCAGCCGTCGTGTTTTCACCAAGCGTGCTCGGCGATGCGTAGAACGCGAACACTTCGGTCGGATGCCCTTGAAACGATTCTCCCTCGTAAATCAATTGATGCACTGGTCCTGATCGGTCTTCCCAACGCATCGTTGGAACTTGTTTTGCTGCATCGACCATCGAGTGCAGTGGGCTGGCTGCGGCGGATGTTGCCGGATCTGTCGCGGGCTCTTTTGCGGACAGCGGTGCGGATAGCAGCAGCAAGGCTGTAAACACGAGGTGAGTGGGTTTCATCGGATGGAGGCGAGTTTAGGGGGAATCTTAGGGGGAATTGGATAAGAACGTGTCGATGGTTTCACGGCATTCATTCCACGCCCATGGTGGCGTCGGATCGTTGTGTCCCATCGCATCAATCTCGACGAAATGCTTGGGGGAACAGCCTGACTCGTCATACAAGCGTTTGCCATGCTGGATCGGAATCAACCGGTCGTCATCGCCATGCATCTGCACAAGCGGCCCCGAGTAATTTTGAATTCGTGCGATCGAATCGTAGCGATTTCGCATCAAGAATTTGACGGGGATGAATTGGTATTTGTCGGCAGCCACGTCAACCATCCGATCAAACGTGCGATCCAGTACGAGCAGTTTCGCACCGCCCTGGGCTGCCACCGCGACGGCGCAACCACCGCCCAGCGATTGACCGTACAGAATCAAGTCGGTCGGTTGGATCGAAAACCGTTGACATGCAAAATCGCGACCGGCCACGGCGTCGGCGATCACGCCTGCTTCGTCGGGGGAACCCGGCATGCCGTCAAAACCACGGTATTCGGGGACGAAGACATTGGCTTTGAGTTGATTGCCGAGCCAAGCGGCAGTCGTGCTCTCACGGGCCGCTGTGATGCCATTGCCGTGGAAATAGACAAGCGTGTGTGCGGCGTTTGGATGTTCGTAGAGTTGTCCGGTCAACGTTGTGCCATCGGCTGATTCGTAGTCGACCGAGACGACTCCTGGGGCGGAGTCCGGCGGAATGTTCATGAACGCGCCGGGGTACACCAAGCGAGTTTCCATGGCGACCATGAAGACCAAGATCGTTGCGTACCCGATGACGGTAATCCGCATCGCTGCACCAACAACGCGTTTGAGTCGGCTTTGGTGGGGTTTTATCAAACGTGTTTCAGACATCGGTTTGGTGTGAAGAGAGGCTTGCGTCACTGCGATCAATCGAGAAGTTTTGACTATTGTAATCGCTGCTGCCGCCGAGCCTCACCCGATTCCGTCGACGGAGCCTAACGCCGGAATCGGCTGCGAGCGTAATCAATCAGCATCCACTGCAATACGACCAGGACAAGCGGCATCGTAAACAAGATGAACTGGGACGCCTCGGCATTTTTGGCCCAAATGGGAAATTTGGATTCGACGGCGGTCAAAAGCGCCATCACAAACGAGGCGTTAAAGAACAGCAGGATGCACGTCACGACAACGGACCCAAGCGTGGCGGCACAGCCGAGCCACCTGGGGCTTGTCACGCGTTCAGCCGAATCCAGTGGATTCTCGGCAGAAGGATTTTCGGGGGGTGGCGACGGCACGCTCACAAACTGGCTCGCAATGGAAGGACTTGGCTTAACAATAGCGTGGCCAACAAACCCACGAGCGACAACACCGCCAATAGGGGCGTCCAACTACGTAGCGATTCGCCTTCGGTCAGTCCGCCCATTTTGGTGAACACCCAAAACCCGCTGTCGTTCATCCAGCTGCCCATCAGGGATCCGGCTCCCACGGCGGTCGCGACGTAGACCATGTTGAAATCGGGTTTCGCGTCGCCAATGATCGCGGACATCATTCCGGCGCCGATGATCATTGCCACGGTGCTGCTGCCTTGCGCAATTTTCAGTACTGCAGCGATTGTCCATCCCAGCACAAGCAGCGCCAGCCCTGCTCCGCCCTGATCTTGGAACGCTTGCTGGATCGTGTCGCTGATGTTCGTATCGGTCAGCATCGATCCAAACGCGCCGCCCGCGGCGGTGATCAGAATAATCACCCCACCGCTCATCAGCGATTCTTCGACATCCACGGCAAGATCACGCCAGCTTAATTGACGCACGACCTTTAGCGTCAACATCGCGCAGATTGCTGCCAACAACAACGCAAAGTTCGGGTTGCTCCATAACGACAATGATTCGGCGAGTTCACGATTGGGAGAATTCCATTGATGCGCTGCAATCAGATCGGGGAACGCGTCTTCAAGCAGGGCGCGGTTCATCCGCCGGCGGTCGACCGGTTTCATTCGCAATTGATTTGCATTGATCTTTGACTTGGAAACGTCCGACAACGCGACCCCCAAAAAAGCTTCCTCAGCGTACAGTTCTGGGTCAAGCAGTACTTCGTTGAGCACCGCCACCACTTCGCTCTTTGCAGCGTCACTAGAGGCGGGCTTTTTTAGCAGTGTCACCTCGTTTTCGTTCAACGCACTGCTTGCCATCACACGGCCCGCAGGCGAATTGGGCGTCGCAGCGGCGAGTTGGCCGGCCAATGCATCAAAGTCCTTGATGTCCGCAACACTCAACATCGCACGGTCTTCGCGATCCGCCACGGTGGTGGCAAGCGTACCAGCACCAATCAACACGACTGGCAATATCACCGGCAGTAATGCGATCCAGAACGAAGGCAATTGATTATCAAGCAGTGGTTGGTGTTTGTTTTCATTGGCGCCGAGTGGACGCATTTCGACAGGACTTTTGTTGTCGATCAAGATTGAGAAAATCAAGCCAACAATCGCAGCCGGCAACGCGACCAAGGTGCCTACCAACATCATCATGCCAATGTCGACTCCGAGGATCGACGAGACCAACAGCGGACCTGGTGTGGGAGGAACCAACGTGTGGGTGATTGCACCGCCGGTGGCGATTGCCATCAGGTAACGAAGATAGTTTTTGTTGGTTCGACGATGCAGACTTCGAGCCAGCGGGACGAGCAAGTAAAAGACGGTGTCGAAAAACACCGGCACCGCGAGCACAAAGCCGCTGACCATCAAGCCGACTGACGCCTTCTTTTCTCCGGTGATGTTGACGGCACTGCGGACGATGCGGTCGGCCGCTCCGCTGTCGAGCATACATTTGCCGATGATGGCTGCCATCGCGATCACGATACCGATGCTGCCGGCCGAACTGCCAAAGGCCGTGACAACCGCATCCATTCGAGCTCCCGCCGTTCCTCCTTGCGTCAGCCCCACCAACAAACTGACGATCAACGCCGAAACGATCAACGCGAGAAACGCGTTCAGTTTCAGGGCGATGATCATCCCCAGCACACAAAAAATGCCAACCGCCAAAATCAGCACCGAGGTTTGATTCAGCGGATGGCTGGTGACGGTCACGTCCGCGGTAGTACCGGGGATCATTTCGGCAGCCAAAGCATCTGCGGATGCCGGGGCCGATTGAGCGATGACGCCGCTGGGGATGACGCACAAGACGAGGGTAAGGAGCAATAAAACAAGAAAAAACGATCTGGGACGCATCATGCGGTGGCCGTAAAGAAAGAGGGGGATGAGGTGGGGAGGGAGCAAATCAACCGCCAATTCTAAACACTTTCTCAACGGCCGTGGTGGGGGGAGGTGGGGATGTCAAACAGGATGCAAGGAATCGCGGGGCTTTGGGCGATCGGAACGGCGACGCTGTAGCCGCCTCGTCAAAACGTCCTTCGGCGCTTTATGATGGCGGCCTTAGCGAACGTTTTTGAAACCCGCAATCGACGAAGTGAAACCGATGACCCAGTACCGCACCGAACATGATTCCATGGGCGACGTTCAAGTGCCCGCCGAGGCTTATTACGGAGCCCAAACTCAGCGAGCTGTTGAAAACTTTCCGATCAGCGGTTGGGAATTGATGCCGTCAATGATCTCGGCGATGGGATTGGTCAAATTTGCCTGTGGCGTCGCGAATCGCGATCTGCAGAAATTGACTGGATCCGGCAAAAATCCGCTGACGGACGCTCAAGTCGAAGCAATGCTGCAAGCGGCCCAAGAAGTCGCCGACGGCAAGCTTGCCGACCAGTTCCCGATCGATGTTTTCCAAACAGGCTCGGGAACCAGCAGCAACATGAATATCAACGAGGTGATCAGCAATCGTGCGATCGAGATCGCTGGCGGTGATCGCTTGGGACTGGAAAAGCCGATTCATCCCAACGACCATGTGAACATGGGGCAGAGTACCAACGATACCTTCCCGACAGCGATTCATGTGGCCACGGCGATTCAAATCCAAACCAAGCTGCTGCCAGCGCTTCGCAAAATGCACGCGTCGCTGGCTGACAAGGCGAAACAGTGGGACAAGATCATCAAGATCGGACGCACTCACTTGATGGACGCGACGCCGCTGCGGTTAGGCCAAGAATTTGGTGGGTTTGCCCGGCAACTCGAATTGTCGATTTCGCGAGCCGAGGCCGCTCGGGATGCGGTTTTGGAGTTGGCTGTCGGTGGTACCGCCGTGGGCAGCGGCATCAACACGCACCCTGAATTTGGTGCTCGTGTTGCCAAAGAACTGGCCAACAAAACCGGGATTGCGTTTGTCGAAGCGGCGAATCATTTCGAAGCCAATGCAACGCGAGACGCGTTGGTGCAATCGCACGGAGAACTTAAATGTGTCGCACAGACATTGTTTAACGTTTCCAACAGCATTCGATGGCTCGGCAGCGGTCCGCGTTGTGGTTTCTTTGAAATTCAATTGCCAAGCCGCCAACCGGGCAGCTCGATCATGCCTGGCAAGGTCAACCCGGTGATGTGCGAATCGATGATGCAGTTGACCGCTCGTGTGATGGGCAACGACACCTGCATCACCGTTAGCGGTGCGGCGGGAGGAAATTTCCAGCTGAACATCATGATGCCCGTGATGGGGCATACGATTCTCGAGTCGATTCACTTGTTATCAAACGGTTGCGATGCGTTTGTCGAATTTTGTCTCGAGGGAATGGAGGCAAACGAGCAGGCGTGTGAAGCATCGGTCGAAAAAAGCTTGTCGATGTGCACCAGTCTGAATCCGCTGATCGGTTACGAGCAAGCTGCGAAATTGGCCAAGGAGGCGTTTGCATCGGGACAAACGATTCGCGAACTGTGTCGTGAAAAGGGAATTTTGCCCGAGGACACCCTCACCGAAGCACTTGATCCTTGGAAAATGACCGAGCCCCAGGCGTGATCGTTCATTTGGTATCCTGGTGAAACGAAACGCCTTTTCCAAACCTCTGCTGCGGTCGACATTCGAATGCTTCAAGTCCGTTCGCTCGTTAAAACTTTTTCGCTCGACGACGGCGAAGTCCGCGCGGTGGACGACTTGTCGCTGACGGTGCCGCAGGAAGAGGTGTATGGATTGTTGGGCCCCAACGGAGCGGGAAAGACAACCACGCTGCGAATTATTCTCGGGTTGCTTGAACCCGACAGCGGCTACACGGCGGTCGACGGGATTCATACCACGGTCGATCCTATCGCAGTCAAGTCGCGATTGGGATTTGTGTCATCCAACGATGGCGTTTATCCGTGGCTGAGTGTTCGCGAGATGTTGTTGTATTTCGGCGATCTGTATGGCGTCGATCCTGATCTTGCAGCGACCCGCGCCGAAGAGCTGTCAAAGCTGATGGGAATCGAGCATTTGCTCGATCGACGGGCTGGGACGCTCAGCACCGGTCAACGCCAACGCGTGACGCTCGTGCGCGGTTTGATTCACGATCCGCCGGTGATGTTGTTGGACGAACCGACGCGTGGTTTGGACGTCGTCGGCGTGCAAACGATTTTTGAATACATCGGTCATTTGCGGCAAGCCGGAAAGGCCGTGGTGGTGTGCACGCACCGACTCGATGAAGCCGAGCGATTGTGTGATCGATTTGGCTTGTTGCATCAAGGCCGATTGGAATACGAAGGCGACATGAGTGAACTGCGGCAAGCCACCGGTCGCGAACACCTTGTTGATATGTTTGTCGACTTGATGAACGGCGAGGCGGCAGCATGAGCGGACACGTGATGAAAGGGCGAATCTTACGGCTCTGTCAAAAAGAACTGCGGGAAACGATCCGTGATCGACGGACTGTGATGACGTTGTTGATCATGCCGCTGTTGTTGTATCCGCTGTTGAGCATGGCGCTGAATCGTTTTTTGTTGACCTCCGGCGCCCGGCCCACCAACGTCTACTTGGTCGGAGTGGCAAGCGAACGCGAAGGCGAACTGCTGCGTTCTTATTTGGATGATCCCCAGAGTGCGCCGCCCGATTCGGTCGCAAAATCGAGCGGCGGAGGGATTGCCGAATTCGATATTCGTTTGAGCGAAGACATTGATCCGGTCGATGCACTGCACGCCAACCAGATCGATCTGGCTGTCAAAATCAAGTTTGAAGACCCACCGCAAGTCATCATCACGGCGTTTCGAGGTGATGGCGGCAGCCAGAACGCGCGTCGCATCTTGGTGGAACGTTTGCAGTGGTTGCGATCCAATTTTGCCCAGCATGTCGCCAAGATGTTGGCGCCCGATTACCGGCCACCGGCGGACATTGTCGTGGACGAAATCGGCCAAGAGGACGAGCTGCCGCTGTTGGCCACGATCGTGCCATTGGTGTTGGTGTTGATGACGATCACCGGAGCGGTCTATCCCGCTATCGACTTGACCGCCGGAGAACGTGAACGCGGCACGATGGAATCGTTGATGGCATCTCCGGTGCCGCGATTTTACGTGCTGTTCGCCAAGTACATCGCGGTCGTGATCGTGGCGTTGTTGACGGCGATGATCAATTTGTTGGCGATGTTCACGACGCTTTGGGTGTCCGGAATGATGCGGTTTTTAACCGGCGACGACGCTTTTCCGCTGATTGCCGTGCTGCAAATTTTGGGGTTGTTGGTGCTGTTTAGCGGTTTCTTTTCGGCACTGCTGTTGTGTTTGACGAGTTTTGCGAAATCGTTCAAAGAGGCCCAGGCGTATTTGATTCCGGTGATGCTGCTGGCGCTTGCACCAGGGATGTTGTCGCTAATGCCAGGCGTCGAGTTGAGTGGTCCTTTGGCGATCGCGCCGCTGATCAGCATCGTGCTGCTCGCTCGCGATCTGCTTGCTGGCGTGTTCCATCCGGTCGGTGCGTTGGCGGCCATTGTCAGCACGATTGGTTACGCCTCGGCTGCGTTGGCGGTGGCATCCCGATTGTTCGGTACCGACGCGGTGACGCGAACGAGCGAACAGTCGATTGGATCGTTCTTTCATCGGCCTCCGAAAGTGACGCCAGTTCCGAGTGTCGAGTCGGCGGCGTTGATGTTGTCGTTGTTGGTGCCGATCTATTTTGTCGGTTCCAACGGATTGATGCGGTTCTTGCAAACCTTTGGTGATTCGGTTTCGTTGTCGGCTACGTTTTGGTTGAACATCCTGACGCTATTGTTGACGTTTGGATTGGTGCCGTTGGCGGCCACGTACTTGGGACGCCATCGATTCCGCAGCACGTTTCGTTTGCAGAGGCCACCGCTGCTCAGTTTTGTCGGTGTCGTGCTGATCGGCATGGGAGCTTGGACGCTTGCCCACGAGGCGTTTGTGGTCGCCGAAGCGATTGGAATCGGTGGGCTCAGTGAAGAACGGATCGAACAGGCGTTGGGGCAATTGGCGGCCTGGAAACAAGTTCCACCGTGGCTGTTGCTATTGACGTTTGCAGTCGCTCCGGCGGTGATCGAAGAGTTGTGTTTTCGTGGATTCTTGTTCTCGGCGTTCTTGCGAGTGATGTCACCGGCACGCACGATACTGTTGACGGCGGTCTTGTTTGGTTTGTTCCATGTGTTTACCGGCAACGCCCTGCTGATCGAACGCTTTATCCCGACGACGCTACTTGGAGTCATCTTGGGCTGGATCGCGTATCGCACGGGTAGTGTGCTGCCTGGCATGTTGATGCATCTGGTGCATAACGGGTTATTGGAAATGGTGGGCCGTTATCACGAGCACTTCCAGTTTTTCGGAAGTGACTTGGACGATCAAGCTCATTTGCCGGTGATGTGGTTGATCGGCGCTAGCGCGATCGCATTGGTGGGAGCGGGGATCGTGTGGGCAAGCACTCGAGATACGGAAGTGGTTCATAGCAAGTAGGGCGTATGAATTTCACGGTCACTTTTGCATCGATGATTGATTGCGACGCACGCTGACGGCTTGGAAAGCCGAGCGACGATGGAGTGAACCGGCAGTGGAGCTACCGTTACTTTCGCATCGATGATTGACTGTGACGCACGCTAACGGCTTGGAAAGCCGAGCGACTATGGAGTGAACCGGCAGTGGAGCTACCGTTACTTTCGCATCGATGATCGATTGTGACGCACGCTGACGGCTTGGAAAGCCGAGCGACGATGATGTGAATCGGCAGTGGGTTTACCGTCGCTTTCGCATCGATGATTGATTGCGACGCACGCTAACGGCTTGGAAAGCCGAGCGACGATGGAGTGAATCGGCAGTGGAGCTACCGTTACTTTCGCATCGATGATTGATTGTGACGCACGCTAACGGCTTGGAAAGCCGAGCGACAATGGAGTGAATCGGCAGTGGAGCTACCGTTACTTTCGCATCGATGATTGATTTTGATGCACGCTGACGGTTTGGAAAGCCGAGCGACAATGGAGTGAATCGGCAGTGGATTCGGCGTCGCTTTGAGCGGCTTGCGCCGGCCTGCTTGCTGCGAAACGCTTTGATCGCGGAGCGATCAGCGACTAGGGTTTGATCACGCCGACGCGGATGTCGCATACGTTGGTGCCGGTGGGGCCGCACAGGATCAGGCCATCGGTTTGTTTGAAAAAGTGATAGGCATCGTTGCGTCGCAAGAAGTCCGCGATGTCGAGTTGTTTTTCGCAGGCGATTTGATGCACACTCGCGTCGAGGATTGCACCGGCGGCATCGGTGGGGCCGTCTTCGCCATCGGTGCCGCCTGAGAGCACCGCAATTCGATTCCACTCGTCATCACTCAGGCCGCAGTCGAGTAGGTATTGATAGGCGGCAAGCACGAGTTGCTGATTGCGGCCGCCGAGTCCTCGGATCTCTGCGGGAGCGAGCGTGACGACGGGCTCGCCGCCGGTGATCAAACAATTCGATCGATGATCGTCGCCGCTGCGGAGCATTGCGACCAGCATCCTGGCGAATTCGCATCCGACCTGTTCGGCCGACGGCTCGCAGGCGGTTGCCGAATGCATGATGTGGTTGTAACCAAGCCGTTCGGCAACGATTCCCGCCTCATCAACCGCCAAGGCATTGTTTCCGATGATGCAAGTCGTGGCGATGGTCGTGGGCTTTACCGCCGTGGCGGGAGCCGATTTCAAGGCGTCGTAAACGGACGCGGGCAATTTTTGCTGAGGGTCAAATTTCGCCAGCACTTCGAGTGCGTCGGTTTTGCTAGAGGTGTCTTCGATGGTCGGGCCCGAAGCGATCAAATCGACGGGGTCACCCAGCACGTCGGACAAAATCAACGTGATCAGCTGGCCGGCGCGGCAGGCACGCAACAAACCGCCTCCTTTGACCGCGCTAAGGTGTTTACGAACGGTGTTTAGTTCGGTGATGTCCGCACCGCTGCCGCTCAAATGCCGAATCACTGCGAGTTTATCCTCTAGCGTGATGCCGGGGACCGGCGCGGGCAATAGTGCACTGCCGCCGCCGGAGATCAACGCGATGCAGAGATCACGCGAGGTCGCCTCACCAACAAGCCGCAGGATTTGTTTGGTGCCCTCGACGCCTTCCGCGGTCGGTTCATTGACTCCGGCTGGCCGAGCGGGATGAACATGAATGTGACGAAGCACTTCGGATCCCTCTGCGGGAACGGTGCCTTCGGGTACATTGATCCAACCTTCGATCGGCAATCGATCGCCCACCGCTGCGACCAGCCCGGTTGCCATCGCGGTGGCCGCTTTGCCAGCGCCGACAACCAGAATGCGGTCGAAATCCGCGAGCGGAAAAAAATGATCTGCGACGCAGAGTTGATCCGCTTCGACTTGGATCTGAGAAAGGACTCGTTCGTGGGCACGAACCGAATCGACGCCGGCGTTCCAGATTGAAAGAGCATCTTGGCGTGGGCTTGGCATCGTTTCTTGTCTCCCTAGGTCCATTGTTCTGCGATGACTGTTACAACTTGTAGACTATGACGCAACCAACCGAAAATCCCGACCGTGACGTTTTGGCTTCGGAATACTTTGATCTGATTCCGTTCCAACCGTATCCCGTCCAAGAAGAGGCCTTGCTGGCGTATTTTACAAATGAGCAAGGAGTGCTGGTGTGTGCCCCCACCGGGACGGGGAAAACGCTGATTGCCGAAGCGGCGGTCTACGAGGCGCTGCGGACCGGCAAACGAATGTACTACACCACGCCGCTGATCGCATTGACGGACCAAAAATTGGTCGAACTTCGCGAGTCGGCTGTTCGCTGGGGATTTTCCGCAGACCAGGTCGGATTGGTGACCGGGAATCGCACGGCCAACCCCGATGCCCCCGTGTTGGTCGTGGTCGCCGAAATTTTGCTCAATCGGCTGCTGAACCCCGAGTCGTTTGATTTTTCGAATGTTTCATCGGTGGTGATGGACGAGTTTCATTACTTCAACGATCCCGAACGCGGCATCGTGTGGGAGTTAACGCTAGGGTTGTTGCCGCCGCATGTGCGAACAATGCTGCTGAGTGCGACGGTCGGTAACGCGTTGGATTTCACGTCGTGGTTGTATCGATCGCATCAGCGGCGGTTGCAATTGGTGTCGGGCAGCGAACGCAAAGTGCCGCTGCAATTCGAGTGGATCGAAGACGACATTTTGGCCGACTTTGCCGAAAAAATTGCCGCCGGCGACGAGGTCACACGGCGGACGCCGGCGCTGTTGTTCTGTTTCAGTCGTGCTCAGTGCTGGACGACGGCGGAACTGCTCAAGGGCAAAAGTCTGATCGATAAAGCCCGGCAAGCTGAATTGGCGGACTATTTGAACGCGGCCGACATGAGCGAGGGAGCGGGGCCGAAGTTGAAGGCGATCTTGATGCGTGGTGTCGGCGTGCATCATGCCGGCGTCCTGCCACGCTATCGCCGGATCGTCGAAGAATTGTTCCAGCGAAAATTGTTGAGTTTCTGTGTCTGTACCGAAACGCTCGCCGCCGGAATCAATCTGCCCGCGCGAAGTGTGGTATTACCTAGTTTGCTGAAAGGCCCGAAGGACAAAAAGAAGCTCGTCGATCCATCGTCGGCACAACAGATTTTTGGGCGAGCCGGGCGGCCTCAGTTTGACGATCGAGGCTACGTGTTCTCGCTGGCTCACGAAGACGACGTCAAAATCAATCGCTGGCGAGAAAAATACGATTCGATCCCCGAGGACACCAAGGACCCGGGATTGATGAAGGCCAAAAAACAGCTCAAGAAAAAAATGCCCAAGCGGCGGAGCGGCGAATCCTATTGGACCGTGTCGCAGTTTGAACAACTGCAACAAGCTGCGGCCGCGAATTTGTCCAGCCGAGGACGATTGCCGTGGCGGTTACTGGCTTATCTGTTAGGCGAAAATGCCGAGGTCCAACCGATTCGCGATTTGGTCGGACGTCGACTGTTGCCGCCCAATGGAATCGATGAAGCTCAGCGTGATTTGAATCGGATGCTGATCACGCTGTGGACAGCCGGTTACATCGAACTGGATCCCAAACCGCGTGCGGCATCGCCCAAACCGATCAAAAAATCTAAAGACGACGCGCCAGAGGTCAAAGCGACTGAAGGTTTGTTTGGCAACTTGCTAGATCAAATGCGAGGCGATGATGAGACCCAAAAGGCGAACGAAGAAGAGGACAACCAAGATCCGGCATTGATCGAAAGTCGTGGCTACGAGGTCGATGATTATCGTCCGACGCTGGCAACGCCCACGGATCGATTGGAGCGTCTGGTGCATTTGAAAAGCATCAATCCGTTGTTCGGCGTTTACTTGGCGGACCAATTGGCGATCGCCGATCCGCAAGAACGGATCGCCGCACTGGAAAGCGTCCTAGAGGTGCCTGGATCGGTCGCCCGTTACGTTCGGATGCCTTCGTACGATGACATGCCTCCCGGCACCCTGGCAACAACGCGGTTGGATTCGCAATTGCTGACCATGGGGTTGGCGACGGCCGAGGAACTTGGTGCCAAGGGAGATGACGAAGAGGAAGAGGTGCGTGATCGCGGCTTTGGCCGAGTGATGTTTGATGAACCACGAGTGTGGCCGCTGACGATCGGCGAAAAACTATTGCGGCTATTTCGCGAAGAGTTTCCTCGTGTGCAAAATGTAAACGTGCGTCCGGTTTGGATTGTCGGCGAGTTGCTCGAATTCGGCGGCGATTTTAATAAGTACGTCACCGCGCGGAAGCTGCAAAAGGAAGAGGGAATTCTGTTCCGCCATTGCTTGCGAATGATTCTGTTGTTGGATGAAATGGCCAACGTGCCTCCGCTTGAATCGACCGTCGAGACCTGGGAAGATCCGCTCGATGATCTTGCGGACTTGTTAACCGAATCGTGTCGCAAGATCGACCCGCAGAGCACCGACGAAATTCTTTCGGACAGCAAGGAACCGGTCGACGATCTGGTCGGACTCGGACGACGCAACGCCTAGCGGCGTCCACCATTTGCCTCTCACGCGACTACAGCGGATGCCACTGCATTGGCTCAGAATTTTATGGACTATCGATCGATTATGAACGGCGGGCGGAAAGGTCCGTTGGCGGCTGCGATGCGAGGTGGATTGTGGCTCGCCAGTCGCGGGTACGCCGTTGGCGTTTGGAAACGCAATCGCGGCTACGATTCAGGCCAAGGCGTCCTGCGATGCGAGGTGCCGGTGATCAGTGTCGGCAACTTGACCACCGGGGGAACCGGAAAAACGCCCGTGGTTTGTTTTTTGGCAAAGTGGTTTCGCCAAAAAGGCATTCGTGTGGGCATCGTCAGCCGTGGATATGGACGTGGCGATGCCGATGCCAATGACGAGGCATTAGAGTTGTATGCTCGGCTTCCCGATGTGCCGCATGTGCAAGATCCCGACCGTGTTGCCGCCGCATCGATCGCGGTCGATGAGTTGGACGTTCAGTTGATCTTGATGGACGACGGGTTCCAACACCGCCGTTTGCATCGTGATCTGGATTTGGTCGTGATTGATGCGACCAATCCGTTTGGGTTTGGGCACCTATTGCCGCGAGGGTTGTTGCGAGAACCGGTCTCCAGTCTGGCACGCGCCGATTTGGTTATCATCAGCCGCTGCGATGCGGTCGATGAAGATCGGCTTCGCGGAATCGAACAGCAGATTCACAATGCGAATGCGACGCTGCCGATCGTGCGAAGTCAGCACGTCCCGACATCGCTGTTAGAGTATCCGAATCAGCAAGTCTCACTCGAGCAGCTCGATGGATGCCGCATCGCGGTCGTTTCGGCGATTGGGAATCCCGATGCCTTTCGCGAAACGTTGATCAAATGTGGTGCCACGGTCGTGGCATCGCGCGAACTGCCCGATCACGATCCCTATGCCCCGGAAACGGTCGAGTCGCTACGAACGTGGATTCGATCGCTTGGCGATTCGATCTCGCGAGTCGTATGCACGCACAAGGACCTCGTCAAACTTTGCACGGATTCACTCGGCGGTGTTCTGGTGTCCGCGTTGATCGTCGAGCTGCGTTTAAGCGGTGGAGAAGATCTCGAGTCATCGGAATCGGCTGAGGCAAAGCTGCATGCTTTGCTCGCGAAAGTCGCCGACCAGGTGACCGCCGAAGAGGATTACTAGCGGCTTTGGCGAGCGTGGTGAAACCCTCGGAGCCAGCCGACTACGGCATTGGCGTTCGGCAACTACGCTTGCCAGAGCGTGGATGGTTGGCAGGCGGATTCGCGTCACCACCTTCTGGCGAAGGTAGCTACGACTTCCTTTACAGCGACATGCCTCGATACTTCGTAGCCAAGGTCCACGCTTTCACGCTTGCGGCAAAAAAAAACGTCTCTCCGCTGTGGAGAGACGTCTTCGTATGGAAGTCGCGTTTCAGGAGCGAACTCCTGAGGCGATGATTTCTTCGCTTCTTACCTAGCAGCTGGGTTTCTTACTCAGCAGCTGGGGTTTCTGCAGCAGTGGTGGTGTTGCTTGGAGTTTCCACTGCGGCAGTGGTGTTCGAACCACCTTCTACTTCAGCGCTGTCTGTGTCGATGTTGATCTCTGGCGGGGCAGGAGGCTTGCAACCGACAGCAACAACCATCAATGCAGCAGCAACCAAAGAGGTGGGGATCATCATTCGGAAAGTGGACACGGAAAGAATCCTCGAACTAAGAAAGGGGTGGAATTGTTTTACGGGAAAACAGAGACGCAAAGGATTGATTTCCCAAAACCCGAGAACCGTCAACGACTCTCGTTCCTACATAGTGGACTCAGTTTTCTTCAAATTTGAAGGGGGACGACCCCAATAATCCGTCAATTCGACCTCAAAAATCAATGACTCGGGACAGTTTTAACGGTGAGGCTGAATTCATTCTGCCGCGAACTCCGATTTCTCAAAGGAGCCCTGGATGGGTTCGTCCCACCCGCCTGACCTCTGAAAATAGTGAAGTGATTTATGCGTATTTGTCACATCCTGCCACTCTCGCTCGTTATGGCCGTTTTCCTCAGCGTTAACGCTCGGCCCACCGCGGCCCAAGATTCTGAGGACATGACGTTTAGTGAACAAGTGTCGCTGTTCGATTCGTTGGATTCGCCGTCACGAGCGACTCAGCCGACCAGTCAGGCTTTGTCACCCAAGACGCCGGCCGAACTTCGTCAAGCTCGTGCCTTGTACCGGTCCCAGCAGCGGATTGCACGGCAAGAATACAATTTGTGGATGGGACGCGAACCTTTGCGACCGAGTTGGAATGCGATTCCGATGACCTCGAGCCGCTACGCGCCGCGACACACCTATTACGTTCCGGTTTACATCCAAAAGTAAACGTGTGGGGTTGCGGCGATTCGTCGCATTGTCGGCGGATGCCATTTTTTTTCCTGATTTCCCTCATCTTCGACGCGAAGATCGGTCGATGACATCGGTGGGAGCGGAGTGACAGGGTGCGCCATCGATGCGCCGAGAAATGTCGTGAAACTCGCTCCCCTATGCTCGTTCCTGCTGCTGACGATCGCCGCGATCAATTCGCTCGGTTGCTCGTTGGTTCCGGACACCCGCCAGCGTGAATCGCTGCACAATCCGTTTCCGCAAATGAAACGGGTCGCGGTGCTGCCGTTCTTTAATCAAAGCAGCGAGCCGACGCTTGATACCGAATTGGTCTCGGAAAGCTACTACGCTGCCCTGCAAGCCATTCCCGGATTCGAAGTCATGCCGGTGGGCGTCACCAAGGCGCAGTGGCTGCAATATTCGGCGGCCCATGGCGAGCCGACTACGGGAGCGGATTTTCAACGTCTAGCAAAGATGATGGATGTCGAGGCGATTGTCGTCGGCTCGGTGACCGATTTTCAGGCCTACTATCCGCCGCGAATGGCAATGACCGTGCACTGGTACGCTGCCAACGAAGGGTTCCATCCAATCCCCGCCGGCTATGGTTTGCCGTGGGGTACCGACAAAGAGAAAGAGATCCCGCGGCGAATCGTTCGCGAAGCCGAATTTGAACTGGCTCGCAGCCAATTGGAAACCCAATCGCCGCTATCGGCAGACGAGCCGGCCGCGGTTTCCCAACGGCATCTGCACCGTGTTTCAGCCGAAACGCCGCTCGACGGAAATCAGCTCCGTCCGCCAAACATCAACCATGATACGCAAATGGGCGGGATCCAACCCGAGACGACGCCGTCGATCGATAGCGACCGGTATGCCGAAAACCAAGCGTTGGCTCATGATCCCCATGGACACGGCGATCCGCTTGCACCGACCGCGGAAGAGGTGGGCTTGGGCTTGTTTCGAGATCAATTGCCCGAAGCTCCATTGCCAGCAAATTGGCCCGAACCAACCGACTTGATCCCCGATCCGCCCTCGCCCGTACGCCCCGCGACGATCGTAAACCACGATCCGGTTTTAAGTCACACGCGAATCTACCGCGGTGATGACTCTTATTTCACAAATCGTCTCGCCGACTACGTTGAAACGGGCGATGATGCGCGTTCGGGAGGATGGCAGGGTTATTTAAAACGTAGCGATGATTTCATTCGTTTCTGTTGTCACGTCCACATCACAGAAATGCTCGAATCACGAGGTGGAAGTGACGCAAGGGACCTCATCTTGCGATGGCCACTGAGCCGATACTGAAAGCCAGGTAAGTCGGGTAACCCCGGCTGTTTGGCATCGGCGTTGTGACTAGCAAATGGACACTTGCATCAATGGATCAGGAAATCAATGTTTTAGCGCTGGTCAAAGGCGAAGAGAAGTTCATCTTCATGTTCGATGATCAAAATCGGGATGAGACGCTGCGTCAATTGGCGCGATTCGCAGCGGACCCTGATCTTGAATTCTCGTGGTATGACGCAGCTATGTTAAGCCGCAAAATTCGTGATGCGGTACCGAGCGAAGACGACATGCTCGCCAGCGAAGAATTCGACAGTTTGTCGATCGACGACTTCTACTAAGACTCTCGTCGCAAGGTGGTCCGAGCGAGAAAATCGTCGAGCGAGTCTCGCGAGGTGACGCCGCAATGGTTGAACGTCAACGACCCCCGGTCATGACGACTTTCACTTCGCACGCTCCTCCCACTGCTGTTTTATGCAAAGCGCGATCACTCAATTCTTGCGGTACTTGGCGACCGAACGCAATGCGTCGGATCTGACGATCAAAGCGTACCGCGAAGATCTTTTTGCCATGGTCGAATGGTTTCGCGCCACTCGCGGCGAGGTCCCAAAACCACAGTCGCTTTCGCCACAAGAACTGCGTACGTTTCAAGCCGCGTTGCAAGAAGCCGGTTACGCGCGGACCACGATCGCCCGCAAACTTGCCTCGCTCCGCAGTTTCTATCGGTTTGCGATGCGGCAAGGGATCGCCGACAGCAATCCTGCGAAACCGCTTCGCAATCCACGGCGGCAACGCAAATTGCCGCACGTGTTGAGTAACGACGAGGTCGGCCGGTTGCTGCTTGCCCCGCCGGGCGGCGACACCGCGGGACTTCGAGACCGAGCCATTTTGGAAACCATGTACTCGGCCGGGCTGCGTGTCAGCGAATTGGTCGCGCTGCGTGATCGCGATTTGGATTTTGAGCAACAGATCTTGCGAGTTCGCGGTAAAGGACGCAAAGAGCGAATCAGCCCGCTTGGATCGTTCGCGATCAAAGCGATCAAGAAATATGAGCAGCGTCGAATTCGCGATCCCAAGACGGAACAACTTGGCCGCGATGCGCCGGTTTTCGTCAATCGGTTTGGCAACATTTTGACCACTCGCAGTGTCGGACGAATGCTCGACAAACATATCGCCGTGGTGGGGCTCGATTCACGCACCAGTCCTCATACGCTGCGGCACAGTTTCGCGACGCATCTACTTGATCGCGGCGCCGACATTCGTAGCGTGCAAGAGTTGTTGGGTCACAAAAGCCTTGCGACGACTCAAATCTACACGCACGTCAGTGCTGCGAATCTGCTGTCGGTTTACGAAAAGGCGCATCCGCGAGCAAACTGATCCTGGTTTGATTGCGAAACGAAGCGGCGACGCTGCCAGTTGCCGGCTCAAACGCGGGATTTTCGAAGCTTTCGTGATCCGTTTTTCAGCTGCCACCACAGACAATGCAGCCGATGGGTTCGCCAGGCGATGTCATTCATGCTCGGCACGCTGTCAAGATTCGGTGAGCGGGATGTCGCAGGAGATCCCTGTCGTTTTTTCAGTTCTCTGAAGATCACATCGAACAAAACCACCGGGACCCAGCTAAAGTTCAGCGTGATCATGCGGACCGCTTCACCGGTGGTGGCGTTGCGACCATAGAACCCACCCTCTGCGGAACAATAGATCTTTTTGATCTCGCGGCCATTGAACAATCGTTCCATTTGCATGCCATGTTCATGGCAGATGCAATCGTCAAACGTGGTCCCATCAATGATGCTGCTCAGCGGGATCGAGCGGACTTGCTCGTCTTGCTTCAAACATTCGTACGCTGACATCTCGGTGAATGCCCAATTGGGATGCAGCGATTCGAGTTCCTGTTGTTTCGCTTCTAGAAAACGGGTGTCTTCAAAGATCGAATTGATCTTTTGCAGGTATCGCGAAACAAAGGCCGATCCCGAGACGTATCCATTGACGCATTGTCCATTGCACTGCTCGGTACACTCGTACGATTCGAACTTGGCTTCGTGGTCCGCCAACGATTCCAAGATCATCGTGTCCGAATCAAAGTGCCAAAACGAATCGAATTGGTGAGCAACGAGGAAGTTGTGGACAAAGAACCAGCGTTTGAATACGAACTTTAACCAATCCTCGCCCCCTTTGATGTGGTGATGCTGAGGGCCTTGGATCGGACGATAACAGCGATCAAAACGATCGATGGCGTCACCGTAATCGAAGTCACGGAACTGCCGATGCGTGATTCCTTTTTGTTTGCCAATCCAACGATTCTTTTCATCGCCCAGCAGAACCACTTCCTTGTCAGGATTCGTCAGCCGAGCCGTCTCGAGAACATAGGGCAAGTAGCGACTGTTGCCGTAATGCGTGAAGATGATAGGCGGATTTGCCAATGAACTTTCCTAGCGGTAAAGCGGGGCTGCAATCAGGATTCGGGATGCTAATTTAACCGACAAACGGGTTGCCGGGATCCCCGCATGCCTCGCGTGCGACGAATCCCCGCGTGCAACGAATCCCCGTGTGAAAAGGAAGCCTGTATGCCAAGGAAGCCCGCGTGATAAGGAAGCCCGGGGCACGATGGACGCTAGCGATACCGCTTTGCCAATTGCCGCGGGGACGCTCCGAAACGGTAACGGCATTGCAGATTCCAATTCTGCAGCGTCTGTCCAACGATGCCGCGTTGTTCCCAGCGTCTCGCACTGATCGTCACCGGCCCGGGTAGCAAGACGGGTTTGGCGATCGCCCGCATGGTACGAGAAAAAGCAACGTCTTCCATCAATTCGATCTCTTCGAAACCGCCCACCTTTTTGTAGGTGTCTCGGCGGACAAAGATCGCTTGATCGCCAAACGCCATGCCGCGAAAACGCACTCGCGCGGCGTTTCCTTTTTCAATCAATCGGTAGGCGAATCGGGAATGATCGATGCGCTGCATGAAGGCACCCCAAACCACATCAGGGACTTCGCATATTTGCTGCAAGCACGATGGGCCGAGCCGGTTGTCGGCATGCAAAAACAGCACGACTTCGCGGCTGGCGAACACGGCACCTGCGTTTAGTTGGATGCCACGCCCAGGGACCGAACGGATGATCTTTGATGCGCCGGCATCCGTGGCCATCTCGATCGTTTGATCCACGCTTCCGCCATCGCAGACAATGATCTCGGCCGCGCCGGCATCGATCGCCGAGCCGACCGCATTTTTGATCGTGGCCGCTTCATTGAGCGTCGGAATGACGACCGAAATGTCCGCAGGATTCATTCGGTCTGCACTTCTCGAAAACGGACGTAGGCGATCGGTCCAAGCACCAACAGCGGCACCCAGGCCGCCATCGCCGGTGACAACAAATAACCGCTGCCGCCCATCGCACCGGAAAGCGTTTTGATGGCGAAGAAAAACAGCACGGTGCCGATGGCCACGGCAATCATCAAGAATAAATTGCGACCACGTCGATTGACCACGATTGGTAGCCCCAACAACACCAACGCGTAATCCAGTGGCGGACGAACCATCCGTTCGTGCAGTAACACTTGAACGCTTAAACTGCTGTGCACGGCGGGGTTTTTGACGCGTGAGGCGATTTCGGAAATCGAAACAAAACGAGATGTCGATTGGTCGGTTTGTAAGAACTCGGAATTGATCGTCGTCGCGATAAAACACTCGTTCGGTTTCAACCACGGGTGGTCATGAGGCGTCAAAATCACGGGCCGGTGTTCCGTTCCGACCGAGGCGAGCGAGGCGATATTCTCTGGACGTTTGATCCCGCTAACCAAGTAGCCTTCGGCATGATCCTCGGTCGCTTCGCTCCACTGTGCCGATTTCGCGGTAATCAAATCACCGAATCCCTCAAAGTCACCATCGAGACGAAAACTGGGGTAATTGATTCGTTTGCTGCGAGGCAGCAGCGAAGCTCCCTCGATCAAAATTTGGTTGGTCAAATCGTAGCAAGGAAGAATCGGTTGCTCGGATTCCTGTTCCAACTCTTTGGCCTTCATCGCCAACGCGTCGCGGTAATGAGGCAACAAGCATTCGCGGTTGGCCAATTGAAGACTGATGATGAAAAAGGACGCGATCAACATCGGACGCAGAATGCGGCCATGCGAGATGCCGGCGGACAATGTTGCGGTCAATTCGCCCGTCCGGCGGAGCCAACCGACCGTAAACAGCAGTGACATCAATACGATGATCGCGCCGGTCCAATCAAACAGCAACAGCATGTAGGGGCCGTAATACCGCAGCATCACCGCCGCTAAACCGCCCTCGGTGCGACCGAGGTGCACCAGATCATCCAGGCTGGTGAAAGCGTGGAAAACAATGAAAATGCCCGCGATCGAGCAAAAACATACCACCACCGTGCGGATAAAAAGAATCAGGATGTATCGATCAATCTTGGTCACGATCTATCCGGCATTTTCTGAAAAAGAGGTGCGGTGAGAGGGGAAATGGCAACACAGCGGAACACCGATGTGCGACCGATTGTCTAGCCAATGAGCGAATCAAGTTGATTCCTTCACGGGGTCACTATCCAAATTCAAGCCTGACAAGACAAGACCAGTGCGTTGATGGCGATCACCGCGTTGCGGATTGGGGTGGCAAGGCTCCGATCCGATCACTGGCGGATAACGGATCGTAAATCGCCGCGATCGGATCGATCGAATGTTCCATTTGTGCAAAGCCGAGTGTCGTGGTTGCCGATTCGTCACCATACAAGTAGCGGTATCGGCGACTCTGCCAAACCAATCGATCGGTCGGTTGGCCGACGATTTCGATCGCAAATTCGCTTAGTTGATCGTTGGCATTGGGGCTGCAAGCATCACTTGCCACGACGACCTGCTGATTGCCGCGAGCCAGGATTTTGAGCAGCGATTCGCTATCGACCAAGTGACGTTGGTCCATCGAAATGACCAGCGAGTGAGGAAATTGAAGTTTCAAATTTCCGGCACTGTGCATATGAGGCGTGATGATGATCGCCGGTGTCGATCCGACTTCATCTTGAATCGTTTGAGCGAACTGCGGATAGGGAATGTTCAACCAGATGAACCGGTTGCGTTTTTGCGAAAACATGGGGCGGGCGACGATCGCGACCAAAACGACCGCCATCAACGTCACCGCACTGATGCAAACGCGGTTCATCGCTACGCGGTCAAGGTAGGCGTATCGACCCACGCGGAGCATCAAGTAGGCGGGAAACAAACACGCAAACGGTTGAATCCAGCGGTTTTTGAACTCCAGTGCATTGCCGGACAATACAAGCATCATCAGTGCGAGTCCGACAATCAAAAAGAATCGTTCAATCAACAACGTGGTTGGGTCGGTCGCATCGCGATTGGATTTCCATTGCAACAGGATGCTTTTTAGCGAGTCACGAAAGGCAACCAAAAAGATCGCCAGCGTTAACAAGCAACATGCAAGCGTGGAAGTCACCAGGGCGTAAGCCCCGTGCGAAACATTGCTGCTCCACGAATCCGTTTGTTCGGTGGTCAACGTCGAAATGGTTTTGGATGACGCCAGCTGAAGATGATCGATCGCCCAATAGGTATGAGGTGCAACCAGCACGGCGGCGACGACAACCGAAAGGATCAAACGACGATCAAGCAACCAGCGGCGATAACTTGGCACCGAAATCGCCGCAGCGGCCACCGCCACGATCACAATCGCAAAGTTGTATTTACTCAGTAAGCCAAAGCCACAGGTCAAACCGATCGCAACGTACCATTTCCAGTGCGGTTGGTGACGCAGCGAAACCACGCAGTACACCAATAAACTAACGGCAAACGTGACCGCCACGGTGTGCGACAGATCGCGATGGCTTTCCCAGGAAATTTGCGGGATCGTCATCATCGCAAGCGAAGCGACCAACGCCATCGCGGCATTCCCGGTGGCTTTATGGACGGTGCCAAAGACACAGAGGTACGTCAGTGCCAACAACACGTTTTTCAGCAAGGCGAGCGGCATCACGCCGTAGCCAAAGACATGGAACATGGCTGTTTGCATCCACGTGTACAGCGGTGGTTGGCTGTTGTAGCCAAGCGAAAACCACTGAGACAAAAACGCTTGTTCGGATTCGTCAAAATCGAGCGAACCGGAAATGCAGACACGCACGATGACGTGCAAACCGAAGTAGGCGAGCAAAACCGCTGCAAATCGATAGCGTTTTTCTAGGATCCAATCAAGCATTGGCTTAGCCAGCTCGTCTTTCTCGAGGAGTCTCGGATGGGCTGTGTGGAAGCGGCAATAAATAATCTCGGGGGACCGACACCGATCCGGACGCATCGCCACGGCCGGACGCCACATTGGCTGCGTGGGCGTTGGCTGCGAGGGTCGTGTGATGATGACGCGTGAAGTAACCGGGTTGGCTGGAGGATTGGTAGTAGATCCGCGACAGCATTTCCGCCATCACACCAAAGCAGATCAGCTGCAGCGAGGAAAGCGTGGCGATCGTGCCAATCAACAACATGGGGCGGGTTCCGATGTCTTGACCAAAGGCAAACTTGGCAACCCCGAGACTGCCCAGCATCAGCATTCCGATCGCGCCGACAAAGAGGCCAACGCTGCCAAAAAAGTGCCCTGGACGCGCTCGGTATTTCATAAAGAACAACACCGACAACAAATCCAACACCACGCGGATGGTTCGAGAGATGCCATACTTTGAACTGCCATATTGGCGAGCCTGGTGACGGACTTCGATCTCGGAAATTCGCGATGGATGTGTCACCGCGGCAACCCATGCTGGGATAAAGCGGTGCATCTCGCCGATCAGCTTGACTTGTTTGATCACCGAGGCTCGATAGATCTTGAGGCTACATCCGTAGTCGCGGATCTGCACTCCGGTGACCTTGGCGATCAATCGGTTGGCGATCCATGACGGCACCAATCGCAGCAGAAAGCCGTCTTGGCGTTTTTTACGGCGACCCACCAACAGATCCAATTGGTTGGCTTCCAAGTGGGCGACCATTTTCGGGATGTCGGCGGGATCGTTCTGCAGATCTCCGTCCAACGTCGCGATCAACCGGCCTTGGGCTGCATCAATCCCTGCTTGCATCGCCGCGGTTTGACCGAAATTGCGGTATAGCGAGACGATATGAATGGGCAAACCTGACGCATCGGCGGCCGCCGTGGCGTTGGAGTAGGTTTGGTCGATACTGCCGTCGTCGACCAAGATGATCTCTAGCCTCGATGGTTCCTCTGCGAATGTTTCTTTCAGCGCAGCGATCAACGGCCCTACCGATTCCTCTTCGTTGTACAACGGAATTACGATGGAGAGTTGGATTGCGTCAGGTTCGGATCCATCCTGAGGTGATGCGTTCATCATGAGGTTTTTGTCGTCGTTCTTGCTACGCTGCCGCAGCAAAGGCGTTTCGGATTCATGACTGTCCCCGCGAATTCCGTTCGCTGGGATGGTCGTTCTTTCGGGGTATACTCAAGAGATGAACGTGCCGTCCAGAGATAAATTGAATTCACCGATCGCCCCGACCGTTGCCGGGGAAGGAACGCTGCTTGATAGCGTGATGGCCGATTTCATCGAGCGACAGGAAAAAGGACTCTCCCCCGACCCCAACCAATATCTGATCGCGTACCCCCAATTTGCTGGCGAACTGAAAAGTTTTTTTCGCAATCATCACTGGCTCGCGGGCGATGCAAGTTCGGTTTCGGTCGCTCCCACGTTAGCGGGCACCAGGATCGGGCCCTATCGGATCGAGTGTGAGATTGCTCGCGGCGGCATGGGGGTCGTGTACCGAGCGATCCAAGACAATCTTGGGCGTCCCGTCGCGTTGAAATTGATCAGCAGTGGCGTTTTGGCCTGCGAAGAAGAACGGCGACGGTTTCGGATCGAAGCCGAAGCGGCGGCCGGGTTGCATCACCCCGGTATCATTGCGATTCACGATATCGGGACATGGGGAGGTTATGAATACTTTTCGATGACCTTGGTCGAAGGGCCGACGCTGCAGCAAAAAGTCGACGCCCGAAATTCGGACAACCGGTGTTGGGATGATGCCGAAGCGGCCACGATCGTTCGCGACGTGGCGTGTGCGGTCGCCTACGCCCACCGTGCCGGCATCGTGCATCGGGATCTGAAGCCCGAAAATATTCTGATTTCAAGCGACGGACGCCCGTTGGTCGCCGATTTTGGGTTAGCCAAATGGCACCGTGACGGGGCGCTGGTCACACGCACCGGACAAGTTTTGGGAACCCCTCATTATATGAGTCCCGAGCAGGCCGCCGGGGGACGTGACGTCAACGAAACGTCGGACATCTATTCGCTCGGTGCGATCCTGTATGCGTTGCTGACCGGGCATCCGCCCCATCAAGGCCAATCGGCGGCCGACATTCTACGCTCGGTACTGCACGACGACCCAATCTCGCCGCGTCTGATTCGCCACACGATCCCCACCGATTTGGAAGCAATTTGTTTGAAAGCAATGCACTACGAAGCCGAGTGTCGCTACCGCTCGGCCGAGGCGTTGGCGGAGGACCTGGATCGCTATCTCGCGGGCGAGGAAGTTGCAGCATCGAGCAGCGGGATTCTGGATCGAGTCGCTCGCGAAATTCGTCGTGACCAGCATCAGAACTATTTTGCCGCCTGGGGAAACACCCTGGTCGGCATCGGAATGATCATCTTCATTGCCCATGTGGCAATGTTTTGGCTTGATCGGTTCTATTCGCTGCCGCACGGGATCGCTTACTGGGGGCCGCGAATCACAATGCTGTCATTCATATTTTCATGGATCTACTGGGCGCGGCGGGGGCAATTTTTACCGCGAACCGTCGCCGAACGTCCCGTCTGGTCGATCTGGATCGGCTACTTAGCCACGCTGCTGACAATGAACTTGTTGTTGACGTTCGGCTCGCTGGATCATCGGGTGTTATTTCCGATCGCCGCAGCGCTCAGCGGGTTCGGTTTCATTGCGATGGGAGGCCACGTGTGGGGCGGCGCGGCGATTCTAGGCGTTTTGTTTCTCGTGGGGTCGCTCGTTTCGATCGTTTGGTTGCCTTATGCCTCGTTGATTTTTGGATCGATTTGGCTGCTGAATCTGTCCATATTGGGGTGGCATTATCGATCGCGGTCCCAGCCGGAAAATTAGCGATGCCCGCATTTTCCGAATAATCGTTGCGTGAGTGAATCGTCGTCACGATCGATGCCGACTGCACAAGGTAGCGACGGATGTCGTTGTCGACAAAATCGTTATGACAACCATTGCAATGACGTCAAGCATCTTCCGACCTTTGATTCCCGCTGCAAACGGCAAAGTTATGTCACGAATTTTTCTTGCCCTTACGATCGCCTGTTTCGCCGTCACGGCAGATGCACATCACCCCGATCGCGAAAACCAACCGGTTTATCCGCGAATTGATGTGATTGGACCGCTGGGAAACCGGTTGCCCGAGTCCTATCGCCGAAAATACAACCGTCCAACCTACGTCGGTGGCAAGATCGCCTATTGCATCGCACCGTCGAGCCGCGAGGCGATGGCGTGGCACAACGCCGAACATCGTGGCAGCTACGAGAAAAAGGGATGCCGGACGGTCACGACCTATTTTTACCCAAAACCATGGGAAGCATTGAAAATCGGGCCTCGTCCATCATCGGCGTCCCAGCAGGACGGATTGGTCCAAGCGGTCGAGGACATTGCGGATCCATCGGTCTTGCCGGACCAAGTCACCGATTATCTCAAGGTCGATTCGGTTCACCCGGCCCCCGGTGAAGCTCCCGCACCAAAGCTGCAACTCGCCGACCCGCTCGATTTGATCGAAGAGTAGAAGTGTTCTCGTTCGCGCCGCATCGCTACCCAAAGTAGATGGCATTGAGATGGCGGCGGGGGCGCAACGAGGCAAATGTCCGTGAATTGCACGGCGAATTGCACCTAAAACCGGCACTTCAGCACAAATTTGCTTCGACTTCAAGAAAATTCTCAGAAGCGTCAAAGTTTACCTAACCGGACTCCGATAACTACTTTCGGACGAGGAGGTCTCGAGTTGCTACGTGGCAGCTTCGGGACCTCACGGAGGGGGGCTTCCACACTCGGCCCGATCGAAATGCGCTCGTCGTCTTCATGGCGATACCGTTAAAGCGTGTTTCACGGCGGCACCGCCCAGGAAGCCTTGAGCATGAACCGCTCGCTGTTACGATTTACTGCGTATCTTCAGCTTGGGATTACCATCCTATTCGCGTGTGGATGCGCACCGACACAACCGTTTTTTCTGAATGAGTCCCCGGACCTTCAGTTCTATCTCAATCAAGCGACGGCGATCGAGTATCCCGACGTCGAGGTTGAGCATTTGGCTGAAACCACCGGTGCACTTCCTCCGTTGACCGTTGGTAATCACGATTACCAATTCTGGGATCTGACGTTGGAAGAGTGCGTATCGATCGCGCTTCAGAACTCGAAGTTCTTCATTACCACCAACGGTAACGCTGAGTTCCGCCAAAACATCGCGACTCAGTTCACCAGTGGAAATGCGGACCAGTTCGGCAGCATCTACGACATCGCCATTCAGCAATCGACCACCCAATCGGTTCCGTTGACCGTCGACAGCGACGGCAACCGCACCCTGCCTCGTGGCGTTTTGCGGGCCAACCAGGTCGGCGGTGTGGAAGACGCCTTGGCCGAGTTTGATGCTCAAGCCAGCGGTTTCGTTAACTACGGTACCACCGATCGCACCCGTAACGTTGGTTTCGCGAATAGCATCAACCCGCAAATCGCGAAAGCGACCGACACTACGCAGCAAGCGGCAATCAGCAAGCGATTTGCCACCGGTGGCGTCGCAACGCTTCGTCAACAAGTCATCTATTCGCGAAGCAACGCTGAAATCAGTTCCGTTTCACGAGCCGTCCCAAGCGACTGGACCGCACTGATCGAAGCTCAAGTGCAGCACCCGTTGATGCGAAACCGTGGCACGTTGATCAACCGCATTCCAGTGGTCTTGGCAAGTTTGAACGAAGACCTTTCGATCGCGGATTTCGAAGCTCAGGTGCGTAACCTGGTCCGTGACGTCGAGAACACTTACTGGGACCTGTACGTGTCCTACCGAAATGTCGCGACGTCGATCATCGGTCGTAACAGTGCGATCGCGACCGCTCAATTCGCTCGTTTGAATTTGGAAAACGGCACCGGCACTCGCCAAGAATTGGCTCAAGCAGTCGAGCAGTACTACCAATTCCGTGGCATTTTGGAATCGGCCATCGCCGGTTCGAATGTTCCCGGTGCGGACCGTTTCGGAGTCTACGGCAACGAACGCCGCATGCGTGAATTGCTCGGCATCGCCGCGACCGATGGACGTCTGATTCGTCCGATTGACGAGCCTTCATTGGCCCGCGTTGAATTCGACTGGAACGAATCAGTTGCACAAATGTTGTACCTCAGCCCTGAGATTCGCCGTAACAAAACTCGGCTCAAACAGGCTGAGTTGGAGTTGATCTCTGCCAAGAACCAAATTTTGCCCGAAGTCAATCTATCGCTGCTTTACCGCTGGGTCGGCCAAGGCGACACGCTGGGCCCACCACAGCGACGTGACGTCGATGGACCAAACCCCGGCAGCAGTGCGTTGGCGGAACTTACGAGCGGCGATTACCAAGAAGGTGCAATTCGATTGGACATCACGCCTCCGGCAATCGGAGCACGTCGTGAACTGGCACGCATCCGTGGTGCTAAGTGGCGAGTGGTTCGTGAAAAGTCGTTCTTGCAAGAACAAGAGCGTTTGCAGGTCAGTCTGTTGAGTGATGCCACCGCGAAAGTGGCGACTCACTACCAACTCGTACAAACCAATGCACAACGATGGCAAGCGGCTGAGCAAGAAGTGGAAGCTCGATTGGCCGAATTCAAGGGCGGTCGAAGCCCCGTGAATGTCGTGCTGCAAAGTCAACAACGTCGTGCTCAAGCACAAATCGATTACTACCGAGCCCTTGGTGAATACAACAAATCGATCAACTACGTCGACTTCCTCAAAGGCACCCTACTGGCTAACAGCAACATTACGTTGGCCGAAGGACCTTGGAATAAGAAAGCGTACTGGGATGCACTGGAACGAGCACGTGAGCGAAGTGCTGGAAAGCAAGTCAAGTACGGCGTGACACGACCCGAGGTCGTTCGCACCGGACCCGTGCAAGATGCGGATTCCGCCGCCAACATGATGGGCGGATCGGCAGGGCACGGCGGAGCAATGATCATCGGTGATCCTAACGATCCGCTGAACATGAACCTGTCGCCTTACCGTGACACGATCGAAGTGGACGATGTTCCGCTGAGCGAGATGGGGACTCCGCAGCAAATGTTTTCACCCGGCGTCTCGCCTGAGCAATTTGCACCCACGAATCCGACCACCCCGCGAGCTCGTGAATCGGTTCCGCCGATGCCAACGATCGACAGCTTGCCAGATTCGGGATCACTACAACCGCTGGACATTCCAATCGGCAGTGCCGTCGCACCGATGAACTACGAAACGCCCGCCGCCTCGGCCCACATTTCGGACGACGTCGACGTCAGCTACACACCGATCCCGGTCGCACGTCGACCCTTACCGTCTCGTTAACTCACGAGACGCCCACCAATTTTCCTTCGGGCGGAGGCATACGAGGGTTGCCCGCATAACGCGTCGGGAACGACAACCCTCGTAAAACGAAAGTTCGAGAGCGCCGCAAGGCGCCTCGAACTTTTCGTCGTTATCGGTAGCACAGGTTGCCAGTCTGTGATCCATGTGGAATTGGCTGCTAGCCTGTGATCTTCAGTGGACGTAGCGAAAGTCGCCAAGACTTTCGGTGTTTGGGAAGGTGGGATCAATAAAAGTTGTAGATCGCTCCGCGTTGCATCGTTCCGATCCCGAGCGATCAGCAACGATCCGCCAGCATGGACCGAAACTCTTGGCGAGTATCGCTACGGGGGAGGTAAGGACCAAAACTCTTGGCGAGTATCGCTACGGGGAAATTTTTGGCCTCCTCCCTGCGTAAAACTTCGGCGAAGCGGCGTCATTTTGGGCTTGGATTCTGCCCGCAACTGGCAGTGGGATACCAAGGATCGCTCGCCGAAATTATGTTGATCCTTTGAGTCGCTAACGCTCCCCGGGTTCAAAATACGCGGGTATCTGTCATCCAGCGACATTCAGAGGCAAACTAGATCCACCCTCTTTCGGGCCCCATCGGAACATGTCCACAAGCACCAATCAGCCATCGCTCTGCTCGTCCACCGCTACGAACGCCATCGATTTCGTCGACGGTTTTGCGAGGCGTCACATTGGATCGTCGGAAACCGAACTCGCTGAGATGTTAGGTACGCTCGGTTTCGATTCGCTGGACGCGCTGTCGGACGCCACCGTGCCAGCGGATATTCGGTTGGATGCACCACTGGACATCCCCGATCCGCGTGGCGAACGGGAATGTTTGCAGGGGCTGAAGGCGATCGCCAGCAAGAACAAAATCTACCGCTCGTGTATTGGGATGGGGTACACCGGGACCGTTACCCCGCCCGTGATTTTGCGGAACGTGCTCGAGAATCCCGGTTGGTACACGCAGTACACGCCCTACCAGGCCGAGATTTCGCAAGGACGGCTCGAGGCGCTGCTGAATTTCCAAACCGTGATCGCCGATCTCACTGGATTGCCATTGGCCGGGGCGAGTCTGCTGGACGAAGCGACCGCGGCGGCCGAAGCGATGGGGATGTGCATCGCCATTGCCAATCACAAGAAAACGGGTTTCTGGGCGTCCGATGATTGCCATCCCCAAACGATCGCACTGCTGAAAACGCGTGCGGCCGGTTTAGGCGTTGATTTGAAGGTCGGGCCGATCAGCGAGATCGATTTCGAACATGGCCAAGGGGGGCTGTGTGGCGTCTTGGTCCAATACCCCACCACCGATGGCCAAATTCATGACTACAACGAATTGGCGGCAACCGCCAAGAGCCACAAGTGTTTGACGGTGGCCGCAGCCGATTTGTTGGCACTGACGCTGATCACGCCTCCGGGGCAATGGGGAGCTGATATCTGCATCGGCAGCGCTCAGCGATTCGGAGTCCCGATGGGGTTGGGAGGACCGCATGCTGCCTACATCTCGACTCGCGACGAGTATGCTCGAAAACTGCCTGGTCGGATCATCGGTGTTTCCAAAGACAGCCACGGCAATCGTGCGCTGCGTATGGCGATTCAAACTCGCGAGCAACATATTCGCCGTGACAAAGCCACCAGCAACATTTGCACCGCTCAAGCGCTGCTTGCGATCATCAACTCGTTCTACGCGGTCTACCATGGCCCCGAAGGATTGACCAACATCGCCCGCCGAGTGCAAGGGTTCACCGCGGCGCTAGCCAAAGGACTCGAACGCCTCGGGCACAAGACGACTCACGATGGTCCCGTCTTTGACACGATTCGCATCCGCTTGGGCAAAGGACGCACGCATGCCGCCCGCCAAGTGGCCGACGCGGCACGTGAACGCCAAATCAACTTGCGTGAATACGACGATGGCACGTTGGGCGTGACCCTAGATGAAACCAGCGATCGTGGGTTGGTGGCGGATCTTTTGGCAGCGTTCAATTTTGGGCACTACACCGGTTTCGATATCGACGAACTGCTGGCCGAAGCGGAAGCCGATGGACGATGCGATCTAACGGGTTTTGCGCGTACCACTGATTTTCTGACGCACCCCGTGTTCCATTCGTATCGCAGCGAAACCAAGTTGCTGCGGTACATTTTCAAGTTGATGGGCCGCGATCTGTCGCTCGCACACAGTATGATTCCGCTCGGCTCGTGTACGATGAAATTGAACGGCACCAGCGAGATGATTCCCGTCACGTGGCCCGAGTTCGCCAATATCCACCCCTTCGCCCCCGACACTCAGTGGCGTGGTTACACGTACATGTTCCGCGAACTCGAGGCGTGGTTGTGCAGCGTGACCGGGTTTGCGGCGGTCAGTTTGCAGCCCAACGCGGGCGCCCAGGGCGAGTACGCTGGTCTGCTGGTGATTCGTGCCTACCACGAGCATCAAGCGGCCAAGGCGGGCAAGAAAAACGAACGTGATGTCTGTTTGATTCCGACATCCGCACACGGAACCAATCCCGCATCCGCCGTGATGGCGGGGATGAAAGTCGTGCCGATCAAGTGCAACGAACGCGGCGATATCGACATGGACGATTTGAAGGCCAAGGCGGTCCAGCACAGTGAGAAACTTTCCTGTTTGATGATCACCTATCCATCGACTCACGGCGTTTTCGAAAGCACCGTGCGAGGCGTTTGCGATTTGATTCACGAACATGGCGGGCAAGTCTACATGGACGGGGCGAACATGAACGCTCAAGTCGGGCTGACCAGCCCCGGTAAGATCGGTGCGGACGTTTGTCACTTGAATCTGCACAAAACGTTCTGTATTCCTCACGGCGGTGGCGGTCCTGGGATGGGACCGATTGGAGTGGCACCGCAGTTGGCTCCGTTTTTGCCCGAGCATCCAGTGGAACGTCCCGACACCGCAGGCGAATTCGCCATCGGGCCTGTCTCGGCAGCACCCTACGGAAGTCCCAGCATCTTGACGATCAGCTACGTCTACATCGCGCTGATGGGTGCGTCAGGGCTGAAAAAGGCAACGCAGGTCGCGATTCTGAATGCCAATTACATGGCCAAACGCCTGAGTCAGCATTACGACATCTTGTACACCGACACCAACGGTTTTGTCGCGCACGAATTCATTGTGGATTGTCGCAAGTTCGAAAAATCCGCGGGCGTGAAAATCGAAGACATCGCCAAACGGTTGATGGATTACGGATTCCATGGGCCGACGATGTCGTGGCCGGTGCCGGGAACGTTGATGATCGAGCCGACCGAAAGCGAAAGCAAAGATGAGCTGGATCGATTCTGTGACGCCATGATTGCGATTCGTGCCGAGATTCAGAGCATCGAAGATGGCAAAATGGATGCCAATGATAACCCGCTGAAGCACGCTCCGCATACGATGGGCGCGATCGGCAGCGACGATTGGCAGCATCCTTACACTCGCGAGCAAGCGGCATGGCCGATGGCATGGCTGCGAGACGCTAAGTTCTGGCCCACCGTCGGCCGGATCGACAGTGCCTACGGTGACCGCAACCTCGTTTGCAGCTGCCCGCCGATGGACGATTATTCGTAACGGTATTCGCTTGGAAAGCGGGGCGACAATGTCGCTCGGTTCTCCGAACCGTTAGCGTCGAAGCGGAGAGGAAGGTTGTCCTCGCGTCGCCCCGTTCACGATCGGTTGATCGTTTGGTTCGTCGCTACCAGCTTGGAAAGCTGGGCGACAATGTCGCTCGGGTCTCCGAACCGTTAGCGTTGAAGCGGAGAGGAAGGTTGTCCTCGCACTGCCCCGTTCATGATCGGTTGATTGTTCGGTTTAGCGCTGCCAGCTTGGAAAGCGGGGCGACATTGTCGCTCGGTTCTCCGAACCGTTGGCGTTGATGCGGTGAGGAGGTCGTCCTCGCACCGCCCCGTTCACGATTGGTTGATCGTTCGGTTCGTCGCTACCAGCTTGGAAAGCTGGGCGACAATGTCGCTCGGTTCTCCGAACCGTTAGCGTTGAAGCGGTGAGGAAGGTTGTCCTCGCGTCGCCCCGTTCACGATTGGTTGATCGTTCGGTTCATCGCTACCAGCTTGGAAAGCTGGGCGACAATGTCGCTCGGTTCTCCGAACCGTTAGCGTGGAAGCGGAGAAGAAGGTTGTCCTCGTACCGCCCCGTTCACGATCGGTTGATCGTTCGGTTCATCGCTACCAGCTTGGAAAGCTGGGCGACATTGTCGCTCGGTTCTCCGAACCGTTAGCGTGGAAGCGGAGTGAAAGGTTGTCCTCGTGCCGCACCGTTCACGATCAGTTGATCGTTCGGTTTCTCGCTACCCGCTTGGAAAGCTGGGCGACAATGTCGCTCGGTTCTCCGAACCGTTAGCGTGGAAGCGGAGAGGAAGGTTGTCCTCACGCTGCCCCGTTCACGTTCGTTTGATCATTCGGTTTATCGCTACCAGCTTGGAAAGCTGGGGGACAATGTCGCTCGGTTCTCCGAACCGTTAGCGTTGAAGCGGAGAGGAGGTTGTCCTCACGCCGCCCCGTTCACGATTGGTTGATCGTTCGGTTTCGCGCTGCCAGCTTATAAAGCTGGGCGACAATGTCGCTCGGTTCTCCGAACCGTTAGCGTGGAAGCGGAGAGGAGGGTTGTCCTCGCGTCGCCCCGTTCACGATTGGTTGATCGTTCGGTTTAGCGTTACCAGCTTGGAAAGCGGGGCGACAATGTCGCTCGGTTCTCCGAACCGTTAGCGTGGAAGCGGAGAGGAGGGTTGTCCTCGCGCCGCCCCGTTCAGGATCGGTTGATCGTTCGGTTCATCGCTACCCGCTTGGAAAGCGGGGCGACATTGTCGCACGGTTCTCCGAACCGTTAGCGTGGAAGCGGAGAGGAAGGTTGTTCTCGCACTGACCCGTTCACGTTCGGTTGATCGTTCGGTTTAACGCTACCCGTTTGGAAAGCGGGGCGACAATGTCGCTCGGTTCTCCGAACCGTTAGCGTCGAAGCGGAGTGGAGGGTTGTCCTCGCGTCGCCCCGTTCACGATCGGTTTGTCGTTCGGTTTATCGCTACCCGCTTGGAAAGCTGGGCGACAATGTCGCTCGGTTCTCCGAACCGTTAGCGTCGAAGCGGAGAGGAGGGGGGGCCTCACGCTGCCCCGTTCACGATTGGTTTGTCGTTCGGTTTATCGCTACCAGCTTGGAAAGCTGGGCGACATTGTCGCACGGTTCTCCGAACCGTTGGCGTTGAAGTGGAGTAGAAGGTTGTCCTCGCACCGCCCCGTTCATGTTCGGTTGATCGTTCGGTTCAGCGCTACCAGCTTGGAAAGCTGGGCGACATTGTCGCTCGGTTCTCCGAACCGTTAGCGTGGAAGCGGTGAGGAAGGTTGTCCTCGCGTCGCCTCGTTCACGATCGGTTTGTCGTTTGGTTCATCGCTACCCGCTTGGAAAGCTGGGGGACATTGTCGCACGGTTCTCCGAACCGTTGGCGTTGAAGCGGAGAGGAAGGTTGTCCTCACGTCGCCTTGTTCACGATTGGTTGATCGTTCGGTTTCGCGCTACCCGCTTGGAAAGCGTGGCGACAATGTCGCACGGTTCTCCGAACCGTTAGCGTGGAAACGGAGAGGAAGGTTGTCCTCACGCTGCCCCGTTCACGTTCGGTTGATCGTTCGGTTCATCGCTACCCGCTTGGAAAGCTGGGCGACAATGTCGCTCGGTTCTCCGAACCGTTGGCGTTGAAGCGGAGAGGAAGGTTGTCCTCACGTCGCCTTGTTCACGATTGGTTGATCGTTCGGTTTCGCGCTACCCGCTTGGAAA
Source organism: Novipirellula caenicola (assembly GCF_039545035.1). Lineage (NCBI taxonomy): Bacteria > Pseudomonadati > Planctomycetota > Planctomycetia > Pirellulales > Pirellulaceae > Novipirellula > Novipirellula caenicola. Next base: position 252,962 of record NZ_BAABRO010000008.1, read on the forward strand.
GCTGGGCGACATTGTCGCTCGGTTCTCCGAACCGTTAGCGTTGAAGCGGAGAGGAAGGTTGTCCTCACGCTGCCCCGTTCACGATTGATTTGTCGTTCGGTTTCTCGCTACCCGCTTGGAAAGCTGGGCGACAATGTCGCTCGGTTCTCCAAACCGTTAGCGTTGAAGCGGAGAGGAAGGTTGTCCTCGCACTGACCCGTTCACGTTCGGTTGATCGTTCGGTTTAACGCTACCAGCTTGGAAAGCTGGGCGACAATGTCGCTCGGTTCTCCGAACCGTTGGCGTTGAAGCGGAGTGGAGGGTTGTCCTAGTACGGCCCCGTTGCCGATCGGTTTGTCGTTCGGTTTATCGCTACCCGCTTGGAAAGCGGGGCGACATTGTCGCTCGGTTCTCCGAACCGTTAGCGTTGAAGCGGTGAGGAAGGTTGTCCTCGCACTGCCCCGTTCACGATTGATTTGTCGTTCGGTTTATCGCTGCCAGCTTGGAAAGCTGGGCGACAATGTCGCTCGGTTCTCCGAACCGTTAGCGTCGAAGCGGAGAGGAAGGTTGTCCTCGCGTCGCCTTGTTCACGATTGGTTTATCGCTACCCGCTTGGAAAGCGGGGCGACAATGTCGCTCGGTTCTCCGAACCGTTAGCGTTGAAGCGAAGTGGAGGGTTGTCCTCGTACCGCCCCGTTCACGATTGGTTTGTCGTTCGGTTTCTCGCTACCCGCTTGGAAAGCGGGGCGACAATGTCGCTCGGTTCTCCGAACCGTTAGCGTGGAAGCGGAGTGGAGGGGTGTCCTCACGTCGCCCCGTTCACGATCGATTTGTCGTTCGGTTGATCGCTACCCGCTTGGAAAGCGGGGCGACATTGTCGCATCAGCGACCGGTTGCAGCGACGTTTGCGGCGTTTTGTAGATTGCGTTCGGACGTTTCGCGGAACAGATCAGCGATTACATCTTCCAGCGGTGGATCCTCTACCGCGACGTCTTCGATCGGATTGTCTCGCAATGTTTCGGCGAGCACTCGTGGCACATCCGCTCGATTGACTCGGACTCGGACCTTGGGCCAATTTTCGTCCAAGACTTCGCCAAACGTTGACATCGACGGACGATGTCCTTCGGCGAACTGCAACGTGATGATTTTGGAACCCGAGAACTTGTCGATGATCCCCGACAGCGAGCCGTCGTACTCGATGCGACCATCGGCAACAATCACGACCCGTTTGCACAATGCCGCGATGTCCTTCATGTAGTGACTGGTCAACAGGATCGTGATCTTGCGTTTCTCTTGGTAGTACCGCAAAAACTTCTGGATGTTGTGTTGCGCGATCACATCCAGTCCGATCGTTGGTTCGTCCAAGAACAGGACCTCGGGGCTGTGCAGCAGCGCCGCGATCAGTTCCATCTTCATACGCTCGCCGAGCGACAATTCACGCACTGGTTGGCTGAGCAGTCGGCCGACATCCAGCAGATCGGTCAATTCGGCGAGTGTCGTCTTGAACCGGTCCGCGTCGATCCCATAAATCTGCTGGTGCAATCGGTATGACTCTTGGGCAGGAAGGTCCCACCAAAGTTGATTTTTTTGGCCCATCACCAAGGCAAAGCGGCGGCGATAATCGTTTTTTCGCTGCCAGGGGACGTATCCCATCACCGACGCCGTGCCGCTGGTTGGATTGATCACGCCGCTCAGCAGTTTCAGCGTCGTCGTTTTGCCAGCACCATTAGGGCCAAGAAAGGCCACGAATTCACCCTGCTGGACATCCAAATCGATCCCGCGAACCGCTTCGACTTCGCTGTATTCGCGATGGAACAGTCCTCGGATACTGTCGGAAAGACCCTCACGTTTCTTGTAGACACGGTAGGACTTGGTTAATTGACGGACTTCGATAATGGACATGAATACGGCTGACTCGAGCAAAGGTCGGTACATCGCGCGGAGGCTACGGTCGGTTATTGTAGGGTGCAAGCGCAAAGACTGTAGATCCCCCGTGCCGACGTTCTATTCAGCCCCGCATCTTTAAGCTTGCAATGTTTTTTGGCGGCGAACATCCGCTAAATCAGCGTGCCGGACCTGGGGGATATCGCGACTTTGCCCCGTTTTCGGCTCATTTTTTTCCTCTATTGTCGATCTCCCCCACCATCCCCTCTCTGGAGTTTTTCCCACATGAGCACACCGATTCCTGCGATTCGTATTGGATTGGGGTACGATTCCCACCGTCTTGGAAATGGAGGGCCGCTGCGGATCGGCGCGATGGATATTCCGGCCGAAGTGCATGCGATCGGCCATAGCGATGCCGATGTATTGCTGCATGCGATCACGGACGCGTTATTGGGTTCGGTTGCCGAGCCGGACATTGGGCGTTTGTTTCCCGACAATGCCGAGGAGAATCGGGACCGCGACAGCAGCGATTTCCTGCACGAGGCGCTCCGCCGGGTCCGTCATTATGGCATGGAGATCGTCAATCTCGACTGCGTGATCTTGGCAGAACGCCCCAAAATGGCACCTCATTTGGACGAGATGCGGGAAACGATCGCCCAGTTGTTGGATATCTCGGTCGACCGGGTGGGGATCAAAGCCAAGACCGGCGAAGGGATCGGCGCGATCGGCGGATCGACGGCGATCGCAGCCCGTGTCGTCGTGCTGGTGTACAGCACACGGGAATCATAAATCGCCCTCTACTTGATCGGCATCTGTCTCTATAATTCCCCGATTCCACGAAGTTCGATTCTGCGTCGGAATCGTTTGCACCCCTGAAAGTCATTTTCCCAGAACTATTTCGATGAGCACTGCTACCGCATCCACCAGCGTAACGGGAGCTTCGGAGACGAAGCCACCGATCAAAATTTACAATACGCTGAGCAAAACCAAGGAAATCTTTCAGCCAATCAACCCTCCCAAGGTCGGCATCTATTTGTGTGGCCCAACGGTGTATGCCGAGTCACATATCGGCCACATGGTCGGCCCCGTCATTTTTGACACGGTCAAACGCTACCTACGCTACAGCGGCTATGACGTCACTTGGGTCGTCAATATCACCGACGTTGACGACAAATTGATCGCGAAAAGCCGCGAGCGAGGGATCCCGATGAGCCAAATCGCGGTCGAAATGACCGCCGATTACTTGTCGAATCTGCGTGAGTTGGGCGTCAACCAGATCGACTATCTGCCGCGGGCGACCGACCACATGCCGCAAATCATTCGCTTCATCGAAGCGTTGATCGCCAAAGGGCACGCCTATGAAGTCGATGGCGATGTCTTCTTTGACGTGATGAAGGACCCGAACTACGGCCAACTTTCCAATCGCAGCGTCGATGCCCAACAAGGCGAAGGGGGCGAAGCGGCGGCGAAGAAAAAATCGTCAGGCGATTTTGCTCTTTGGAAAAACGCCAAAGGCCAATCGATCGCTTGGGACAGCCCCTGGGGCAAAGGGCGACCCGGGTGGCATATCGAATGCTCGGCGATGAGCCACGAGATCCTCGGCGATACCTTCGACATCCACGGCGGTGGCTTGGATTTGATGTTCCCGCATCACGAAAACGAACGGGCACAAAGCGGATGCTGCCACGATGCACCCATGGTCAAGTATTGGATGCACAATGGGCTGATGCGAGCCGGTGAAAAAGGCAAAGTCGGCGGCAAGAGCGATCGCGAAGAATCAAATGAAGATGCCGCGGCGGGCAAGATCAGCCGCAGCAAGGGAGCGGGCGGATTGTCGGATCTGATTCGCCGTCACACCGGGGAACGCATCCGGTTCTTTCTGCTCCGCACCCATTATCGTTCGACCATCGTGTATGGCGAAGAAGGCCTGCAAGAAGCCGGCACGTCGCTCGAAGCGTTCTATCGATTCTTTGATCGTTTCGCCGAGATCAGCGGCCAATCGGTTTACGATTTGCAGCCGCCGGCATCACGGGCCGAAGGTGAATTTGATCCTGGCAAAGACGCATTGCTTGTCGAAATGCACGGCGTGCGGCAAAAGTTTTTGGCCGCGATGGATGACGATTTCAATACTGGTGCCGCGATCAGCGTGTTGTTTGATACGCTGCGTTTGATGAATCGTTTCATCGACGAAAACAAACTTGATGCGAACAGTGACAAGGAATCACCGGCCGTCGCTTCGCTGGTCGCTGCCGTCAAAATCGTTCGCGAATTGACCGCCGTGCTTGGCATTTTTGTCAAAGCGCCGCCACAATCCGGTGGCAACGAAGGTGACGAGGCGCTGCTGGACAGCGTGATTCGCTTGTTGATCGATTTGCGAAAAGAAGCACGCGAGCGGAAGGACTATGCCACCGGCGATGCGATTCGTGATCGACTAAGCGAGCTTGGTGTCGCGCTGCTGGACAAGAAGGAAGGCACCAGCTGGGAACGCAGCTCGTGATCAAAGGCGGCGTATCAGGACGGCGGATTCTAGGCATTGACCCCGGTTTGAATACCACTGGGTATGGGGTGATCGAGGTTCATGGCACGACGATCAAGTTGTGCGAAGCCGGGGTCATCCGTAGCCGTGCCAAGGATCCGTTGCAGATGCGTCTGCAAGAGCTTTACACCGGCGTCAAAGAAGTGATCGAGGCGTTGAGCCCCGAGATGATGGCGCTTGAGCAGTTGTTTTCGCATTACGAGCGACCGCGAACGGCAATCTTGATGGGACACGCTCGCGGCGTGATCTGTTTGGCGGCCGGCGAAGCAGGAATTCCGGTGGGACACTTTGAACCCACGCGGGTAAAGAAGGTGTTGACCGGAAACGGTCGAGCGCCAAAGCACCAAATGCAATTGGCGGTGAAGTTGCAGCTGCGGTTAGCGAACTTGCCTGAGCCGGCGGACGTCGCCGACGCATTGGCGATCGCGTTATGTGGCCATCACCTGGGCATCAACACGCCACTCGACAAGTTGGTGAAGTAGAAGAACAAGCGGAAGCGTAGTGGATCTTGCTAAAGATCCCAATCCATGTAGTGGATCTTGTTAAAGATCCCTGAATCCACGCAGCAGGTCTTGCTAAAGAGCCCGGCGGTGAGGGAGGTTTAGCAACCTCCACTACATGTTCGATCCCACTTTTTAATAACACGTATTTGTAGGATGCAGTCTGTTGATCGTCACGATTACAGGAAAATTGGTTCGCGTCGGCGAGGCCTCGGTGGTGATTGAATCGGCCCCGTTTGAATACGAGGTCTTTGTTGCCGATTTCACTCGGCGTCAATTGCAAGGCAAGATCGGTGACGAGGCGCGACTGCATACGCTGCAGTACATCGAGGGCAACGCGGCCCAAGGCGGACGTTTGACACCACGCTTGATCGGGTTTCTGTCGGAACCGGAACGCCAATTTTTTGACCTGTTTTGCAGTGTCGACGGAGTGGGCGTCAAGAAAGCGTTACGGGCGATGGTGCGTCCGGTCAAGGAATTGGCAGTGCTGATTGAACAACAAGACGCCAAGTCGCTCTCAGCACTTCCTGGCGTAGGTCCGGCAACGAGCGAGCGAATCATTGCCAAGCTTCGCCGCAAGATGCCTCGCTTTGCCTTGATGGTCGATCCAGGGTCGATCGGTGAAACGCCTGAAGCGGGCAGCGAAGTGATCAGCGAGACGTTTGATGCCCTGATCACGCTGGGGCACACCGAAGCCGATGCACGGCGATTGATCGACGAAGCAATCGCGGGCAAGAAGAAGTTCAAAGACACCGAGTCGCTGTTAACGGCGATCTACCAGCGGTCGACCTAAGGATTGACCGTAGCGAAAGTCGTCAAGACTTTCGTTGCAGAATGGCCTTTTCGCAAACGAGACACACCAAGGTTTTCGGGGGGATATGGTGGACGAAAGTCTTCGCGACTTTCGCTACTGGAATCCTATCCCACAAACAAGCTTGGCAGTGCCGCGTCGAATTGGCCTCGTGTCATCACCGTCGACACGCCAGCCGCGCGGGCCGCGTTGAGCTGGTTGACTTGGACATGAGGCCCGTAGGCAATGACCTTTGCCGCAGGGCAGCGGGACGCAATCTCCGCCACCACGTCGGGAATCAACTTGCTACGCGTTGACAAGTCGATGATCACGTAGGCCACCGAATCGAGATCGCCAGCGGGCAAATTTCCGCTGAACTTAAATTGCAACTCGGCGTTGGCTGCCGCACCACGCACGCGGGATGCGAACATCAAATCGCCGGACAGGAACAGCACGAGATCAGCGGAGGCGTTGCTCATCGGATTACTTGCGTTTCTCGACTTCGGTCTTCATGAATTTTAAGCCTTCCGTGGCCAAGGTGATTTCATCCTTGAACATGCGTCGCCAAATCTTGGTGGCGGCAGCAATTTCGGGAAGGGCCAATCCGAACGCTTCGATGACCATCCAGCCGTCGTAGCCCATTTCAGCGATCGCGTCAAAGTTATCGTCCCAGTGAACATGACCATCGCCAGGGGTGCCACGATCGTTTTCGCTGATGTGGATGTGGAACAGTTTGTCGCCACCGACCTTGACCGCGTCCTTGATCCCCTTTTCTTCGATGTTGCTGTGGAACGTGTCGTACATCATGCCGCAAGCGGGATGGTCGACTTCGCGAACAAAACGAGCCGAGTCGGCATGGCAGTTAAGGAAATAACATTCAAAACGGTTCAGCGCCTCGACGCCCAATTTCACGCCAACGTTGCCTGCATGTTCGGCGACCGCACGCATGCTTTCGACGCCCCACTTCCATTCGTCTTCGGTAGGACCAGCGCCGCTGAACACGCCGATCGCCGAGTGGTAGGGGCCGACCAACGTTTCCACGCCTGCCGCTGCACAGCAGTCCAGCGTCTTCTTCGTCAACTCGATGCCTTTGGCACGCACGCTGGCGTCGGGTGAAATCGGGTTGTCCTCTTCACCGCGAATCGTGACGGCAGTGCGAGCCAAACCGATGTCGTCCAACTTTTTGCCGATCGCTGCATAGTCGAGGTCGATGTTGAACATCGGTAGCTCGACGCCGTCGTAGCCAGCCGCTTTGAGTTGTTCGCAAACAGGCATCAGTTCGTCGGTGACTTCACCGGACCACAAAAGGAGGTTCATGCCGTATTTCATTGTTTGCCTATCGAGTTAGAGGTTTGAAGCGTGGGGAAAGGGGACTCGCCTGTCGGTGGTGTCAATAATTGTGTTCGTCGCGACTCGACCAACGTGGACGCTTGCGAGAGCCATCGGCCAACTTGCGGGGGTAAAGCCGCAAGTCCAACACGGCTCATCACTTGATTCAGCCGAAACAAGAGTTTGTCATTGTCGAGGTAGTCGTACAAGAACCGCAATTCGATAAATCGATCGATCGCCGATGCCAATTGTTCGGTGGGTTTGCCAGTGATTTTGTTGACACAGGCCTGGATTTTCTCGGACGACAGATCGCTTAGCAAGCCATAGTAGCGGTCAACGATGGTGGGATCGTCACGAATCCAAAAGGAATCAAGCAGAATTTCAATCAAAATATGGCCGACAAACGTCGGCCGAAATCCGGCGTCGCCCGGTAGCAGATCGCGTAGTTGGATCGCCAGCGTCATGTTGGTTTCGACAAACGCTTGGGTCGCGTGAAACCATTGGTCATCGTCGACATGCTGAACGATCCCCCGCGCAACGTCGCGGACATCGGGATCCTCGTCTGCGGTCCACAACATGGCATGCCGCCGCCGTGCCCGAATCTTGCGATCCACCACACTCAACCAATCTGGAACCGCCGTCCCGGCTGCCTTCAGTGGCTGGTCAAAGTAGGGCAATGCGTGGCTAAGGAAATTCATGCCGCGTAGCCTACCAAGAATTCAAGCGAGGTGGCAGGTCAGCGGAAAAGTCGCGGCAAATTCAGTGATTCTGAATTCGTTGCACGCATTCGGCGGGGGCGGGTTCGGTGGCCCCATTCCGCAGTTTGCCCATTCCGCAATTGGCCCTTTCGGCGATCCGTCCGTGCCGTCGGGTTAGGACCACATCGTTGCCGGGCGACCGAATTTTGCGGCAAGCGGTTCGATGCCTTCGACGATCCATCGTTTGATCTTCGGGCTGACCAGGATCACCGTGCAAACGCTCGCGACCGCCACCACCGGTCCCAGCATCAGGCTGGCGGGCAGAAGACTGATCGAGATCAACGTCAAATCAAACTCGAATCCGCACCACGCCATCGCCATCCCGATTCCAATCATCACGGTGGCGTGCGCACACAGCGTCGCGATCACAGCGCCTTGCAACCCCAATATCGGCAACAACGTCGCATTGAGGATCAGATTCAGCGTCAAGCCGACGGCGATCGCGATGCCGACTAATCTGCCTCGCTCGGCTACCCACAAATAGTCTTGCCCGATCATCACGAGCGATGCCCAGATATAAAACACAAACGCCATCGGCATCAGCGCCAGCCCGTCTGCGTAGCGATTTTGCAGCAGATTGGCAAACAACCATGGAGCGATCCATAGCGTCGCTGCCGCACCGAGTGTAAAGACAATCGACAGCGCCGCGAGGACTTTGCGGATTCGATCGACCACCGCTTCACGACGACCCGATTCCCAGTCGGCGGCAAGGTATGGCATCAGAACACCCGCAATCATGCTGGCCAAACTCATCAACAACACGGGAAAAATACGGCCACTGTGGTACTGCCCCACGGCGGCTTGTCCCATTTGTTCGCCTCCGCTGGTGAAGTGCAAAATCATGTAGCGATCGGACATCTCAAAAAGATTGCTCAATAAGTTCATCACCCACAACGCGATCGCATACGGCAGCAAACGTCGCCACATCGATGGAGCGTCAAAGCGAGTTTCGCTGCGTGGTAATCCCCGCCATCCTTTGGCCAGCGTCCAACCACCAGGCAGAATCGCGATCAGTGACGCGGCGGCAAAACTGAGGATCAGTCCCGCTAATCCGCCGCCGCGGATAAGCCATCCCACTCCGATCAATGTGAATGCAACACTCTGCACGAACTGCATCATCGATGCCACGCGAACTTGGCGAAGCGAGGAAACCAATTGATGAACAAAGTTGAATGCGATGATCGAGATCACGCCGACGGCAACGCTGTACGTCAATTGGCTATTGTCGGACTCTAGAAAGATCAGCCATCCAAACCAATCCGGTGCCACAGTCAAACCGACCATAAAGATCCCCGTGCACGCGACAGTCGCGATCAGCAGTCGCCGCACCAGTGAACGTAGATGTCCCTGTTGCCGATACGTTTCCACATACCTTGGCAGCGATCCGGGCATACCAAACAACATCACCGGCGTTGCCATCGTGATGAAATCGAATGCCATTGCCCATTGGCCGACGACAGCATCGTCCATCAATCGGCAGAACCAGATACTTCGGAGAAATCCGAGTGACCGCTGAATGATCGTCATCGCTAGCACGACCAACATTCCAATCGCAAGCGAATCGGCTGCAAAGCTAGCGGGAGTTTCGGGCTTGGTCGATGTCACAGCTTGTGGATCGTTCAATGGGGGAAGCGTCGACGTTGGGCAGAAGGATCTCATGGTTGGTTCCTGCGTTGGTGTCGTCGCAGGCGAATGAGATGAGTTCGATGAAATGTGGGATGCAGGCAGCATGAACGCCCAGCGAACTTTCCCTCCAACTCGAGATTGTCGTCAAATTTTGCCGGATGCAGCGGTGGTGCCGGTTGTAGTGTGTCGGAGTGATGTCACTTCTGCGTCGTGCGGGGAGGGCAACCAAGGGGAGTCTGGTTTCCTGGATTCGGAAAGCCGAAGGATTCCGTGGGGAAATCCCTCAGTTCGGGCGATCGATTTTGCCGCAGCTAGCGAGGGCGTCTGTCGGTGAGGTTTGCCGGGGCACGCGGCATTCCCCCGATGGTTCGGAGGGCGCGTCCCGAGTGAGGGGAAGCGGTTTTTCTTCGTCTTTATTGAGGATTTGGCAAAGGTGGAAGTCAGCGATTTTGTTTGGCTTTGCTCCGTTTCCTAACCTATGTTTCAACTCGCAGCGATCTTGTTCTCTCGACCTGACGGTTTCACCGCATGAACCAGCCCCTCTCTGTATCTGCATCTGTTGACCCTGCCGCGGCTCCGGTGACGGCAGTCGAGCCATTGGATTTGGCCAGCAAGAATCAACAGCTCGAACAGCTGCTTGCCAGTTTGCAGGAGGCATCGCCGATCAGTGACGAGCGGCGTGTGTCGCCGTCGATCGAGGACAAGTTCGAGAGCCAATTGGCGATGGTCCGGCTGGGGATCGCTAGTTCATTATTCTTTTCGCTGCGGGCGAAACATGTCGCCACCGCGGCGCATTCGCTGCGAGTCGCGTTGTCGTGTTTGGCATGGGCCCACCGCTTGGGACTCGATGACTCGCTACGAGACCGTATCGAAGTGGCTGCACTGCTGCATGATCTGGGCAAAATTGGCATTCCCGATCGCGTGCTGCGAAAACCTGGCAAGTTGACAGTCGAAGAACAATTGACGATGGATTGTTGCCCGCGTTTGGGGGTCGAGATCTTACGCGGCTGCACCCACGACAACGAATTGCTTGACATCGTGTTGCATGCCAATACGTGGTTTGACGGTCGGCGTCATGATGACGGTCTACGCGGTGACGCGTTGCCGCTCGGATCACGCATGTTGGCGATCGCAGATGCATTCGATGCGATGACGACCGATCACGTTTATCGCAGTGCGCTCAGCCGCGAACGCGCGATCCAAGAATTGGCCAAAGCCAGTGGCACCCAATTTGATCCCGAATTGGTGCTTGATTTCAGCAACATGCTCGAAGACCGGCCCGAACTACTACAAGGCGTGGTGGTGGATCGTTGGCTCAAGCAACTACAAAACGACTCGGAGTTATCCATTTGGAATTCCGGTTCCAACCACAAGCATGCGGGAGTCGTCACCGCGGCAGGCCAAGACGAACTGTTTTTGAATTCACTCGTCGGCAGACTCAAAGACGGAGTGGTGTTTACTGACAGCGAAGGGACGATCACCCGTTGGAATGATGCCATGCAGCATCTGACGGGAATCTCCTGTGACGCGATCCAAGGCAAACAGTGGAGCAACGAAATTGTTCGTTTGCGCGAGAGCGATTCGTCGCGTCAGCAAGGCGCCTGTATCGTCACGCAATGTCTTCGATCGTCGAGTTCCATCCAGCGAAAAATGGTCATCGAACAACCCGGCGGCATCTCGACGCCTGTGCATGTTCATGTGGCGCCGGTGACCGGGACCGAGCCGGGGTGTTTGGGAACGGTGATCGTAATTCGCGATGTCTCAAACGAAGCCGACATGCTCGAAAAGCTTGATTCGCTTCACCAACAAGTCACTCGTGATCCTTTGACCGGGATTGCCAATCGAGCCTATTTCGACGAACAACTCGCGTCATTGACGTCGCGGGCCAAGGCGGGCGGTCCAACATTCAGTTTGATCATCTGTGACATTGATCACTTCAAACGAGTCAACGACGTGCATGGCCATCCGGCAGGCGATGAAGCGTTAATCCGTTTCGCCGAGATTTTGGAAAGTCATTCACGTGATGGCGATTTGGTGGCCCGTTATGGTGGCGAAGAATTTTTGTTGATCGCGAATAATTGTGACAACGCGACCACCACCAAACGTGCCGAAGTGATTCGCGCGGCGCTCGAGCAGACGCCGCTGCCAAGTCTTGGCAACGAAGCAGTCACCGCTAGTTTTGGCGTGACGGAATATCAGGCAGGCGATACCGCCGAAACGATCTTGGCGCGATCCGATCGGGCGCTTTTGAAAGCCAAGGACAATGGACGCAATCGAGTGATTCAGCTTGGTTCGGGTAACCGAGCCGACGAGTCGCCGGAAACGACCAAGCGGGGTTGGTTCGCGTGGTTCGATACCAGTGAGCTTGAGAAGAACAGCGAGTTCGACATTCTGACGCCGGTTCCAACCGCGTTGGCCATCGAAAAGCTTCGCGGCTTTATCGCCGATCACGATGCCGAAGTGATTCATGTCACCGAAAATCAAGTTTCGATCAAAGTCAATGCGGTCTGTACCACCGGGGGCCGGCGACGAGTTGATCATCAGATGGTGCTGAATGCCCAGCTGACCCTCAGCGAACAAAAACGAAGCGATTCGGTGATCCCTGCGGTGCGAAATTGGGGCGGAACAAAGGTCCACGTGACGATCCGGCCTATCCGGAATCGTGACCGCCGTAACCGAGCACTGAAACCGTGTATCGTCCAGCTCGTTTCGAGCTTGAAAAGCTATTTGATGGGCGAAATCGTTTCAGATCCCGATGGATCGTAATTCGCTGCGTTTCGGTTTATCGAATCAAGGGGTTATTTCCCTCACTTGGCTCGGGCGTTATCGTTTCAGGGTAGCGAGAAGTCTATTATTTCGACCCTAAAACGGAGCAAATTTGGCCATGGCTTACACATTGCCTGCACTGCCTTACGCGTACGATGCACTGACGCCTCATATCGACGCGAAGACGATGGAAATCCATCACACCAAGCATCACCAGGCCTACATCACGAAGGTGAACGATGCGATCGCGGGTACCGATTTGGAAAGCAAGTCGATCGAAGATTTGATTTCGGATCTCTCCGCTGTTCCCGAGGCCAAGCGGGGCGCGGTTCGCAACAACGGTGGCGGACACGCAAATCACTCGTTGTTCTGGACCGTGATGGGACCAAACAAGGGTGGCAACCCGTCGGGCGATTTGGCCACGGCGATCGACAAGGCCTTCGGTTCGTTCGATGCAATGAAAGAACAGTTCGGCAACGCGGCAGCAACGCGTTTCGGTAGCGGATGGGCTTGGCTTTACGTCGAAGGTGGCGAGCTAAAGATCGGCAGCACCGCGAACCAAGACAACCCGTTGATGGGCCAATCGGTTGCCGGAATCGGCGGCACGCCCATCCTTGGATTGGACGTTTGGGAGCATGCATATTACCTGAACTACCAAAACCGTCGCCCCGACTACATTTCCGCATTCTGGAACGTTGTCGATTGGGACGCCGTTGCCGATCGTTACGCTGCTGCAAAGTAAATAGACGTTACGAAACGTTTGGTTTCGAGTCCCTCGGTTGCTCGCTTTGAAGTTGTGCGTTCTTCACAACCCAAAGCGTAAGCGAGGGAATCTCGATCATGACTCGGTCCCTCGCTCACGCGTCGGATTATGATTTGCTAGAGAAAATGCAGTAGCTCGGCTTCAAGGCTTACGCTTGGAGTGATGATTTCTCCGAACGAAACGAAAGGGCGTTGCCACCAAGTGGCAACGTCTTTTTTCGTGTCAACTCCATTGAGAAATGGCGAGGGCGCATAAAAAAACGGCGGACTCGAAAGTCCGCCGTTTGTCTTGTTGTTCACCGCAAGCGGTCGAGAGCTTACTCTTCGTTGCTTGGTGGGAAGAGAGGACCGGCACTGCCTAGACCACCCTTCAGCTCGCCTTCGACCGACGACGCAGGGACTTGGTTCTCGGCTGCTTCGGCAGCGGCCGCAGCACGCTCTTGCTCTTCGCCCCATTCGACTCGTTTGAGCGACAGACCGATCTTGCGTTCGTCGGTGTCGACTCGCAGGACCTTGACTTCGATGTCGTCGCCGACCTTGACCACTTCTTCGGGATCTTCGACCTTTTGCTCAGCCAATTCGCTGATGTGCAGCAGGCCTTCGAGTCCGTCTTCGAGGCTGATGAAGACGCCGAAGTTGGTGATCTTGGTGACCTTACCCTTGACCAATTGGCCTGGTTGGTACTTGTCAGGAATGTCGCCATCCCATGGGTCGTTATCGAGCTGTTTCAGTCCCAGTGCGATACGGCGACGCTCTTCGTCGACGCTCAAGACGCGGCAAGCAATCTCTTGGCCCTTCTCGAGCATTTCGCTCGGGTGACCGATCTTGCGAGTCCACGACATGTCGCTGACGTGAAGCAGACCGTCGATGCCTTCTTCCAGCTCGATGAACGCACCGTAGTTGGTCAAGTTACGCACCTTACCGGTGACATCGGTTCCCTCAGGATAACGCTCGAGCACTTCGTCCCAAGGATTCTTCTGAGTTTGCTTCATACCGAGCGACAACTGTTGGCCGGCGGGGTCGACACCCAAGATCTTGACATCGATTTCGTCGCCGATGTTGACCAATTCGCTTGGATGATTGACTCGCTTGGTCCAGCTCATTTCGCTGATGTGCACCAAGCCTTCGATGCCGGGTTCGAGTTTGACGAACGCACCGTAGCTCATCACGTTGACGACTTCGCCCTTGTGATCGCTGTTGACCGGGTACTTCTCTTCGATGTTTTCCCACGGGTTGCGGTCCTTCTGCTTCAAACCGAGAGCAATCTTTTGCTTTTCGCGGTCGATGTGCAGCACCTTGACTTCGATTTCTTGGTCGATCGAAACCATTTCGGTGGGGTGACCAATTCGCTCCCAAGCCATGTCGGTGATGTGAAGCAAACCGTCGATACCGCCCAGGTCGACGAACGCACCGAAGTCGGCGATGTTCTTGACAACCCCTTTGCGGATCTGGCCGACTTCGAGTTCTTTCATCAAGTACGCGCGATCTTCTTCGCGTTGACGTTCGATCAACGAACGACGGCTGATCACGATGTTGCGACGCATGTCGTCGATCTTCAGCACTTCGGCTTGGATCACGCGGCCAATGAAATCGCCGATGTCGCCAGGGCGTCGGATGTCGACTTGGCTGCCTGGCAGGAAGACGTGGATCACGCCCAACTCGACCAACAAACCACCCTTGATCTTGCGAACAACGGTACCGGTGACCACTTGGCCCTCGGCAACCTTGTCCATCATGTCTTCCCACTCGATAATCTTTTCCGCTTTGCGCTTGCTCAGCGAGATCATGCCGTAAGGATCGTCGGCCGCCCCGAGTTCGTCCTCCATCTCTTCGATGAGAACCTTGACGGTGTCCCCCACCTTGGGTGGCTCTTCATCGCCGCCCCACTCATCGAGACTGACGGTGCCTTCGCTCTTGAATCCGACGTCGATCAACGCCCATTCATCGTTGATTTCAACGATTCGGCCGTCGACAAGTTTTCCCTGGGCATAATCTTGTTGTTCCGCTGCCAGGGCTTCAAAAAGCAATTCTTCGGCTTGGTCTGCAGGGACTAGCAGAGCCAATTCGGCTAGAATGTCGTCGTCTTCGAGATTGCGGATGAGGTTACGGTTGACCATGAAAATTGATACCAATTGAGCCTTGGACCTGCGGTGCGAGACATGCACCCGTCCAAAGTTCGGGGGGGGTTAGAGTGGTTAATTTGTCTCTTAGCTTGACACATCGTCAAGCGCCTAGTCGCGTAACCTAACAAAGCGACAAAAACGTCACAACAGCTTTACCCGTAGTTTCACGATGAAAAATGCTGATCCGTTGCCATTTTGGCTTCCCCACGGTATCAAATGGCCTGTTCAAAGCATCGAGATGGCCTGCTGAAAGCATCGAGAATGCTCGTTTCGAGATCGTCAATTCTGAAATCAAATGACTGAATCACTCCCTCTGCGAGTCGCCATTGGTGGCGATCACGCTGGTTTTCCCCTGAAAAAGATGATCGTCGAGCGTTTTGGCGACCAGGTCACCGCGTTGATCGATTGTGGCACCAACAGCGAAGCGAGCTGTGATTACCCCGATTTCGCGATCGCCGTGGCCAAAGAAATCCTCGCCGGCCGAGCCGACAAAGGGATCATGGTCTGTGGCAGCGGAGTGGGCGTCAGCGTCGCAGCCAACAAGATTCACGGAATTCGAGCGTCGATCTGCCACGATACCTACTCGGCCCACCAAGGCGTCGAGCACGATGATATGAACGTGCTCTGTATCGGCGGCCGGATCATTGGCTCGGAATTGGCCTTCGAGATCGTCCAGGCGTTCCTGGCCGCTCAATACGAGCCCGAAGATCGACACGCTCGACGCTTGGCCAAAGTCTTAAAAATCGAAAAAGAAGGTATCTAGTACCGGTCGGCAGCCCTTTTTTCGGGTAGCTACCTTCGCCAGAAGGTGGTGGATCATACGCGACGGCAGCTATCGGCCGTCTGGCGAGCGTAGCTGCAGAACGCAAATTCCATGCTGCAGAACGCAGACTTTGTCATTTGCTAGCAGCAAACGCTTCGCAGCCTTCGCCCACGCGGCTAGCGGGATTTCACCCAACAATTCCTGCCTGCCGGCTTCGTCCGCGTGTTCTTATTTTTCGTACCCGTTTGGATGGGCTTGGTGCCATTTCCAAGCGGTTTCGACGATCGATTTGACGTCCATGTATTTGGGTTGCCAGCCGAGTTTTTCTTTGGCTAGGCGGGCGTCAGCGATCAGCTCCGAAGGGTCTCCGGTGCGGCGTGGTCCCATCTTTTCGGGAATCGGATGCCCCGTGACTTCACGACATGCCTCGATGATCTCGCGAACACTCGTCCCACGACCGGTGCCCAAGTTCACACACAAACCTTTGCCAAGTTCGATTTTGTCGAGTGCTAGCAAATGTGCGGCCCCGAGATCGTCAACGTGGATGTAGTCACGCACACAGGTGCCATCGGCGGTCGCATAATCGTCGCCAAAAATGGTGATCGCATCGCGTTGTCCCAAGGCGACCTGTAGCACGATTGGAATCAGGTGGGTTTCCGGATCGTGATCCTCACCGATCGAACCGTCGGGACGTGCTCCGGCGGCATTGAAGTAGCGAAGTGCCGCATAGCCGAAGCCGTACGCTGCCGCATAATCCGCCAACGCATGTTCGAACACCATTTTGGTGAATCCATAGGGATTGATCGGATTCTGAGGCGTCGTTTCCGGGATCGGGACGGTGTCGGGTTCTCCGTACGTCGCGGTGGTGCTGCTGAACACAATTTTCTTCACATCGGCTTCACGCATGGCATCGAGCAGTTCGACCGCGTCGATCACATTGTTGCGGTAGTAGAGTGCCGGATCGTTGACCGATTCGTTGACCAACGCGAAGGCGGCAAAGTGCATCACCGCGTCGATTTTTTTCTCGCGAAGCGTCTGCACGACTTTGGTTCGGTCGGACAATTCTCCTTGGACCAACATGCCCTCGGGGACCGAGGCGGCGTGGCCTCGCGAGAGATTGTCATACACGGTGACCGTGTGACCGGCATCTAGCAGCAACCGCACCGCGTGAGAACCGATATATCCCGCGCCACCTACCACCATAACATTCATGGCAATCGTACTTTCTAAAACAGTTGGAATGGTCGGACGTACAGCAAGGCAAATTCGAGCAAGATTACCAGCGGTGTCCAAGAGCGACCGTGTCGTGTGTCGAATCAGGATAAGGGTAATTTGTAGATTCTGCCAATGCCATAGCTGTGGGAGAGGCTTCGATAGGTGGGATAGGCTTCCAGCCTGTCATCGGTCCATCCCGTCACCCAAAAATCGACTTTCACATTTCATTCGCAGAACCAGCCGGGCTGCCGGTCGTGAGCCCCGTCATGACGACAACCTAAAAGCCGATTTTTCGCCTAATCACCTTCGAGAGAATGCCTTGGCAAAACGACCTACCAAGCTCGAGTTGCTACAGAAGGCGGGGCCGCCGCCCAAGTCGAATCGGGCAACCGAAACGGTTTGCAACGAGTTTCTTGACTACCTGCGTAGCGAATGTCACTTGGCGGCCAACACAATCGCCGCTTACGGTCGCGACATCCAGCGATTTGCGACTTGGCTTGGCACCGGAGCGCTGAACCAAATTTCGATTAGCGATTTGTCGTCCTACATCGGTGAACTTCACGAAGCCGAACTCGCTCCGGCTTCGATCGCCCGTAACGTGGTAGCCGTTCGGACTTTCTTCAAGTACTTGCAGCTTGAAGGGATCGTGCAGAGCAATCCCGCCGAATTAATTGTCACTCAGAAGATGTGGCAACGGATTCCCGGCGTTTTGTCGGCTCAGCAAGTCGAACGATTTTTGTCGTCACCGCGGAAAGCGGATGTTTATTGGCAGCGTGACGTGGCGATGTTGGAAGTCCTGTACGCGACCGGATGTCGTGCTTCGGAAGTCTGTTCGATCCGTGTGCGGGACATGTCGCTCGGTGAAAAGTTCTTGAAGTGCGAAGGAAAAGGGGGCAAGCAACGCGTCGTGCCAATCGGTTCGCGAGCGATCGCGGCGATCACTCGCTACTGCGAAGAATTGCGAGGCAAGTTAGCGGAGAAGAGTCCGCATCCGCCGGAGGAACTTTTTCTCTCACGCAGTGGCCGAGCACTGGACCGCATCCAGTTGTGGCGGCTTGTCAAATTTTATGCCAAGCGAGTCGGCATCGATCCGTCGATCAGCCCCCACAGTTTGCGGCATAGCTTCGCCACTCATCTGTTGGCCGGAGGCGCCGATTTGCGTTTGGTTCAAGAGATGTTAGGCCACGCCAGCATCCAGACCACTCAAATCTATACGCACGTAGAACACTCGCGATTAAAGAAGGTTCACCAAGCGTTTCACCCGAGAGCGTGAGCGGTTGGCAGGTCACGAGTTTGGGGCGGCGAGCGATGTTGATGTTGTCGATCGCGACAACTGCTTGATCCGACCGGCAGCCGATTTTTTCTAAGCAGCCTGTTGCGTCGCGAGTCGGCGATGGTTCAACGCGAGTCGGTCGGTGTCACCGTGAGTTGACGGTGTGCTGCGGCGTTGTTTGAATCAGTTGGGCCAATCGGGGTCCGCGATCTTGCGTCCCATGGTTGCCAATTTGGCTTGGGCATCCAACAGTCGTTGCCAAGCGGCGAACGACAACACGACCTCGTCGTTGCTTTCGTTTGTCTTGGCTGCGTCAATCAACTTGTGAAGTCGTGATTGAAGGTAATCAAGGATCTCACAGAGTTGTGCTTTTTGGCCTGGCGACAATCCATCGGGAATCGAAGGGACTTCGAGGATTTGCACCAACTCGGCAGGATAAGGCGATTTGGGTTCTTGATTCAACTCCAGTGCAATCGAACTTTCCGACGACGCCATGTCGCGGCTGACGGTTGGGTTGTCGCCGCCCATGGCAGCCAACCGCGCGGCGATCTGTTCTTCGGAACCGACCAAGATCAAACTGCGCCCCAACGCAATCAGGTCGCCGTGTCGCAAGATCTTCAGTTGGCACTCGGTGCCGTTGACTTTCGTTCCGTTGGTGCTGTCCAAATCGGTCAACACCAAGCGTTCGTTGTCACGTTGGACCTTGAAGTGACAGCGGCTGACTCGCTCGTCATTGAGCTGGATGTCGTTGCCTTCTTCGCGACCGACCGTCAGCGGTGGGTGCAAGTTTTCATACACCTTTCCGCGATCGGCGCCGTGCAGAATCTTGAGGGTCACGCCCGACATGGGGCACTCCGACGGGAGGGAATAAGGGAGACAAGAATCATAGGTCTAAGGGGGATAAGTATAAACGTTGTTTACGGTTGCGTCACCGCAGTTCCCACAGTTTAGCGAGATCTTTCCATTGTTTAACAATTCCCTTCAAACGGCGGATTCATTGTCCGTGAAAGTGAGCCAGCTATCTCTATACGCGAGATTTCTACTGAACCTCTGCAATTATACATTTTAAATAATCGCTTTCCGGACACGAAATAGCACAAGGGTGGTCCGGGGCTGGCCCGCGGTTTTCCAGGACGATCAAATCGCGGCGTTTTCGTCGTCCGACATCCAGTAGCATATTGAGAAATTCGGACCGAGAAACACGCCCGCTACAGCTGCATGTGACCAGAATTCCTCCGGGGGACAGCAGGTCTACGGCGAGTGAATTGAGCCGCCGATAGGCGCGGAGTGCGGTGTCGACTTGATGTCGACTGCCCGCAAAACGAGGGGGATCGAGTATCACAGCGTCAAAGCGATGCCCTTCGTCGGCAAGCCGTTTCAGTTCGTCAAAACAATCGCCCTGAGTAAAGCTGATTCTAGAGCCCGAGTCACCATTTTCCGAGTCCTGATCCAGCCCGTTGCGGGTAACCGCCTTTTGTGCCTGGTCGAGTGCCGCTTGGCTCGAATCGATGCCCAGCACCGATTTGGCGCCCTGTTTCAGGGCGACCAACCCAAACCCGCCGTTGTAGCAACAGACATCCAACACACTGCGGCCTTTCAGATATTGGGCGGCCGCAAGGTGATTGAGACGTTGGTCGAGATAGCCTCCGGTTTTTTGCCCGGCATGCAAATCGACCGCCAATTGCAGCCCGTTCTCGCTATAGAGTACTGGTTCTTGTTGCTCGACCCCTTCGAACCACTCGTTTTGAGGCTCGATGCCTTCGTGTTTGGCGGTTTTTTCGTCCACGCGGACCATGATCGCTCGCGCCGACAACGCCGATTTGAGGTGCTCGAGGATGGGCTGCTGCCAACGCAACAATGCTCCGGCGGTGAATTGCACTCCCAAACAATCGGCGTAGCGGTCGACGATCAGACCGCTGAGCAGGTCGGATTCACTGAACACGATTCGTTCGCCCGCCTGCGGGTCCACCGGGCCGGTCAATCGCCGACGAGCGATCGCGGCGTCGATTCGCGACCTCCAATGCTGCTCGCCGATTTCGATGTTGGCATCAAAAGCGTACAGCCGGACACGCAACCGGCTGCCTGGATTGACGACGCCACGCGCGACCCAATTTCCGTCGAAATCAAGCAGATCGACGACCTGCCCCGATTTTAAATTGTGCCCCGTTTCCGCCAACGCATGAGCGTGGACCCATGGATGGCGAGCCAGAAAGGGGAATTGGCGTGACGGTTTTAAGCGAAGCGGGACAGGGGTATCGGAATAGGTCACGCGTGATTGGTCCTGAATGGAAATGGAATCGCAAACAATGGAGGATCGGTCGGGCATGGGCCCTTTTGCCGGCCGCCTTTTTATCGTCGGGGCCGACCTTGGTCGTTAAGCCC
Organism: Novipirellula caenicola; assembly: GCF_039545035.1. Classification (NCBI taxonomy): domain Bacteria; kingdom Pseudomonadati; phylum Planctomycetota; class Planctomycetia; order Pirellulales; family Pirellulaceae; genus Novipirellula; species Novipirellula caenicola. The sequence goes on from NZ_BAABRO010000008.1 coordinate 273,648, forward strand.
CCTTTTTTATCGTTGGGAGCTCAATTTTATCCTCGAGACCGCTTTTGGGGTCACGGGGGACGACGTCATCGGGAAAAGCATCCTGCGAAACGACGGGGGCCGGAAAGACGCCACAAAACGGAAATCTGCTCACAGCTTGTCATCCGCATCAAAAAACGCAAGCTGGCAGCGATTAGTCTGGCGAAAAACATCGCAGAATCGCGTCTACGACAGCGTTCAGGCGTGGCATGGGATGACTTTCAAACGGTCATCCGAATGCTGGATTCCAGTGGAAATCAAAATGCCCGCTCGCCAGCGAGTAGCAAACTGGGCACAATGGAGTCGGTTAAACTGGAGCGACTGGGGTGTCCGGTCGATAAACACCGAAGACGGATCGGCACGCGGAGGGTGCGTGGCGATCGTACGCGAAATTGCTTCAAAGAAAGGTCATCTACCATGACACATGTTGTTTGCGAACCATGCTCAGGGTGCAAATACACCGATTGTGTTGTTGTTTGTCCAGTAGAGTGCTTCTACGAGGGCGATCAAATGTTGTATATCCACCCCGAAGAATGCATCGACTGTGAAGCGTGCGTTCCGGAATGTCCCGTCGAAGCGATCTTCCACGAAGACAATGTCCCCGAGGAATGGAAGAGCTACATCGAACTGAACGCCGAGCGTGCCGAGTCGGATGAGTGCGATGTCATCACGGAAAAGAAAGAACCGCTCGCCGACAAGTAAGTCGACTTGCTATGTATGACGACTCATCAGTGAGGCGTCTTGCTACACTTGCGACGGCGGCGATGCAGCGATCCAACGTACAAAATTGAAAAAGTACGAAATTGAAAAACCCTTCGTGAGACAGCTCACGAAGGGTTTTTTTGTGTCAATGCGAGATGGAATCGATCCCGCGAACTCGCCTCGGATCAACGGCTATCCGCTCAGCTCACCGCCGGCAGAAACGTTTTCCAGCATTCGTAGCGAGGGTCTTCCATCGATTGCGCCAACATCGGATTGAAACGCGGTTTGACTGGGCGATTCAGCAATTGCATGCGTGCTTGCTGTGGTGTCCGTCCCCCTTTGCGGCTGTTGCATTTCAAACAGCAGCAAACGATGTTCTCCCACGTCGTCGGCCCGCCATGCGAGCGTGGAATGACGTGGTCCAAACTCAGCTTGTTGGTCGGTTCTTTCCGGCCGCAATATTGACACTGGTTCTCGTCGCGGGCGAACAGATTGCGGCGGTTGAATCGCACCGTCTGTACCGGCATGCGGTCAAACCGTGTCAGACGAACAATCCGAGGGACTCGTAGTTCAAAACCCACTGCTCGGATGTAGTCTTCACCAGGTTGTTTTTCTAAAGAGGTAATCTGGCTGAGCTCGCACCAGCTTTCGAAGTCGTAGCTGACGTATTGATCGTCGTCATGGCAGATCACTTCCGCACATTCGCGGTACAACAACGTGAAGGTCCGTCGTACGTTGACCACGCGGATCGCCATGTAGAAACGATTCAGCACTAACACATTCGTGTCGAGAACACTTTGCGACATAAGCAATTCGATCCTTCCGTTGTCTCGCTAAAAAGGCACTTCGTGGGACGAATTCATTCCATCAAGCTTTTCGCGGAAAAACCTAGCGGAATTGTTTTCATCAGTTTAATGGACTGGCTTTGCATTCACTACAAGCTTGTACGGGGATAAGCTACGCTTTCTGCGACACGGAAAGTCGGAATTGGGGTTCGCAGGGCTTCGGCAGCATTTCTTTCCCATCATTGTAGGGTCTGGGCGATTCATCGCCATCAAATTGCCGCAGGGGTTCATCGCAATTTCATCGAAGATTCACGGTCAAAAGCGTGATTTTTCGCGATTTTTCTCGCTCACAATTTCTCGCTCACAAACGGTTTTATCCACCTTGATGCTCGTCGCCGATTCACTGACACCTATTTTTTTACTGTCGATTGATACCGAGCGTTGGTTCGGTTGGCTCGGACCGACCGGAGCCGTTTTCGCAGCGATTCTGCTGGTGGTTTTCTGCATCGTGGCCTGGGGATTGAACCTGATCACGCTGCCTGGGAATTGGATCTCCGTCGCCGCGATGGCACTGTACGCGTGGTTAGGCCCCAGCGAGGGCCGAATTGCGATCGGGGCTGCCACGCTTACCGCCGCGTTTTTGTTCGCATTGCTGGGGGAAATCATCGAGTTTGCTGCCGGCGCGATGGGGGCTCAAAAAGCGGGAGCGAGTCGCCGATCGACGGTGTTGGCGGTGGTCGGTTCGATGGTCGGAGCCCTGATCGGCGCGTTTGTCGGGATCCCGGTTCCCGTGGTCGGCCCGATCTTGGCCGCGATCCTGTTCGGTGGCGTCGGGGCCACCGCCGGGGCGATCTACGGCGAATGGACCGACGGGCGATCATGGCGAGAAAGTTGGAATGTCGGTCACGCCGCCTTTTGGGGCCGCACCTTTGGCACGCTGGGCAAGTTCGCGGCTGGTTTGGCCGTCGTGATCGCGGCGCTGTTGGGGGTGTTGCTTTAAGCTGCGTCCGACACAGTGACGTTCGCCGCTCGAGCGAATGCTAGCTAATGAAGATTGATCGCTCGATTGGTGGGTCGCATTGACTTTGGATGCCGCAATTTCCTACGCTCGCCGCGGCGGAAACTCTTCCACGAAAACATCATGGCCAAGGTTGCATGACCCACGCGCGGCGCACGATCGACCGTCGGCGGCGAGTTCTTTATTCGACTCAGCAAGCCGACCTGACTTCATCCACGGCGGCGAGTCGTCGTACCGCCGAACAGTGGCGCGAGGCGCGGCGGCCAACCGCAACCTATGCCGCCCGTGTGCATCGGCGTCTTCGCGGACGTTGGTTCTCGCTCGTTCCCGTTAAACGACGAACGTTGACGAGTGTGGCTGCGGTGCTGTGGGGCATCGCGGTGCTACTGTCCGCGGCTCATTATGCATCGGTCGCATGGCCTTCGATCGTCAACCATCCCGAGATTGCTCGGCCGCTACGACTTGATCGTCCCGACAGCCTTGGACGCTGGGTCATCTGCGTCTTGTTGGCGGGATCCGCCGGAGCGTCGCTGTTGATTTATCAGGTTCGTCGCTATCGAGTGGACGACTACACCGGGCAATACCGTTTATGGCGTCTGGTGTTGATCGCGATGTTCATCGCCAGCATCAATTCGCTCGTTTCGCTCGTTGATTGGGCAGGCGCGTTGCTCGATTTGGCCATCGGCGAACGCGTGGCGTTGTCCGGCAGCGATTGGCTTTCCATTGTGATCACGATCGGCGGCGCCGTGTTGGCGCTGCGTTTGACCGCCGAAGTGCGTCGATCGCGTTGGGCGTTGACGACAATGATCGTCGCGTGGACGTTGATCGCCATTCCGGTGGCCGCAAAGTGGAATATCTTTGCGGTTGATTCGATCGGCAAATGGTCGCTCGTAACGACCGCACCGCTGTTGGCGTACACGACCTTGTTCATCTCGCTCGGCGGTTATTTGCGACTGTTGTATCGCCAAGTCCGCAATCTTGATGAAAACGACTCGCTGGCCGAGCGATTCCAAGAGTGGAAGGTGCGGTATTTGACTCGCCTGCGGCACACGGACGACGAGGGTGAGCATTCGGGCGAAGCCGAGTCGAAATCCGCTGCGGCGACGAAGCCCGCGGCCAAACCCAAGGCAGCACCCCCAAGCAAATCACAGCCGAAACCTCAGCGGGCACGCACCACCGAGGATACCGAGTCGGATCAGGACGAGGATTCGGCGGCCTCGGAATCCTCCACCTCGGATCGCGGCAAACGTCGGTGGTGGTCGCTGCGTCGTAGCAAGAAAAACACCGCCAACGTCGATGACACGAACGACGATGAGGGCGACGATCTCGAAGAGCCCGCGGTCGCAGATGACGAGGCCAACGTCGATCCCAAGCCTTGCCGGAAGCGTCGATGGTTAGGACTCAGAGCGGCAAAAGCCGAGACGTCGGACCAAGACGAATTAGACGAAGACGAATCGGAGCAACAGGACGTGAATTCGGCGAGTGATCCGGCCGACGAGGATGCCGCCAGCGACGCGCCGCCGAAGAAACGAGGGCGATTTTCATTCGGATTAGGACGTCGCAAAAAGTCGGAATCTGATCCAGACGACGAATCCGCCGACAGCGCGGCGGCCGAGGCCGACGATCCGCCAACCAACGAGAGTGATCCGCCCGCTAAGAAACGAGGACTTGGCGGTTGGTTGAGTCGTGGGGCCAAGAAAAAGGAGCAAGCCGCCGACGACGACACCGACGGCGATCATGATGACCTCAGCGACAATGACGCCGATGCCGACAACGCCGCAGACGATCAAGATTGGCAAGATCCCGATTCGATTGACTGGGATTCGCTCAGCAAAACGGAACGTCGCAAGCTTCGCAAGCAGCTCAAACGCCAAGGCCGTGCCGCCTAGAAGCTCGCCCGTTCTCGTAGCGAACGCCGACAACTACTCGTAGCGAAAGTCGCCAAGACTTTCGGGCCGCTCGGCGCTGAGGTCCCTACCGTTTCCCAAAACCATCGAACGCCTGCTTGGCACGATGGTGACACGGATTTGCCCGAGTCGCGGCGGTGGGCTTCTATGACCCGAACCCCTTCTTCGGGTATCTTCTCCCAGAGCTTGTTCGCCCTTCGCGATTTTTCTCCGTTTCCCACTCCCCTGCTCGATCCGATCCATGATTCGAACACGATTTGCTCCTAGCCCGACCGGTTACCTTCACATTGGTGGTGTGCGCACCGCTCTTTTTAATTGGTTGGTCGCGCGAAAAATGGGCGGTCAATTCATCCTTCGCATCGATGACACCGACGCCGGGCGGAACGTGAACGAGGCGATCCAGCCTATTTTGGATGGTTTCCGGTGGCTGGGAATGACATGGGACGAGGGGCCTGAAGTGGGCGGCCCTCATGAACCCTATTTCCAATCGCAACGTGCCGATCGTCATGTGGCGGCCGCCAAGTCGCTATTGGAAAGCGGTCATGCCTATCGCGATTACTCACGCCCCGAAGAGTTTGCGGCGTTGCGAGAGGAAGCACAAAAAGCGGGCAAGCAGTTCATCTACGACCGCCGCTGGATGGCCGAAGACGATGCTGCCGCGGCGGCGTTTGAAGCCGAGGGACGCACCGCCGTCGTGCGTTTGAAGATGCCTCGCGAAGGCGAATGCGTGATCTCGGACTTGGTACGCGGCGAAGTGCGAGTCGCTTGGGGGGCGGAGCAAGACCATGTGATTCAACGTGCCGATGGCAGTTGTTTGTATCACTTGGCCAGCGTGGTGGATGACCACGACTACGAGATCACCCACGTGATTCGTTCGGAAGAGCATCTGTCGAACACACCGCGTCAGATCTTTATCCTTGAATCGCTCGGTTACCAACGCCCCGCCTATGCCCACCTGCCGTACGTTGCCGAACCAGGCGGGCATGCCAAACTTAGCAAGCGGAAACTTGCTAAGTACGAGAAGAACAAGGATTTTGCGGAACTGCTTGCCCGGGGACGTCGGATCGCCGACCGCTGTGGGATTCAAACCGAAGCCGACACGTTCAATCCCGTGATCATCGACTTTTATCGTGAAATTGGTTTCACGGTCGAAGCGATCTTGAACTACTTGCTGCTGTTGGGGTGGTCGCTCGATGGTGAGCGTGAAAAATTTACGGTTCCCGAAATGACCGAATTGTTTTCGCTCGAGCGAGTGACGAAGGCGCCGGCATCATTTGACCCGCAAAAGTTGCTGTCGTTTCAAGGGGACGCATTTGCCGCATTGCCGCTCGAAGAACGGATCACGCGAGTCAAACCGTTCGCCGAGCGAGCAGGATTACTCAGTGAAGCAGGGTCCGAGGCGAAGCTAAGCGAAGTCGTGGAAGGTGCTGGAGACCGGTTGAAGATCGCCGGCGACATCCTTGATTTTGACTACTGCTTCCTTGATGAGTTTGCGGTCGATGCCAAAGCCTATTCCAAACGAATCGATGGCGATCCAGCAGCGAAAGATTTGCTCAAAAAATTGCGAGCGAACTTTGCCGATGCCGATCCATGGACGATCGAATCGATCGAATCGGTGGTCAAAGGATTTTGCGAGGCGGAAGGGATCAAGCTAGGCAACATCATTCATGCCTTGCGTGTGGCGACCACAGGGACTGCAGCTGGATTTGGCATGTTTGAAACACTGGCGGTGATCGGTAAAGAGCGAGTGTTGGCACGAATCGACAAGGTGGTCCAAGCGTAACGCTTGATGTTGCGGCGTTCTTCACAACCCGAAGCGTAAGCGAGGGAATCTTTATCCTGACACGGTCCCTCGCTGACGCGTCGGGTTGGGATGTGCCAGGAAAACAAAAATAGTGCAACGCGGAAAGGCGAAATGCCGGTTCCGCAGCCGCACACGGCTGTTTGCCCCGCAAAACCGCGACAATCTGTGCCCATGCAGAATCCGAGCCATTTCGGGTAAACTGTACGATGGATATTTCGTCACCCTTTTTTGTTCCATTGCGAGTGTTAGCCATGCAACGTTTCCGTTTTTCATCTCCTGTCGCGATTGCGGTATGCGTGGCGGTTTGCGTATTCGCCGTAGGCTGCAAACGCGAAGAGAGACCGGTGACGTTCGAGCCGAACTTTGTCCACGCGATGAAGTACCAAATCAAAGACAACGTCTCGATGGATCAAGCGTCCAAAGACTCGATGTGGGTCGTGACAAAAATGTTCGGTACGCCGGACGAGCCTAAGCTGCCGGACTTCGTGGCCGAGGAAGAGGATTTTGCCGATCTGTTGGACCTCGAACGGCTCGTGCGTGCCTCGGGCCCCGCCGATGCCGAAGGCCGTGGCTTGTACCGCAAACATTGTGCGCTGTGCCATGGCGTGACCGGCAACGGCCGCGGTACCACGGCGGCGATCTTGAACCCGTATCCACGCGACTACCGCATGGGCGTGTTCAAGTTCAAATCGACCCCGCTTAGTTACAAACCGACGCGTGAAGACATCGCTCGTTCGATTCGCAATGGAATCCCCGGCACCGCGATGGTGAAGATTCCTGAACTGACCGAAGAAGATGTGCAAGCGCTGACCGACTACGTGATCTATCTGTCGTGGCGTGGTGAAACCGAGCGAGCTTTGATCGACGATGCCGTGATGGAAGGTGTCGATTTCGAAGGGGGCGAACGCATCATCAATCCCGAATTTGCGAACAGTCCCGACGAAGAAGAGCAGGAACTGTACGAAGAGCAATGGGAAATCTCGGAAGAGATCGCGATGGGCGTCGCCGAATCGTGGCTTGAAGCGGAAGACGAAGTCGTCGAAGTCCCTGAGCCGCCGAGCGACATTCCGGTTGCCAATTCACGCAAAGAATTCGTCGAGCTGAGCCAGGGCGACCAAGCCGATGCGTTGGCAAAATCGGTCGAGCGAGGCCGCGAATTGTTCCTTGGCAAAGTGGCGTCGTGCAGCAAATGTCATGGTGAGAAAGGCCTCGGTAACGGCCAAACCACCGACTATGACGAATGGACCAAAGACTGGACCGCACGGATCGGAATCAAACCCGAGGACCGCGAGGCGTTGATCCCACTGCTTGCCCGCGGAGCCCTTCCGCCCATCAATGCGGTGCCTCGAAACTTTGCCGAAGGATTGTTCCACGGAGGCTCGGATTCAAGCGATCTGTACCGCCGAATCACCCAAGGGATTGATGGCAGCCCCATGCCCGCAGCAACGTTCGTCGAAGGCCAATTCGAAGAGCAGGATGTTTGGCATCTGATCAACTTCATTCGCTCGCTGCAAACCGCCGATGCCGAAGACGCTGCGGACGCGGCGTCGAGCGAAGCCGTCGGTGCCGAGCCCGAAGCCAGCCCTGCGATCTAGCGAAGTCCGAAAGCTTTGGTGACTTTCGCGAGTTGCGACGTTGCCCTTTCCATTCATCTATCTACTTAGTCAAAGCGATTATGAGCGAGCAAGAAGCGAAGCGCGAAAGCAAGCACTTTATTCAACAGGCAATTGAGGCCGATTTGGCGGCGGGGCGTTTTTCAGGCGTGTTCACGCGATTCCCGCCTGAGCCCAACGGCTATCTGCATATCGGGCATGCTAAAAGCATCTGTTTAAACTTTGGTTTGGCCAAGGAATACGGCGGCACCTGCAATCTGCGGTTTGACGATACCAATCCGACTAAAGAAGAAACCGAGTACGTCGAATCGATCCAAGAAGACATTCGTTGGTTGGGGTTCCAGTGGGACAGCCTGCACTACGCCAGCGATTACTTTGACCAACTGTACCAATGGGCTGAAAAGCTGATCGGCGAAGGTCACGCGTACGTGTGTGATTTGACCGCCGACCAGATTCGCGAGTACCGGGGGACCTTGACCGAACCCGGCAAAAACAGTCCCTTCCGCGACCGTACGGCCGAAGAGAACCTGGATCTGTTTCGGCGGATGCGTGCCGGAGAATTCCCCGATGGCTCACGTGTGTTGCGCGCCAAAATCGATATGGCGTCGCCAAATATCAATCTGCGCGACCCCGTGATGTATCGCATTCTGCGAGCGACACATCATCGCACTGGGGACGCGTGGTGCATCTATCCCACGTACGACTGGACGCACGGGCAAAGCGATTCGATCGAAGGGATTTCCTTTTCAATCTGTACGCTCGAATTCGAAAATCATCGTCCGCTGTACGATTGGTACTGTGAAAAGCTCGGCATCCATCACCCACGCCAAATTGAGTTCGCCAAGCTGAAACTCAGCACGTTGTTGATGGGCAAACGCTACATGCTGCGAATGGTCAAAGAGGGCTACGTCAACGGTTGGGATGATCCGCGGATGCCGACGATCTCGGGGTACCGCCGACGAGGTTACACGCCCGAATCGATTCGCAACTTCTGTGCGGATGCAGGGGTCGCGAAATTCAACAGCACGATTGACGTCATTCGGCTTGAAAACGCCGTTCGTGAACATCTCAATGCGGTTGCGCTGCGGCGAATGGCCGTGCTGGATCCGGTCAAGTTGACTATCACCAATTGGCCTGAGGGCAAGGTCGAAATGACCGAGGCGATCAATAATCCCGAAGACCCTTCGGCGGGCAAACGCGAAATCCCGTTCTCGGGAAGTCTGTGGATTGAACAAGACGATTTCCGCGAAGAAGCCCCCCGCAAGTTCTTTCGTTTGAAGAAAGGTGGCGCCGTGCGTCTGCGGGCCGGCTACATCGTCGATTGCCACGATGTGGTCAAAGACGATGCGGGTAACGTGATCGAGATCCTTTGCACCTATGACCCGGAAACCAAAAGTGGATCGGATTCCTCCGGCCGCAAAGTCAAAGGAACGATTCACTGGGTCAGCGCCGAGCATGCGGTCGAGGCCGAAGTCCGTTTGTACGACCGCTTGTTCACCGTCGAAAACCCCGGTGATCCCGAAGAAGGCAAGACGTTTCTTGATTACCTGAACCCCGATTCGCTCAAGGTGATCACGGGCTATCTCGAGCCGGCGTTGGCGGAAGCCAAGGTGGGCGATCGCATTCAATTCGAGCGACTGGGCTACTTCGTCGTCGACCCTGACACCACGCCACAGAAAAGTGTGTTCAACCGCATCGTTTCGCTGCGTGACACGTGGGGCAAGATGGAAGCCAAGGGCAAAGCGGACTGAAGCCGCGAAGGATAAGGTTCGAAGTCGCGTTATTTGCTCTCCCAGAGCAACCATTTTCGATCGTCTCGGACTTTCATCCGAGGACTTTTCTTTATTCCACAAAAAAACAGGGCACAGCAAACCGTGCCCTGTTCGTTGGTTGTTTCGAATCAGCTGAATCGAACTAGCTGTTGTTGACGTTCGCGACTTCCTCTTCGTCCGCGGTTTCGTCGAGTTCTTCGACGGGGGCAGCGTAGCCTCCGGCAGCAAGGACTTGCTGCTTGATCTCGTCTGCAACGTCCTTGTTTTCGATCAAGAAGTTACGTGCCTTCTCTTTGCCTTGACCCAAATACGTTTCACCGTATTTGAACCAAGCACCGCTGCGGTTGACGATGTTGTGAGTCGTACCGAGATCCAACAAGTCGCCTTCGTAGCTGATCCCGTTGCTGTGCATCATGTCGAACTCGGCGACACGGAACGGTGGGGCTACCTTGTTCTTGACGATCTTTGCCTTGACTCGTTGGCCGACCTGTTCTTCACCATCCTTCAACGCTCCGATTCGACGTACATCGATACGGCACGATGCGTAGAACTTCAGGGCTCGACCACCAGGCGTGGTTTCCGGACTGCCAAACATCACGCCGACCTTTTCACGGATCTGGTTGATGAAGATCACACTACACTTGCTCTTGGAAATCGCTCCGGTCAACTTTCGCATCGCCTGGCTCATCAATCGAGCTTGCAGACCGACATGGCTATCGCCAATTTCGCCTTCAAGTTCTTTCTTCGGAACCAACGCTGCTACCGAGTCGACGATGATCACATCGACCGCGTTGCTCTTGACCAGCATTTCGCAAATCTGCATCGCTTCTTCACCGCTGCTTGGTTGGCTGACCAGCAGTGTGTCGAGTTCGACGCCAAGCTTTTTCGCCCAGCTGGGGTCGAATGCATGCTCGGCGTCGATGATTGCCGCGATGCCACCAAGCTTTTGTGCTTCGGCACCGATGTGTAGCGCCAAAGTCGTCTTACCGCTCGACTCGGGGCCGTACACCTCGATGATACGACCGCGTGGCACCCCGGCGCCACCCAAGGCCATGTCTAGTCCCAAACTGCCTGTCGGGATGCCGTCGATTTTGAACGATTGATTCGCTCCCAAAGGCATGATCGAACCTTCGCCGAAGGTCTTTTCGATCTGCTGAAGCGTGGTTTTCAGTCCTGGCTCACGGGAAAGGATTTCCTTCAAGTTAGGATCGACTTTCGCGCCCCGAGTCGCTGCTGATTTTGCTGCTTTCTTAGCCACTGTATTATTCCCTTTCAGAAAAATCCCGTGAAAGTTCCCGCACGTTGGATTAGTCAATCGCCTGCGTGAGGTGAACGTGTTTATCGTACCGGTGTAAAGCGGGACTGCCAAGCATTGCGTTTGGTTTCGCAGTGACTTGGTTGGGGAAACCGTGGGTCTCCGTCCGATTTACTTGCCACACCCTAAGTATCCGCGCTGGTCCAGACACGTCTGGTCAATGCCCAAACGGTTTTCTGAAAAATTTTTATCCGCACCACTCCGCAAAGCAAAATGCATCGCTGCGATGTGAGGATTGCCGGTTTTCAGTATTGGCCATTTGAAGCCAGCTACGGTGCTAGTTTTCAACCGTCGCCCGCAGCCCAACGCAACACCATAAAGCACTGGAAAACAGCGGGTTTTCGGCATTTGCGTTCCGTGATCGGATCACAACTGCTCTTCGTAGCCAAGCTCGCCAGAGCGTGGATGGTGCCCCTACGTTACGAGTCACCACCGTTTGGCGAAGCTAGCTGCCTGATGATGCCTCGACGCGTTATCTCTAAAACGCCAACGCGACTGCACACCGTGAATCATGCTAACCCGCATAATCCATATTGCTAGCATCCTTTGGCTCATCAGCAAACTCGGTTGTGAAGCGGGTTTCGGTGCGGGGATCCGCAGCAAGAAAATACCGCAGCACGTTACAAACCCGATGGCATCGGCAACCGCTTTGGCCAGTCACCGCCGTGAGAAGTTGCCGTGTTTAGACGCTGCCGTGTTTAGAAGTCGCGACGTGAAAAGTAAACGCAGCTGGTCGTCAACAGTACCGCGATAAACAGCGTACAAGAGAGCACGGGTTCCAAGATCTTGTAACGGACCAATTCCACGGGGCCCACCTCGTCGCGGTTGATTTCAAAAGACGATTCGCCGCTGACGATCGCAGCGATCGTGCCACCCAATTCGCTCGTCTGCGGCGTGATGCTGCGAAGCGGGCCGATCACGAAGCGATCGATTTGACGCCATGTGGAAAGCCGGGGGCGTAGAGTGCGGCGCAGCTTCAACGTCTCGGCATCGAGCAAGTCCACTTGGTCCACATCATGAGCAATCATCAGCGTAGACGAACGATCGTCCATCGCGATCGACTCGATGTCCGTTTGCGGCAACGGATCTCGCAACGTCCACTGTTTTGAATCGGCTTCCTGGATCAACAGTCGGCAACGTTGGTCGCTGGTCAACACGGCGAAACGCGATTCATCGCCGATCGCGATCGAGGAAACGACCGACAAACGATCTGGTAGTGGCACGGTTGCTGTTGGTTGCAGAGAATCCAGATCGAAAACCTGTAACTGTTCGGCATCGGTTGCCACCAGCACCGATTTACCACTGATCGCAAGAAAAGCGAATCGAGGCAGTTCTTCGCCTACGGTTTGAGTCGCGACCAGATGCCATGCTTCGCCGGAGGTAGGTTCGGATGTTTGCGGTGATCGGTTCGAACTTAGTAGCGACAGCTGTTTGCCACCGAGTAGTACGATGGTGTCACCGGTGGCGTTGATCCCGACGCTTCGTGGTGGGGTGAGCAGAACGTCGCTCGGCAATATGTCTTGGAACCCTGCGGTGGCAGCCCCCATCATACTGGCGAGCTTTTGCAACCAGCTGTTTGGTTGGTTAGCCGATGACCGCTCGCTCGAGGATCCACTTGCGGACTCGGAATCACCGGAATCCTCGTCCGCCGATTCGTTGTCGATCGGTTCGCCCATCGCCTCGCGGACTTGTTGTTTCGAAGTGACGGCAATCCCGCTCGAATTGATTGCGAACACCCCATTCTCGGAAGCCGCGAGTTGCTGGGTTGCCGTGGGCAATCGCAAACTGGGTTGAGCACGCCACTGATTCGCTTCGTCGAGCACCAGTAGATCAAAGCCACCAAGTCCAAACGGATTGAAGCGACCGCCACGGACGACGGCTGTCACGATGGTCGAATCATCGATCGCCACGGGCGAAAGCACTCGGTTGCGTCCGAGGGCGTCGGATTCATAGATTTCGTTCCACTGATCGGTTTTCGCATCCCACCGCATCAAACCCTCACCCCGCGTCGTGGCGAACACTTGATCGCCCGCGATCGTCATTTGGTGAATCGTGCTAGGGCGTGTGACAAAGCCATCAAAGAAACCTCCGATCATGCTGACGACGACCAAGTAGGCGCCGAACATGCACGTGATTCCGATTGCCAAAATGGGCGACCGGAAGCGGAGTCCTGCCAGTGTCGAGACGCTGTAGAACACGGCGAACACAAACACGGACACAGGGATGCAAAGCAGCAGACGGGCGTTCCAAACATCCAGCCGCAGTCCCGCGATCAAGTACAGTCCGACGATCAGTTGAATCACGCACAGAAACACAAACGCGCATCCGCCAACAAATTTGCTCAACAACAGCAGCCATCGCGAGACGGGTTTGCTGAGCAGCAGGTGCAGCGAACCGGGCTGCAGCATGTCGGGAATGATCGACGCCGTGACAAGGATGCCGAGAAACACCAGGATGAATCCGAGCAGCCAGTTGATGATGGTCGGCACGACAATCTGGTTCAGCAAAATCAGGAATTGAGTTTTATCGACAGCAAATCGCGCAGGGAAATCCATCCCCATGTACGTCAGCATGATCGAACGTGCCGAACGTGATTCAAACACGCCCGGAATCGCCGCTTCGATCCGCAGTCGGGCTCGGCGTTTGCGCAGCGTTTCGTCGATTTCGTCGGGACCAAGTTCGTCGAGCTCGCGAAGCTCTCGCAACCGGGCGGTCGACTTCCACACTTCGGCGTCGTACCACGATTCTTCCTCGATCAAGGAATTCAGCGAATCGGCAAGCGTGGTAAAGTAGAACCGTACGTCTTCGCCTTGACCGACTTTACGCAATTCGCGTTTGACATCGTCGGGCAGCGCATTTGCGATTTTGCCGACCGGTGTGTTTGCTTTACTCGGATCGGCGATCCCTGCCGCCAACATCGCTTTGAGTCTGCCGCCATTGTCGATATCGCGATCACGAAAGGTGGTGGTGAAATCTTCGCGGTAGCCAATCGGTGCGAGTGCACCTAGGAGCACCCAAATCGCGATAAACGCCACCCATAAAATCCGTGACGATAACGCGGCGTGAAACGAGTCGCGAATGATCGCGATGTAAGGCCACAAGCGTCTCACGATGACTCCTTCGATCTCGAGACTTCTCGCATAAACGTCTCTTCAAAGGACTCGCGTTTTAACTTTAGCCCACGGAGCGAAAAATGGTGACGTCGCAACGCATCCACCACTTCATCGACCTCGGTTTGTGATGACAGCGGCAGCGTGAATTCCAGCGGCAGCGTATGAGGCACCTCGTGGTTGGCAGCGGCATGCGTGACATCAGGATGCGTGAAGTTAGGATGTGGGACGCCGGCAAATTGGATCGCAGGAAAGTTCTCTCGCAGCCACTCGGTAGGGGCCTGGGCGGCGGAGCCCTCGACGGGCATCGCGACCTCGAATGCGACCTCTTCGAAACGATCAAACTGAGTCAATTCGTCGATCCGGCCTGCAACGCAAATCTTGCCGTGCGACATGATCGCAACTCGCGAGCAGATCAGCTCGACTTCTTGCAAGATATGGCTATTCAAGAAAATCGTTTTCCCTGATTCTCGCAATCGATCGATGACCTTGCGAACTTCGTTGCGACCGACCGGATCAAGTCCATCGGTGGGCTCATCCAGGACCAGCAGATCGGGATCATGCATCAACGCTTGGGCCAATCCGAGACGCTGGTACATGCCCTTGCTGAATTGGCGAACCGATTCTCGGTCGCGTCCTCGCAGCCCGACGAGTTCGAGCAGTTCGTCGCTGCGGCGGTTGATCTCGGCGCCCGACATCCGGCTCATCCTCGCGTAGTAGCGAAGCGCGGACCGCGCCGAATGATGGCGGTCGACTCGCAATGATTCTGGCAAATAGCCGACTCGCATTCTCGCTGCGATACTGCCAGCCGGTTCACCAAACAGCGATGCAGATCCAGAGCTGCTGCGAATGACACCGAGCAGGATTTTAATCAGCGTGGTTTTGCCAGCGCCGTTGGGACCGAGTAACCCAAACACCTCGCCCGCGTGAACCTGCAGACTCGCTCCTCGCAGCGCCTCGACCACGTTGCGACCGCGAAACGACCACGCCGAGTATTTCTTTTTAAGATCCGAAACATCGATCACCACCCGGTGGTGAGTGGATCCGTGCGAGGATCGATCGATGGATTCGCGATGCTCTTCGCTTGCCAGCGGCGTCTCGGCGAGATCCCCAGAGCGGCGGTCGGTGATGTCCAAACTCTAGACCGACAAAATACGGAGTAGAAGATACGACAACCAAGTGAAGGTCACGGCGACCATCCCGATCGCCAGCCAGCGATGTGCGGGTTGCCGCCACGACGGAGGGTGGACTTCGCGTTCGTAGATATGGCGAAATCGTTCACGCTGTTGCTCGGAATCAAACACGCCATCGTCGACCAATTCATGCAGTCCGAATTGAACGGAGTACTCGACCACGCCAAATACGCTGCAGCGACGCTGATCGATGTCGACGCCAACTCCCTCGAAATACCACAACTGGTTGCCAAAGGAATGTTCCGATTCGAGCGATTCATCGACGCATCGCAACTGGACAACGTCACTTTGCTCGGGACAGAATCGTGCTCGTGTCATGGCACGGTTACAATCCAACCGAACCTGTCGGATCGTTCGCTCTGAAAAACGTCGTGTTCGCGTATCAGCGCCCATCGGCCTGCTCCGGATTATGCCGTTAAACGGGATTTTATCGCCTCACTTCAATATTATTGCGGCTCCGAGTTGTAGCGTCACTGCCAGAACGCCTGTTTTTTTTAAACTCAGCGGAGATCCGCGAAGTTCGCCCTCTTTTTTTTTCCCAAGCCGATTTTCTTTACAGCCTAGTTGCCGCTGGATAACTCTTTAGAGTGGTTGGTGCGTTGCAACCGGTTTTTTTACTTTCCTAGGTATGCTGCATTACTCCCTATGGCCTCCAGCATGTTTGAACGTCGTTCTCTGACCGCTCCCATCACACTGGGAGTCGTGATGATCGTGATCGTCGTCGTGTTGGCGGCGGTGTGGATCATTGCCAGCTGGCTGAGCGCACAGGGAGGCCAGGCGTCGAAGCCTGTGTTCTGGGTGATTCTGGCTACCGGAGTGATCTTGTTGGCGGGGATGCTTGCCGGCTCGATCGCCTACCTAACATTGACGATCAAGGCGGTGAACTTGAATCGTCGGCAATCCAATTTCATCGACTCGGTGACTCATGAGCTGAAGAGCCCAATCGCCTCGCTGAAGCTGTACCTGCAGACGCTGACTCGCCGGAACGTCGGCGAAGAACAGCAGCTGGATTTTCATCGGTTCATGCTCGAGGACGTCGAGCGACTCGATTCGTTGATCAATCACTTGCTCGATGCCGCCCGTATCGAACGCGGGACCGAGCCGAGCGAAAAGGAGGATGTCCGGTTGGATCAATTGCTGCTGCAGTGCAGTTCGGCAGCCTGCTTGCGGTATCGGGTCCCAGACGACACGATCATGGTCGAATGTCCTCGTATCACGTTGCGTAGCCGGCCGGTCCAGCTCGAGATCCTGTTTCGAAATTTGATTGACAACGCGGTGAAGTATGGGGGTAACCCCAGAGCGGTCGTGGTTCGAGCTCGGGTCGCTCATGAGCAGCAGGTGATTGTTTCGATTATCGATAACGGCAACGGCATTCCCGCCAACCAGAAGCGCAAGGTGTTCGGTCGCTTTGTTCGGCTGGGCAACGAGCTAGAACGCAGCCAGCCGGGAACGGGGTTGGGGCTACATTTGGTTCGCAACGTGACAAAATCGGTGGGAGGGTCGGTGCGGATTCTCGATCGCAGTGATCAACCGGGGACTGAGTTCCAGGTGATCCTTAGTGGTTTGGTATCGGAACAGGTTTCCGGCCCTGGCGACGGTGGCGGTGAATCGTCCCCCACGACATGAATTTAGGAAGTAATGGTTATGCCCGCACACATCCTTGTCGTCGAAGATGAAAAACATCTTGGGGTTGGGATCAAATACAACCTCGAAGCCGAAGGGTATCGCGTCTCGCTCGTCGAAGACGGCCCGACCGCCCTGCGTTTGATTGAAGCTGGGGCCTCGTCGGTCGATTTGGTCGTGCTCGACTTGATGCTTCCGGGGATGAGCGGCTATTCGGTCTGCGAGGCGATTCGCGAACAGGGGTCGATGATCCCCGTTTTGATGTTGTCCGCACGGACGTTGGCCGAGGATCGGACTCGCGGTTTCGACGTCGGGGCGAACCAGTACATGAGCAAGCCGTTCGAATTGGATGAACTGCTAAGCCGGATAAAGAACCTGCTTCAAATCGCGGGCTACGAGCGTAACAAGCCTGCACCAAAGAAGGCACGCACGGCAGTATCCGAGATACAGTTCGGTTCGCTTGACGTCAATTTTGAAACCCACGAGGTTCAAGCTTCCGGCAAAGCGGTCCGGATGACTCCGAAAGAACTGCGGTTGCTGCGGTACTTCGTTGAGAACCCCAACCGCGTGATCAGTCGCAACGAGTTGCTGAGCGAGGTTTGGGGGATGTCAGGAAACCTACAGACTCGCGCGGTGGATCAGTTCATTGCACGGTTGCGAAAGATCATCGAACCCGACAGCACCGTGCCCGTGCATCTGTTGACGATTCGTGATGCAGGCTACCGATTTGTGCTGGAGCCGAACGCGGGCGAAAGCGGCCACAGCTAGATGGGGCGTTCGGCAACGCCAATCCTGTGCCAACGTTAACGGCATTGGTTAGTGCCGTCGGCTCAGGCCGACGTGCGGGGGCGTCAATGAAAACAACTTAAAACCGTCGATCGAAAAGCACTGTTTCTGCGATCGGATTCCTCCGCCTGGACTCACACAGCAATAAAAAAAGCCAACCTGCTTTTGGAAAAAGCAGATTGGCTTTGAGTGTTTTGAACCGCGATGGCGGATTCGCTCTCTTGGATTACTCGTCGCTTCCGGCGGCAACCGTTTCTTGCTCTTGTTGCGGAGCTTCGGATTCAAACGAAGGACGTTCAGCCTTTCGCTTGACGCGATCGTTCTTACCAACGAGTTCCAGGATCGCACGGGTACCGGCGTCGCCCAATCGAGGCGTTGCCAGACGCAGGATGCGTGTGTATCCCCCGGGACGATCGGCGTAGCGCTGGGCAATCGTGTCGAACAGGATGCGAGTTGCTTGGCGATCGCCGATCAACTGCACCACGCGTCGCTGAGCGGCGACCACGGGAGCGCGGGCTGCTGCCCATTTCGCCCAATCGTCGCTGGCACGCCATTTCTTGTATTCTTCGGTGCCACGTTCCGCTGGAGCTTCGTACTTGCGAGCTTCTTCAGCTGCAGCCAACGATTTCTTAGCGATCGTAATGCACTTTTCGACCAAGGGGCGAACCTCTTTGGCTTTGTGCAACGTGGTGGTGATGCGACCGGCAACCTTGGGTGCGTTGTCGTCATAGGTTGCATCGCGTTCAGTAAGGAACAGTGCACTGGCCAAGTTCTTCAGCAGCGCCTTGCGGTGGCTAGGACTTCGTCCAAGCACGCGGCCTCGTCGTCGGTGTCGCATGGCGGAATATCCGTCAAAAAGTTTCTATAGAAGTTGTAAGGGGTTTTCGATGACGCAAGCGTCATCTTAGAACAAAGGTTGGTTTGGCACTCGCATGCCAAGATGCAGACCGTACTGAGAAAGTTTCTCGCGTACTTCGTTTAGCGTGGTGTCGCCAAAGTTGCGGACTTCAAGCAGCGAATCTTCGGTGCGTTGAACCAGATCGCGAACGGTCATGATGTTTTCGCTTTCCAAGCAGTTGTTGGCTCGGACCGACAATCGCAGGTCGGCTAGCGTCATGTTCAGTTTCGCTTCGAGTTGTGCCTCGGGCGATCCCGTTCCACCGCGTGCGGCCGAGAAAATGCTCGGTCCGAGTTCGCGGTATTGGACGAATGGGTTGAGGTGTTTGCGAAGGATCTTCGCGGATTCGACCAACGCCAATTCAGGGTTCAGACTGCCATCGGTCCAAACTTCGAGGATCAAACGGTCGAAGTTGGTCTTTTGACCAACCCGCGTTTCCTCGACTTCGTAACGGACACGCGTGATCGGGCTGAACACTGCGTCGATCGGGATGATGCCGATTTCGTGGTCAACGCTGCTGTGCTCGGTGCTTGGCACGTAGCCACGACCGTTTTCGACGACCATTTCCATCATGAAAGGCACGTCGTCGGTCAGCGTCGCGATGACGTGATTCTTGTTGATGATTTCGACATCGGCATCGGTTTGGATGTCGGCACCGGTGATCGGGCCCGCCTTGTCACGTTCAACCGTGATCACGCGAGTCGCTTCGGTGTGGTTGCGAACGACCAAGCTTTTCACGTTCAACACGATCTCGGTGACGTCTTCCATCACGCCAGGAATGGTGGTGAATTCGTGTTGAGCACCGCGAATTTTGATTTGGGTGACCGCACTGCCCATCAAGCTACTTAGCAGTACGCGACGCAAACTATTGCCAACGCTTGCACCAAAGCCACGCTCAAATGGTTCTGCCGAAAACTTGCCGTACGTCGATGTGAGGGTATCGCGATCGACTTCGAGCGAGCTTGGAAGTTCCATGCCACGCCATCGAATGTGCATCGTCATAAAGCCTCAATATGTATGTGGGGGTGTGGGAGTGAGGTCCGTTGCAATCACGCTGGGGCACGGTGATCGACCACTGATTTGGGCGATCACGGCCCTGCGCTGCAACGCAGACAAATGGGGGCGTCCTCGAAATCGGGACGCCATGATTGATTACACGCGTCGTTTCTTGCGTGGTCGGCAACCGTTGTGAGGGATCGGAGTGACTTCTTCGATCAACTTGACGTTCAATCCAGCGGCTTGCAGCGAAGTGATTGCACTTTCGCGGCCTGAACCAGGACCCTTCACGCGGACTTCGACGTCACGCATGCCGAACTTGGTTGCCTTTTCAGCAGCTTGTTGTGCGGCGCATTGGCCGGCAAACGGGGTGCTCTTACGGCTTCCCTTGAAACCACTGGTTCCGGCACTCGCCCAGCACAATGTGTCACCTTTGGGATCGGTGATTGTGACGGTGGTGTTGTTGAACGTTGCGTGGATATGGGCAATGCCGCTGGTGACGTTGCGACGAACTCGCTTCTTTTTGTTGGTCTTTGCCACTGCAAAGTCTCTATCAGTGAAATTGGGTGAGGTTCAGTAAGGTGACAATGGGGTTTGGGGGGCAGACGTGAAACGAAGACTTTCTGCGTTTCATCAGCCACGGGACCGCGATTAACGCAAGTCCTTGACGCCCTTCTTGCCCGCAACCGTCTTGCGAGGGCCTTTACGTGTGCGAGCGTTCGTTTTGGTTCGCTGGCCACGGACTGGCAAACTGACGCGATGACGGATGCCACGATAGCAGCGGACTTCGCGAAGGCGGTTGATATTTTGTGTGACTTGACGGCGAAGTGGACCTTCGACCGTGTATTCACGCTCAAGTAGTGCGGTGATGCGGCTCAGCTCATCTTCGGCCAAGTCGTTTGCATTTCGTGTCGGCTCAATCCCAAGCTTTTCGCATACCTCGCGGGCCGTATGCAAACCGATCCCATACAAATAGGTCAGCGAATATTGGATTTGCTTGTCGTTTGGCACATCGACGCCCATCAGACGGGGCATAACGGAACTCCTGCAAGTATCGATCAGAGGGACGGCAAAAATACGACGAACGTGGGGACACATTGAGTGAATGTGCACGATGCATCGGCCAAGAATCCCGGACTATACCGTCTGGCCCCCTTTTTGCTCAATGGGGACGTGGGATGATTTTTCTAAGAATTTTCACGAACCATGCGGATGAACTCCGTTGGGACGCTATTTTTCGAAGAGGCGATGATGCGGGTTTGCTCGATTTGGCGGAATTTGGACAGCTCGATCGACAGAATCGTGTCTCCGCAAACCGAGGACCACACTCGAGTTAGCCAAACTTCGTCGCAACATGGTAGCAATTGTCGGTAAATTTCGGCACCGCCCACCACATAGATTCCGCGGTTCTGCGAGGAAGTGTCCAAGCCGGTGGAACTTTCCTGCGACGTGATCGCAGCCGATTGCGAAGTTGTCGTCTGTCGGGCCATCTGGACCGCTTGTTCCGGATTTTCCGCTCGGCTCACTCCTTCACATTGCCAATCCGCATTGCGAGTGATCACGATCGTGCGGCGGCCCGGCAGCGGACGGCCGATCGAATCGTACGTCCGCCGACCCATGATCAGCGTCCCCCCCATCGTCAGCTTTTTAAACCGCATCAGATCGCTTCGCAATCGCCACGGCATGTCGCCATCCTTGCCGATCACCCCGGTGGGGGTCATCGCCACCAAGGCAATCAATCGCGATTGGGCAACGGAATCCTCGGCCCGGGCACCGTCGCGAGACATTTCACCGGCTGCGTTCATACGGCAATCGGCGCTTTGATGCGAGGATGAGGATCGTAGTCGGTGAGCTGGAAATCTTCGAACTTGAATCCGTCGATCGAATCCGGGGTGGATTGGATCTGCATCTTCGGTAGCGGTTTCGGATGCCGGGTCAGCTGCTCGCTCGCTTGGTCAAAATGGTTGCGGTAAAGATGCACGTCGCCGAGCGTGTGGATGAAATCGCCCGGTTCCAACCCGGTGACCCTCGCCATCATCATCGTTAGTAATGCGTAGCTGGCGATATTAAAGGGAACACCGAGAAACAAGTCGGCACTGCGTTGGTAAAGCTGGCACGAAAGTTTTCCGCCGGCGACATAGAACTGGAACAGCAGATGACAGGGGGGCAACGCCATTTTGTCGATTTGATGAGCATTCCAGGCCGAAACGATCAAGCGACGGGATTGAGGGTTCTCGCGGATCTCGTTGGTGACCCAGGCGATTTGGTCGATCGTTTCACCGTTGCCGCCTTCCCATGATCGCCATTGTTGGCCGTACACCGGACCTAGGTTTCCGTCTTCGTCAGCCCATTCGTCCCAGATGCTGACCCCGTTTTCGCGGAGATAGCTGATATTGGTGTCACCACGCAAAAACCACAGCAATTCGTGCAAAATCGAATGCATATGCAGTTTTTTGGTCGTCAGCAGCGGGAAGCCTTCGCTCAAGTCAAATCGCATTTGGCGACCAAACAAGCCGCGTGTCCCGACCCCGGTGCGGTCGTCACGGTCGAGGCCATGATTCAAGACTTCGTCGAGCAATTGAAGATAAGTTCGCATCGGATGAAGTTTGGATATTTTGGATATTGGGGTAGATAATAAAAAATGTCGCTTGGCGGCAGCGTTGGGCAACCACGCAATCATTCGATCGCTAATTCTATCTGGCAAACAACGGGTTTGCCGAGAGGCGGCATGTTTTGAATATCGACAACGGCGGAAATCCGACTCAAACGAGCTACGGTCGAGTCCAGTCAATCGTCCAGTGCCGATCGCTCGTGGCCTGGACGCACGCGGCACTCATTCCACACTGTTCAATGACCTGGCCGATTTCCTCGAGGGTCAATGCAGCATGCAGCGATTGCCGAAGCAGCTGCTGGGCTATCTCGGTTTCCTCGCCAGCATGCAATTGAACAAGCGATTCGACGGCGGATTCGGAATCGGGACGCATCAGGTCGCGGATGAACACGCGTCCCCCTGGTTTGGTCAGTCGCATCGACGTTTTGATCGCCTCGGCCGCCTGTTCCAGATGATGGATCAGGCTGTTCGAGATCACCGTGTCAGCGATCGCGTCCTCGTAACCCGCCATCGTCTTTGCGTCGGCTTGATGGAGCATGATTCGGTCCAGCATTCCTGCGAAATCGATTTCTTGTTTGGCAAGTCCCAGCATTTCGGTAGAAAGATCGACCGCGATCACTTCGAGTGCCTCGTCGCGGGAAGCAACCTCGATTGCCAGCGTCGCAGGGCCACAGCCCAGGTCGATTACTCGAGGGCCCGTCGGCCCGCCAGCAAACAGGTCGTCCGCGAAAACACGATTGACCTCGGCGTGGTTCATCTCCAAATAGGCCACCGCTTCGTCAAAGGCGTCCATCGTTTCCGGTTCGAGCGTACGAGCGAGTGTCACGTAATGGTTCCGTAAAAAGCGAGGAAGACGCCGTGTGCCGCGCGAATGCAGGTTCTGCGGGATACGTTGGTCCCATTCTATGAAAATTTCGCGTTGCCAACTTCAAAACGGGTTCGTCCAACTACTATCGGGCATGACCCCCACGCCCCGTTAGCCATCTTGCGGTTTCGGGGGCTGGGGCCGCAGCAGGGGAAGAGAATAATTTGTCCGATGGGGGCTTACGGGACAGTGCTGCGAGGTGGCAAATTGGCAGCATTAATTAGGGTGACACGACAGCGACCACTCGAATTCGCAGCGGCGTCAGACGAATGAGATTGGATTAGCGGAATTGAATGATGATTGATTTAGGAAAATACAACGTTCTAGGGATCAACGTCAGTGCGATCGACTACGAAGCGGCGGTTAAACAGGTGATCGAGGCGGGACAGCAGCATCGGCCGCTCGCGGTCACGGCGCTGGCGGTACACGGCGTGATGACGGGGGTAGGAGACAAGGAGCATCAGTATCGTTTGAACCAATTCGATTTGGTGTGTCCCGACGGGCAACCGGTGCGTTGGGCGCTCAATGGGCTGCACCAATGTGGATTACCCGACCGAGTGTACGGCCCCACGCTGACGCTGAAAATCTGTGAAGCGGCCGCCGAAGCGGGGGTGTCGATCTTCCTGTTTGGTGCGACCCAAGAGATGTTGGACGGTTTTGCCAAAAACCTTTGTACAAAATTCCCTAAGCTGCAAATCGCAGGCAAGCGAGCTTCGAAGTTTCGCAATTTGTCGGTCGCCGAACGCGATGAGTTGGCGGCAGAGATTCGTGACAGCGGTGCCGGGATTTGCTTTGTCGGTCTGGGCTGTCCGCGACAAGAGGTGTTTGCCTACGAAATGCGTGACCGCGTCAACATGCCGTTGATTGCCGTTGGGGCCGCGTTCGCGTTTCACGCCGGCGCGTTGGCCCAAGCTCCGCCATGGATGCAGCGCAATGGGCTGGAGTGGTTGTTCCGCGTCACTCGCGAGCCCAAGCGATTATGGAAGCGTTACGCGACGACCAACCCCGCATTCGTTTCGTTGCTGACACTGCAAAAATTGCGGTTGTACGTTCGCCGCAGCGACGCGGGGGTCAAGCCTGAAAACGAAGTGCTGTTTGGCTAGCGAGACGTCGCTCCGCAAGCGGCGTGAACCGCAAATAGGTTGCCAAGTCACCCCTGCTGTTTACGGCATGGTGGCGAGTGAAGTTATGCCGGAACCAGGTTCGGTTTATCGCCCAAGTCCGCCTGGGATGTTTGGCGGATCAAGGCTTCCGCATGGTCCAGCAGTGTTTGAAAAGCAATCGGTTTGATCAGATGCAAATCGAATCCCGCTTGGATGGCTAGATCGCGATCGGTTGGGCCACCCCAACCGGTCAACGCAATCATTTTGCTGCCGCCGATGGTTCGCGAACGACGAATACGACGCGCGGTTTCATAGCCGTCCATGCTTGGCAATCCGATATCCATGATGATCACATCGGGACGAGATTGAGTTGCCTTTTGGATTGCTTCAACGCCATCGTAAGCTTGATTGACCTGAAAGCCTTCGGCTCGGAAAAGTTCCGCCAGCAGCTCCGATGCATCTTGATTGTCTTCGACTAATAGCAGCGACTTGCCGCCCGTCGTGGCCAAAGATTTCGATTGGCAAGGCGTTCGCCACGCTGGGGCTGCAAAGTCATCCGCCAGCGAACTGGAGTGACTCGGTTCGGATGCCGCCGCAGGCAGTGTCACGGTAAAACAGCTGCCCATGCCGGGGCCGCGACTGGTCGCCGACAACGTACCCCCGTGCAAGGCAACCAAGCGGTTCACGATGGTCAATCCTACGCCGAGTCCACCGTACTCGCGGGTGCGGCTCGCATCGATCTGGACAAACGGTTCAAAAATGCGCTCCGCTTGCATCGGCGCAAAGCCGATTCCATTGTCGCTGACCATGATCGACGCAAGATCGTCGATCGATTCCAAGTTCAACGTGATGCGGCCTGCCTCGGGGGTGTATTTGGACGCGTTGCCAAGCAGGTTGGCGAGCAATTGAGCGAGTCGAACCCGATCGCCATCAACCCAAATCGGATCGTCGGGGATCAACGATTGAAAGCGTTGCGATTTGGACACAAATGCATTTTCGACCATTTCGATCGCATCGGCGATCGCTAAACGAAGATCGATACGCTGGACTTGCAGTTCGACCTTGCCGCGACAAAAGCGGGACACATCGAGTAAGTCGTCGGTGATTCGGATCAAATGGATGGTTTGCCGGTGAATGATTTCTCGCATCCGGCGGACCACATCGGGTGAGCCTTCGTTGCGTTCCAGCAATGCCAAACTGGTGCGAATCGGAGCTAAGGGATTGCGAAGTTCGTGTGCCAATAACGCCAGAAACTCGTCCTTTCGCAAATCCGCTTTTCGCAGATCATCGCTAAGACGCTCATTTTCTAGCGAACGGTTCTCGGCAAGGTCACGTTGACGTTCTGCACGATTGAACAGCACGATTGCAACGCAGTTGACGAAGACATAGATGATCAATTGGACAAGATCGGGCACGTCATCGATCAACAGGCTCGATGACGGAGGAATAAAAAAGTGAGCTGCGGCGACGGTGCCCAATCCGATTGCGAAGACCGCCGGTCCGGTGCCGGCGATCCAAACCGTCAATAAGACACTCAGGTAGAACAGACTGAACGGACACTCCTCGTTCAACCAAGGCTGCAATAGCGAACGGATCCAAATGACAAATCCAGTGCTGAGGATCGCCGTCCCGTAGCGTCGCACCAAGCCTGGCCATGTGCCACTGCGGCGGTCGTTTAAGATTGATACCACTGTGGGCCTCCCGTTGCGGGCAGTCCCATCGAAGCGAGGTGGTGGGCATGGTCTTCGTGGATCGCCTGCACCAATTCCTTGATATCCAAGGGTTTGGCGAACCAGCGGTCCCAACCGCGGCCGGCAGGTTCGTCTTCGATGTGGCGACGTGACCCGGTGATCGCATAGACCAACAAGTCTCGCGTACGCTCGTTCTGCCGAATTCGGTGCAGCGTTTCGAGTCCGCCCAACATCGGCATCTGCATGTCCATCAAAATCACATCCGGCAGCGTCCCCCAATATTGAAGTCGCTCGCACGCTTCCCCGCCGTCACGGGCGACGTGCACGACGAAGCCTTGGGATGCAAGCAAATAGGTCATCAAGCTCCGTTCGTTGTCCGAGTCTTCGACGACCAGCAATCGCACCCGCGGATCGGTCAGGTTCGATTCGTTCACGCGAGGATGAGGTTTGTCGTTTTCGGTGACCGCGGCTGCGCGAAGGTCGCTTTGGCGTGAGGTGGCGAGATCGCGATTCTCTTCGCGATTTTCACTGTTCAGCCGCGCGACCAAGGTGTCGATCATCCCTTGAACGTCGAACAACTCGCCTCGATCGATTCGTGACTGGATCGCATCGAGATACAACTGAACCACGTTCAGCTGATTGCGACGTCGATGCTCGGCTTGATCACCCGGGGATCGGGCGGCAATCGCGCCGCCTTGCAGATCGGATGAGGCGGTGAGCCTCTCTTGACGAAGAATCGAAATCTCGGGCGGAGCATCGATGCCGACTTTGACGATTTGTCCGCGGACTTGAAGGATCCGAAGGGTGACACCGAGATTGGGAAAAACAATTTGCTGCTGAGAGCGGCGCGAGAGAACCAACATCGTTGGAGATCCTTTCGGGGAAGCTTTTTGCGGTGATTCGCAGCGGTGGGCGAATGCGGGAAAGCAAAAAACTTCGGCGGATCACAAGGAATTCGAGCTGTGACCGACTCTAGTTGCCACCGGCGTCATCATCGACATCGGAGCAACGTTTCGCGACCTCTACGGCACATTCATCTGCACATCCCGGCCTGAAACTCGCTGATAATATACGAGCCGTCTACCCCCCGGGCAACTAACAATGTCGGCAGATTCGATGGCATTTTTTTAGAGGTTCCGCAACGGAGCCGTCGCAGACCGCGAGCGTAGGGATATTCGCCATTGACACCGCTTTCACGGATCAGCGACATAGGGTTAGAAGTCAAGACTAGTGCTCCCCCTGCGCCCCGAAGTCAATGTTGTCTATCCGAAAAAAAAATAGCCGACTGAGCATCGTCATGCTTGCCGTGGCGATCGTTTTTGTCGAGGCCAGCGTGGTCTGCGCGGCAGATTCACCTGAAACCAAGTCCACCGACTCCGCGCCGAAGTCGGCTCGCAAAATGACCTGGCGTCCCGTTTCCGGAAAATCGTCGGCGGATTCCAAGGCGGTACAATTGGCCAGCAGCGAATCCGCGGCCGGTTCCGAAGACTCGGTCGCTACGGATGTGGCTCCGGTTTCGTACGATTTTTATGATTCCTTTGTGGGAGACCCGTTGTCGCCGGACACGACATTTGGCATGCAGCCGGTCGGCGGTTGTGACTGCGGGTTTTGCGACGCCGGTGACGCCTGCGATTCCATGGCAATGACAAGCCACCGAAACCGATTCTGGGGACGCGCCGAATACTTGGCGTGGTCGCTCGATGCAATCCGTTTGCCCCCCTTGGTCACCACCAGCCCCGCGGGCACCACACCGGAAAACACCGGCGTGCTCGGCCAATCGGGAACCACGGTTTTGTTTGGCGGCAATGAGATTTTAGATGCATTGCGTTCCGGAGTGCGGATCAGCGTAGGACGGCTCGATACGAATCACTGTGATGCCATCGAGTTGTCGGCGCTTGGTGTGTTCAGTGATAGCGAGAGCTTCAGCAACAACGGCACCCTGCTTGCCCGTCCCGTTTTCAACACGCAAACCGGGGCGGAAGATGCGATGTTGATTGCCCATCCCGACTTCCTTCGCGGGTCGGTTCGCGTCCAGGTTGAAAACGAGCTGTACGCCTTTGACGTGTTGCGGCGGCTACGCCTTGTCTCGTCGGCTTGCGACAATCTGGATTTATTGATCGGTTACCGCCATGCGCGGCTCGACGAGATGCTTCGCATTGACCAATCGTCCACCTACACCACGGCGCAAGGCCAAATTGTTTCCGGAACATCGGTCGTATTGTTTGATGAATTTGACGTTGAAAACCAATTCAACGGCGCCGAGGTTGGCTTTCACTACCGCCGCCGATCGGGGACATGGACATTGGCCACGCTTTTGAAAGTCGGATTAGGCGTCAACACCGCCGATGTCACGATTGATGGTGGGACCACCAACACCGTGCCCGGTTCCGGTTCGGCGTCGTTCACCGGCGGTTTACTGGCTCAACAAACCAACATTGGCCAATACGAAGATTCGCAGTTTACGGTGATCCCCGAAGTGGGAATCACCTTGTCCAAACGAATCGATGAGTTTGTCGAACTCTCGATTGGCTACAGTCTGCTGTATTGGTCCAACGCCACGCGAGTCGCTGATGCGATTGACCGCAGCGTTTCACAATTTCCTCCAGAGCCCTCCTCAGGCAGCGGAAATCCCCGGTTCAGCTTTGAAACCGATGATTTTATCGCCCACGGGCTGACGACCGGCGTGAACTTCTCGTTCTAGCCTGAGTCGCCAGAGAGCCTGAGTTGCCGAGTCGATGCCGTTATGTCGTGCTTTCGAGTGAAAGTGTCAGGATCGTCTCGGTCGAAAGTCCGTATCGGTCAATGCTCTGCACGCGAACGCTAAACGTTGTCGGCGAACTTGAATCGAGGTCGACGTTGGTCTTCAGCACGTTGCCCTCGATCGTAAACGATGCGTTGTCCGTACTGCCTTCTCCGCTGACGAGCAAGTAGACGTGCTCATCGTCGGTGTTTGCATCGGTCGTCGTTAGCAGGCCGACGGAGGTTCCTGAGATCGCATTGGCTGGGATCGTGGTGTTGTCGATCGCGACCGAGGTCGGTGCCACGTTCGTTTCGCTGATCGAGATCTCCAGCACTTGTTCGAAGGAGAGTCCACCTGCGTCTTCGCTGCGAACACGCACGGCATACAAGTCTTGGATCGCTGCATCAAAGACTTCGTTCGAAATCAGCTTGCCATCCACGATCTTGAACGGTTCCGACGTCGCACCCTCTTGCGGTACGATCGAGTAGGTGAACGTGTCGCCCGCGTCGGGATCTTCACTGCTCAAAAGTCCAATCTCGGTGTCCGCAGGTTGGTCTTCGGCAATCGTCGTGCGTGATACGGCGACCGCAGTGGGCGCTTCATTGACGTTGGTGACGGTGATCGTCAAGGATTCTTCGACGGTCAATCCACCCGCATCGGTGCTTTGCACGCGGATGCTGTAACTGGATTGGGTTTCAAAATCGAACGTCGTTGCGGTCACAATCGCATCGCCATCAATCGTGAACGAGTCGTTGTCGGTGTCACCGGTACCGCTGACCAACGCGTAGGTGTGCGTGTCGCCGGCGTTCGCGTCGGTGCTCGAAAGCGTTCCAACGGTGGCACCCACCGCAGCGTCTTCGGCGATCGACGTTTCGCTCAGTTCGATTGCCGTCGGTGCGACATTGGTCGTGACGGGAGTCACGGTGATTGTGAACGTTTCTTCGACGGTCAATCCACCTGAATCGGTGCTTTGTACACGAATGATGTAGCTCGATTGAGTATCAAAATCGAACGTTGTCGCGGTCACGATCGTGTTGCCGCTGATCGTGAACGAGTCGTTGTCGGTGTCACCGGTACCGCTGACCAAGGCGTAGGTGTGCGTGTCGCCAGCGTCCGCGTCGGTGCTCGAAAGTGTTCCGACGGTGGCGCCCACCGCAGCGTCTTCAGCGATCGACGTTTCGCTCAGTTCAATCGCCGTCGGTGCGACGTTGGTTATCACCTCGGTGACGGTGATCGTGAAGGTTTCTTCGACGGTCAATCCGCCTGCATCAGTGCTTTGAACACGGATGCTGTAGCTTGACTGAGTATCGAAATCGAGCGTGGTCGCGGTCACGATCGTGTTGCCGCTGATCGTGAACGAGTCGTTGTCGGTATCGCCGGTACCGCTGACCAAGGCGTAGGTGTGCGTGTCGCCGGCGTTCGCATCGATACTCGAAAGCGTGCCAACAGTGGCACCCACCGCAGCGTCTTCGGCGATCGACGTTTCACTCAGTTCAATTGCCGTCGGTGCGACATTGGTTATCACCTCGGTGACGGTGATCGTGAAGGTTTCCTCGACGGTCAATCCGCCTGCATCAGTGCTTTGAACGCGAATGCTGTAGCTCGACTGAGTATCAAAATCGAGCGTGGTCGCGGTCACGATCGTGTTGCCGCTGATCGTGAACGAGTCGTTGTCGGTATCGCCGGTACCGCTGACCAAGGCGTAGGTGTGCGTGTCACCAGCGTTCGCGTCGGTGCTCGAAAGCGTGCCAACGGTGGCGCCCACCGCAGCGTCTTCGGCGATCGACGTTTCGCTCAGTTCGATCGCCGTCGGCGCGACATTGGTCGTGACAGGAGTGACGGTGATCGTAAAGGTTTCTTCGACGGTCAATCCGCCCGAATCAGTGCTTTGAACACGGATGCTGTAGCTCGATTGAGTATCAAAATTGAGCGTGGTGGCGGTCACGATTGTGTTGCCGCTGATCGTGAACGAGGTGTTATCGGTGTCGCCGGTGCCGCTGACCAAGGCGTAGGTGTGCGTGTCGCCGGCGTTCGCGTCGATACTTGAAAGCGTTCCAACAGTGGCACCCACCGCAGCATCTTCGTCGATCGACGTTTCGCTCAGTTCGATCGCCGTCGGCGCGACATTGGTTGTGACGGGAGTGACGGTGATCGTAAAGGTTTCTTCGACGGTCAATCCGCCCGCATCGGTGCTTTGAACACGGATGCTGTAGCTCGATTGAGTATCAAAATCGAGCGTGGTGGCGGTCACGATCGTGTTTCCGCTGATCGTGAATGAGGTGTTGTCGGTGTCACCGGTGCCGCTGACCAAGGTGTAGGTGTGCGTGTCACCTGCGTTCGCGTCGGTGCTCGAGAGCGTGCCGACGGTGGTTCCCACCGCAGCGTCTTCGTCGATCGACGTTTCACTCAGTTCGATCGCCGTCGGCGCGACGTTGGTCGTGACAGGAGTGACGGTGATCGTGAAGGTTTCTTCGACGGTCAAACCGCCCGCATCAGTGCTTCGAACACGGATGCTGTAGCTCGATTGGGTATCAAAATCGAGCGTGGTCGCGGTCACGATCGTGTTTCCGCTGATCGTGAATGAGGTGTTGTCGGTGTCACCGGTGCCGCTGACCAAAGTGTAGGTGTGCGTGTCACCGGCGTTCGCGTCGGTGCTCGAGAGCGTGCCGACGGTGGTTCCCACCGCAGCGTCTTCGTCGATCGACGTTTCACTCAGTTCGATCGCCGTCGGCGCGACGTTGGTCGTGACAGGAGTGACGGTGATCGTGAAGGTTTCTTCGACGGTCAAACCGCCCGCGTCAGTGCTTCGGACACGGATGCTGTAGCTCGATTGGGTATCGAAATCGAGCGTGGTCGCGGTCACGATTGTGTTGCCGCTGATCGTGAACGAGTCGTTGTCGGTGTCGCCCGTGCCGCTGACCAAGGTGTAGCTATGCGTGTCGCTGGCATCCACGTCGCTGCTGGAAAGCGTGCCGACGGTGGCCCCGACCGCAGCGTCTTCGGCAATCGTGGTTTCGCTCAGTGTGATCGCGGTGGGAGCTTCGTTCACATTGGTGACGGTAATCGTCAGCGTTTGATCGAACGACAAACCTGCTTGGTCGGTCGTGCGAACGACCACAGTGTGGCTGGCGTCGGTTTCAAAGTCGAGCGAGGCACCGACGCTGAGCGTGTTACCTGAAATGGTAAACAGGTTGCTGGTGGTGACCGAGTCGATCGAAACAATGCTGTAGGTGTGCGCGTCGCTGGCATTCGCGTCGGTCGTGCTGAGCGTGCCAACCGCGG
The DNA here is from genome assembly GCF_039545035.1 of Novipirellula caenicola. Lineage (NCBI taxonomy): Bacteria > Pseudomonadati > Planctomycetota > Planctomycetia > Pirellulales > Pirellulaceae > Novipirellula > Novipirellula caenicola. The sequence continues at coordinate 305,480 of NZ_BAABRO010000008.1, forward strand.
TACCCACTGCGGTGTTTTCGGCAACCGAACTGTTGGTGATCGCGACGGCGGTCGGAGCCACGTTGGCTTCAGAGATGTTGATCACCAAGGACTTCTCGAACGTGCGGCCTTCGGGGTCAGTGGTTCTGACGCGAATGGTGTAACTGTCTTTGACATCTTTGTCGAACACCTCCGCAGTGATAAGTTGGTTGCCGCTGATGGTGAACGACGCGTTGTCGGTGCTGCCGGTGCCGCTGACCAAGGCGTAGGTGTGGGATTGGCTGATGTCGGGATCGTTGGTGGTCAACGTCCCCACGGTGGTGCCGATTGGTTGTGCTTCGGCCACCGTGCTGACCGATAGCGACAAATCGATCGGAGCTTGGTTGTCGGGCAGGTCAGGGATGTTAGGCGTTGGCAATCCCACCACACGTCTCAGCAGATCGCTGGCATCAAGCGGGCTCAATCCGTCCACTCCGGTGACATCGCCAAGTAACACGGGGTCGATGGTCGGAAACAGTACATTGGTTGCCGAGGTGCTGGTCGGTTCCGAGAAAACGAAACCTGAATCGAGCCCCACGCCGACGCGGGCGATCAAGCGAGCGTCTTCGGCGTCATAGCGTTGATTGCGATTAACGTCGCCAGCAAAGGCAACGACTTGGACGGCGTCATCCGCCGTCGCCGTCAGTGCTCCGGCGTTGACATCCAACGAAGTGATGCGAATCGCTTGCGTTTCACCGTACGGAGCGTCTTCCGGGACGGTTGCGATGATATCGACCAAGCTCGTTTGGGCCGCCGTCAGCGGTGCCACCGAGAAGAACGAGATGGTGGCGATCCCCGGAACGGTCAAATTCGATTCGACTTGGCTTCCTGTCGGCGCGTCGGCTCCGAGTTGGACATCGCTGATATCCAACAGCGCCGGATCATACTCGATCGTCATTGTCACCGAAGTGACCCCTTCGGCATTGCTCAGTTGGATTGGCAATCCGGCGGGCAGTTCGACGCCGCTTCCTCCGGCGGGGACTTGGATGCTTTGCGTTGGCCCACGCACAATATCAGGCAATCCGACAGTCAACGAATTACTGTTGGCGACCGTAAATGTATTGGTGTAATCGCCGCCGGCGGTGCCATCATTGTCACCATCGAGTAGTTCACCATCGGCAAGATCCGTGAACGCGTCCGCCGCACTTCGTAGGGTTACCGAGTAAGTGTCCGGAGCCAGGGCGCCGCCGCTGGCAATAAACGTCACGGTGGTGTCTTTGACAAACAGCGATCCGCGAACATTACCGCTGGTCGCTCCGGTCAAGGTGACGTCGGCAGCGCCGGCCGCTTGCCCCTGGGTGTCATACAAGCTCAAGTTCAACGTGCTGACTTCTTCGCTGAGTTCCGCCGTGAAACCGCTGGCAGTGGGGGTAAAGGAGGTGATCGTCGCGGCCAAGACGCGGCGATTTTCCAACGATTGCAAGCTCAGCTGCCTTGCTTTGGCTGCACTGCGACGTTTTTTCTGCAGAGGACGTACTGATTTAAAGAACTTGCGCATAACTTGTTTACCTATTTCGACTCAGCGTGCCCGCCGGAAATGGGGGCATCACTTCGATCTTTGGGGAGGGGGGCAATAACGATACGACAACTTGAACTGCCCAGACGCTTGCTGGGGCATCTATAGCGACATGCGACACATGATTGATGTCGAGGCCACCTAAGATATCGAAACGTTTCGAACATCCTTCATTGGGGGGAACGAGCAGCATGGAAGTACTGTCGCTTTTGCTTGTTTTGTTAAGGGGTAACGATGATGGAAGATGTCCGGTGTCCGGCCATTGTAGAACCCGGGCTTAGAGAGTCACTAGCGTGAGTAAGTTCCGGGAAATGGAATTATTTATTTGTTGGTTGGGTTGTAACGTTAAATGCCATTGAGAACGTGTGTTTATCAGCAAAAGTCGATGCAAGTAATTTATTCGGCGCTGGAAATATGACACTTGGGAACCAGAATTGGGAAACCTCTTTTGGCTTTGCGAGTCTAACGAACATGAAACGAAAAAAATCACGTCGGCTGGGGCTTGAAAGTCTCGAACTACGTCGTCTGCTTGCCGCAGTGGACATCCCTGATGATTTGACCGGAGCCGCGGCCGCGCAGGTCGCCGTCCCCGTCAATGTGGACACTGCCGCGGGCATCCGTGGAGTCGAAATACGGCTGAGCTATGACACCGATTTGCTCGATTTGACCTCCGACGCAATCACGGCGGGATCGGTTTTCAGCGGAGCTCAAGACACGCAGGTCACCGCGAATGTCGATGACGCTGCTGGAACGGTCGTGATCTTTGTGTCGACTTCGACAGGACTCTCAGCGATCAGCGGTAGTTTGGTGCAATTGTCATTCACCATCGCCGAGGATGCGGTTGCTGGCAATACGGCGGTGTTTGACCTTACCGAAGTCGTCTTGAATGAAGGCGAAATCGCGGTCGATCCCGCTCCGGTTGTCGGTTCGGATTCCACCGATGGGGTGTTGACCGTCACCGCAGTGGCGGCAGGTGACCAGCGGATAGCGGGGTTCGTCTACGCCGACACCAATAACAACAACGTGCCTGATGGGGTCGAAGGCATTCCAGGGGTGGTGATCACGCTGACCAACGTGTCTACCGGCGCGACTGTCCAGGCGACGACGGATGCCACCGGTAAATACGAGTTCACCGATTTGGCGTTTGGGGCCTATACCCTAAACGAGATCCAGCCGATCGCGTACTCCGAAGGCGGAGTCAACGAGTTGTCGGTAACGCTGGTATCGGGACAAACCACGGCCGACCAAAATTTTCGTGAAACCGGGCTGCTGCCTCAATTCATCTACAATCGATTATTGACCACTTCGACGCTGCCCGCCGGATCGACTGCATGGACCGATGTCATCAAGCAGATCAACGACGATGCCACGGCCGGAAGCGTCGCGCCGGTGGCTGCGTCCTCGGTCGCCGCGGCCGCGATCGCGTCGGCGTCCACCGCTGCGGAAACAATGGCGGTGTCCACCACCCCCACAATCGACACCGCGGCCAGCGTGTCGCGATCGGCCGAAGCCGAATCGGACGGCGTGTTGGCATCGGTCATCGAGGATGCGTCCTCGGGTGACATGATGTTGCCACTGAGTAGTCTCGAAGATCGCAAAGACGATGCGGTGGACGATGACTATGAATCGGTGGACCAGGTTTTTGCTACCAACACGCTTTGGTAATTCGCGTTATCGCCACGGCGTGAAACTAGAATCATGCGGTAAGTGCCATTGCGAATTGAGTTGTGAATTCGTTACCAACCCATGCATAGAAAGCTGCGGTGAGCGGTTGATTCGCAATTCAAATCAGTGGGCAACGGATGGCGACAAAAGCATGCAAATTGGGTGTTCAGCAACTCGAATCGAGACGCTTGTTAGCAAGCGTTTCACTGCCGACCGCCATCGCGGAATCTTCTTACGATGACTCGGCTCCGGCCGAAGTTTCCACCCCCATCGAAGTCTCGGGGGCTCAAGGGGTCCGAGCCGCCGAGGTGCGGATTCAATTCGATCCCAACGAAGTCACCACCGATACCACGCGAATCCAAGCTGGTTCGCTATGGAATGGCCGGGGCACGGTGATTGCAAACGTTGACGAACACTCCGGGACAATCGTCGCGTACGTCTACTCAACCCAACCCGTTGCAGAAGACGCAGGAGGGCTGATCGATATCGGCTTTGCCGTCAAACCAGATCGGATCTCGGAAAAAACAATTGATATCGATCTGCAGCAAGTCCGGCTCAATGAAGGCCAGATTTCGTTAGCCCAGACCCCCAAGGTGGGCGCGGACACGAGTGACGGCAAGATCGTGACGCAGCCCAGCGATAGTGTGAAACACGTCACACGGATCGAAAACCGATCGAGTGAATCGTCGGGCGAATCTTGGAGTAACCCGCCGGTCATCACCGAGGACCCCTGTCCATGGCCGGGTGGGGCCGACACCGTGTTGGTTGCACCACAGGCGAATGCATCGGTCTCGTTGGCCCCCGTTTCGCTGGTCGGTCAGGCTGAGTTTGTTCGTCCCGAAGCGGAATGGGGTCGTCCAGAATTGGCAAGCGGATTTACCGCAAACGCAGCCGCAGCAAAGTCCCCCGCCGCAAGGTCGATCGATTCGATGGCGACCCCTCGGGGGTTGCCCTATGGCCCGCTACAGCCGCATGTGGTCGATCAAGCGTTTGCGGATTCAGCCCTCGTCGACTAGCAACTTGCTGACTAGTAACTCGCCGCCTCTTAACTCGTAGCCCCAGGGCGTGGGGCCAAGCATCTACTTTAGTACCAAGCTGGACAGGAACAATCGGGTGAAATCCCATTAGCCGCTTTGGCCAACGCTACGAAGCATTTTGCATAACCCGAATGCGTAAGTTTGAAGTGTGCGTATTTATCACAACCCGAAGCGTCAGCGAGGGAATCTCGTTATTTTCTCGGTCCCTCGTTAACGCGCCGGGTTGTGATCACTTGGTAACGCACGACTCAGCAATGGTTCATTGCGTCGGTCAAAACGGCTAATATACCGAAAGACACCTGCCACCTGCTTAGCCGGGTGGATTTCGGAGCGGCGCGAGCCGCCCGGTCAAAATCGACCGTTTGACTCGCTGCAACCGGACGGGCCCCTCGCCGCGGGCGCTTCCAAAATGAGACGGCCGCGGGCGCTTCCAAAGTAGCCGGCCGTGGGGGTCTCGACGCCCGTTTTGCGGTCCGAGGCGATCTCTACTACACTGTGGGCGTCCCACCCGAATCCCACCTCCCCTGTGAAAGAGACGTTTCATGCGTTCGTTCCGTTTTGCGACCTCCGCGGCGATGCTTCTGGCGATTTGCGCTCCCCTGGCGATTTTTGCCGGAATGAAGGTGAGCGACCCGCCCGGGTCGCAAATGAAAACCTTTGCCGACGCTTTTCTGAAAACGCTTGACGAGAAACAAGCGGCGAAAGCGACCGTCGATTATGACGCGGCCGAGCGTGTCCAGTGGCACTTCATCCCCATGCCGACTCGCAAAGGATTGGTGCTGAAAGAGATGAATACGGCTCAGCGTACCGCAGCGCTCCGCTTGCTACGTTCGGCCCTCAGCGAAGCGGGCTATGGCAAGGCGAGCAAGATCATGTTGCTCGAAGGCGTGCTCCGCCAACTTGAAGGTCCCGGCAGCGAAGCACGTCGCGATCCACAGAAGTATTACGTAACCATCTTTGGCACCCCGAGCGATTCCGAGCCCTGGGGACTCAGCTTCGAAGGCCATCATTTGTCGCTAAACTTCAGCTGCCGAGGCGGCGAGTTGGTCGATAGCTCGCCTCAATTCTTTGCCTCCAATCCCGCCAAGATCATGACCGATGTCGAAGGACCGCTGGGCAAAGGCACCCGCGTGCTTCGCGAAGAAGAGGATTTGGCGTTCGAGTTGGTCAACAGTCTCAACGACACTCAAACCAAGACCGCCGTGATTGCTGACGAAGCTCTGGCGGAAATCCGGTTCGCGGGTGAGGCTCAACCCAAAGTGGGCGAACCCGAAGGCATTCCGTTTGATCAACTCAACGCAAAACAGGCTGAATTGCTGAAAAAACTCGTCGGTGTCTACGTGGATGCGGTTCCTGAGCAAACGGCCCGCACGCGTCGCGAAGCGATCGAATCCAATGGTTGGTCGAACGTCTATTTTGCCTGGGCCGGCGCTCAGAAGCCGGGTATCGGACATTACTACCGCATTCGTGGCAAGGATTTTTTGATCGAGTTTGTCAATACACAAGCTGATGCGTCTGGGAATCCCGCCAATCACATCCACTGCGTGTGGCGCGACCTGACCGGCGACTTTGACTTGCCGATCGAGTAAAGTCTTCTAACGATCGATGGCGTTGGGCGCGGGCCTGCCCAGAAGAAACCGGGCCGCCCAGAACAACCGAGCCGCCAGAAAGACCGGGCCGCCCAGCGAAAAACGGGTGGCCCAGAAATAAACGGGTGGCCCGAGAAATAAACGGGTGGCCCGAGAAAAAACGGGCTGCCGGCGGGGACAGGGAGAGGACGCAGTATGCTGACTTGGCTAAAACATCTCCGCCAGCGTTGGGAGAATTGGTGCGGCGATCACGATATGGAAGAGGCGATCCGCAAGCACCTTTCGGAGAACGGTTACTACGGCCGGACCGCCAAGTTTCGAAACGTTCGTATCGTCGCGGTCCAGCGTCCTGGGTGGCTGCAGGTGTTTCGTTTCGACGTGACCGCGCGGCTTGTCCCTCCCGAAGCCGACAGCGAGGTGGCGGACCCGGATCCCGTCTATCACGATCTCTACGGGTTGGTCAAAGACGACATTCGACACAAAATAAACGTCGTCCGAGTGTTTGATTGCGAAGACGAGCGGCGGTCCCTGTTCGCTCGCTGGAGCGAAGACCTGATCTGCCTGCGTGGTGCTCACGGGCTGAAAGACACTTAGACTTCCCAAAATCGCTTAGAATCGTTCTCGCTTTGTATGCGTTTCCCTTAACTCGAATGGATTGAAAATGTCGAGGCTGCTGTACTCGTTCGTTTTGGTTGCCACGCTGCTGGCTAGTTGGCTTGTCTCGGATGCCAGAGTCTCTGCAGAGCCACCATCCGCCACAAAACCGGCCGACTCAAACCCGGCTGACGCCAAGGTCGCTCCGGCGGGCGTCGAAGTGAATCCGGAGGAGGGCGACGCTGAGGCCGCCACGCCCAAATTGCAAACGCCTGAGACCGGCCAACAAGAACTCGATTTGGTCGATCACGTTCGCCAAATCACGTTCGAAGGCCGCCGCGCGGGCGAAGGCTATTTCAGCGCCGATGGCACCCGCATGGTTTTTCAAAGCGAACGCGATCCGGCGAACCCGTTCTATCAAATTTACGTGACCGATCTGGAAACCGGCGATATCGAAAAGGTGTCCCCCGGCATCGGGAAAACCACCTGTGCGTGGATCCATCCCGATGGCGACCGCGTTCTGTTTGCCAGCACGCAAGCCGACCCGGCGGCCGAGCAGAAGCAAGAGGACGAACTGGAGCTGCGGGCCAGCGGGAAGCAACGCCGCTACGCTTGGGATTACGACGAAAACTATGAATTGGTCGAGCGAAATGCCGAAGGCCAATACAAACAATTGACCGATGCCAAAGGCTATGACGCCGAAGCGAGTTACAGCCCCGACGGCACTCAAATTGTCTTTGCCTCGAATCGCGAAGCTTACTCGCGTGAATTGACCGCGGTGGAACAAGAGAAGTTCAAAATCGATCCGGCCTTCATGATCGATCTGTACATCATGAATGCCGACGGTACGAACGTTCGACGTTTGACAACCGAGCCTGGTTACGATGGCGGCCCATTCTTTTCTCCTGACGGAGAACGAATCTGTTTCCGCCATTTCTCGGAGGATGGGGCGACTGCCGAAGTCTTTACGATGAAAACCGACGGCAGCGATGTTCGCCGGTTGACCAATTTTGGTGCGATGAGCTGGGCGCCGTTTTATCACCCCAGCGGTGACTATTTGATCTTCACCACCAACAAACATGGCTTTGCCAACTTTGAACTGTACTTGGTTCGGGCCGATGGCCAAGGCGATCCTGTTCGTGTGACCTACACCGATGGCTTTGATGGGTTGCCGGTGTTTTTGCCTGACGGCGAACGTTTGTCGTGGACCTCGACTCGCACCAAAGAAAAACAGTCTCAGATATTCATGGGCGATTGGAATGACGCTCGTGCGCGTGAACTACTCGGACTCGACTCGGGTTCCAGTGATGATTTGCAGGCAGCGGTCGCATCGGCCGAGAACACGTCGCCTGAGTTTTCACCGACTGACGTGATGCGGCATGTTGATTTCCTGACGCGTCCCGAATTGGCTGGCCGTTTGACCGGCAGTGATGGCGAACGCCGTGCGACCGCGTATGTCGCGGCCTATTTGGAAAGTTTGGGATTTGAACCCGCTGGCGAAAAGAACTCGTTCTTTCAGGAGTTTGAATTTCCTGCCGGTTCAAGTTTGACGTCCGAAAACGCGATGGCCTTGGGCGACAAGTCGCTCGATTTGAACGAAGATTGGCGGCCACTTTCGTTTTCCGACGATGGCAAAACCAATGCCGCCGAAGTCGTCTTTGCTGGCTATGGCATGCAAGTTCCCGGTGGCGACGAAGTCGAAGAGTACGATAGCTATGTGCATTTGGACGTCGCAGGCAAATGGGTGATGGTGCTGCGGGATATGCCGCAAGAGATCACGCCTGAGCGGCGGCAAGAGATGGCTCGCTACAGCTCGCCACGACGGAAAGCCACAGTCGCTCGCGACCACGGCGCCAAAGGGATCGTGTTCGTTGCGGGTCCGACCAGCAAAGTGACGCGCGAATTGATCCTGTTCGATAGCAACGCGTCGCAGGCCGGAGTCAGTATTGCGGTGGTGACGATCAGCAATGAGATCGCCAAGCAGATGTTCAAGCAAGCGAATAAGGACCTAGCCAAAACACAGGCCTCGCTTGATGATGGTTCCCCACAAATGGGATTCCCGCTCGACAATGTTTCAGTTTCAGCCACGATCGAGATTGAGCGGAAAACTGGAGTGGGGCGAAACGTGATCGCGCGTCTGCCGGTCAATCCCAATCATCAAACCTATCCCGCCGTGATGGTCGGAGCTCACATCGATCACCTCGGTCGCGGCGGTGGCAGCAACAGTTTGGCTCGTGATGATGAACAAGAACTGATTCACTTTGGCGCCGATGATAACGCCAGCGGTATCGGGGCGATGCTTGAAATCGCCCAGTATCTCGCGGCCGAAAAAGCCGCAGGTCGGCTAAAGCCCAAACGTGATTTGTTGATCGCAGCTTGGAGCGGTGAAGAGTTGGGATTGTTTGGTTCGCAGCACTACGTCAACGAATTCTTCAATCTCTATCCGCAGGCTCCCAAGCCGCAACCCGCATCGCACGCTCATGGCGGTGACGCTGCTCACGCTCATGCGGCACACGCCCACGGAGTCGCAGCGGACGCCGAACCGTTGACTCAAGCGATCGCCGCCTATTTGAACCTCGATATGGTGGGGCGGTTGCGAGAGAAGTTGATCGTTCAAGGAATCGGCTCGTCGCCTGGTTTCGAAGGCGAAGTCCAGCGGCGAAATGTTCCGGTGGGCTTGGAATTGCAGCTCGATAAAACCAGCACCCGTTTGCCCACCGACGCGTCGGCGTTTGTGGCACGCGACGTGCCGATCCTGGCAGCGTTTACCGGGGCTCACGAGGACTATCACACCCCGCGTGATACTGCGGACAAGTTGAATTACGACGGTGCCGCACTGACCGCTCGTTTGTTTGCCCTATTGGCTCGCGGTTTTCTGACCGCTGAGAAGCCGCCAAAGTTTGAACTCGACGAAGGCGAGAAGCGTGATGAGGCTCCGCGAGCAGTGTTGACCGCGTACCTTGGCACGATCCCCGATTATGCTGCGGGCGAGGTCAAGGGATTGAAACTGAGCGGCGTTGCCGGTGACGGTCCAGCCGCCAAGGCGGGTGTCAGCGGTGGTGATGTGATCATTCGCTTAGCCGGACGCAAGATCGAAGATATTTACGACTACACCTACGCGATCGAGGCATTGAAGATCGGCGAAGAAGTCGAGATCGTCGTCCAGCGAGGTGAAAAGACGGTGCCGATGAAAATCACCCCCACCGCCCGCGAGTAATCACAGTGGGATAGGCTTCCAGCCTGTCATCAATCGCCCCGACAGGCATCCTGCCTGTCCTTTGCCGCCGTGGTTTAGCCTTCCAAGCTTGCCGTATCGAAAACGACAGGCTGGAAGCCTATCCCACATTTCTCCTACCTAAAAGCTACTTCTGCAATCGCTCGACCACCGCGGCGCCCATTTCTTTGGTGCCGATGTGCTTTCCGCCGCGAGCGATGTCTTTGGTGCGAAGCCCGTCGGCAAGCACGGCGGCGACCGCGTTTTCGATTGCGGTGGCTTCGTCCAACAACGACAACGAATGACGCAGCAGCATGGCGGCCGCCAGGATTGTTGCCAGTGGATTGGCAAGTTCTTGACCGGCGATATCCGGCGCCGAACCGTGAATCGGTTCGTACAAACCGGGGCCGTCCGAACCGAGTGACGCACTCGGCAGCATCCCCAGCGACCCGGGCAACATCGAAGCTTCGTCAGTCAAGATGTCGCCAAACAGGTTGCCGGTGACCACGACGTCAAAGTCACGCGGACGGTTGATCAGGTGCATCGCCATCGCGTCGACGAGCACGACATCGTACTGGACGTCAGGAAATTCTTCGGCCATTACACGAGCGGCCGTTTGACGCCACAGACGGCTCGGTTCGAGCACGTTGGCCTTGTCGACACTGGTCAAGCGATTGTCACGTTGCTGAGCCGCTTTGGCTGCCATGCGAACGATCCGCTCGACTTCGCGAACGCTGTACGCCATCGACTGGAACGCGGTTTCGTCTTGCCCGCTGCCCGAGCGACCGGATTCACCAAAGTAAATTCCACCGGTCAATTCGCGAAAGAACAGGATGTCGGTGCCTTCGATGATGTCGCGTTTCAGCGGCGACGAATCAACCAATTGGTCGAACAATCGGATCGGACGCAGATTGGCGAACAGTCCGAGTTCCTTGCGGATTTTCAGCAGTCCTGCTTCCGGACGCGTTTTCGCCGACGGATCGTCCCATTTCGGGCCGCCCACGGCGCCCAACAGGATCGCGTCGCTGGCTTTGCACGCGTCGATCGTTTCTTGAGGAAGAGGGTCGCCCGTTTTGTCGATCGAAATGCCGCCGATCAATTGAGACGAGAACGAGAATTCGTGACCGAATAGTTCTGCGACCTTTTCGAGGACTCGCTGGGCTTCGGAGACGATTTCAGGGCCAATGCCATCACCTGGCAGTAGTACGAGATTCGCTTTCAACGGTGTGCCCTTGGGGCAAGAGGTTCGGATGAATGAGCCCCCAATTTAATCCAACAACCTCGTTTGCCCAATCCGATGTCACGGCAGAAAAAAACGCTACCGCGGCGGATGCGGCCTGATCGTCCCGGTCGCCGCCACAATCGCTGCAGCCGTCACAACCGGATCAATGCGTGAACAAGGCCGAGACGTTCATCCGGATCCTGCCCGCCTGAGACGCGAGACCGTCCCAAGTTTCAGTATCCGTCGAGATTCACTCTGCGGGATTTTCTGACCGATCCGGCAATCTTCGCCCCCACGGTCCTCGGCCCCACGGTCTTAGCCAAACTCTCTCAGCCCACGTTATGTTGCACAACCAAACCGATTTGACGTCGATCCCCGTTCAGGTGCCCGTTGTCCTGCCAAGTGAACCGGCGGCGTCGCCACCGTGCTCGATCGAAGCCAGCGTGTTGCACGTGATCAACGGCGAGTATTTTTCGGGGGCCGAACGAGTTCAATCACATCTGGGCCGCTGTTTGCCGAACTTTGGCATCGCCGCTGACTTTGTCTGCGTCAAACCAGGCAAATTTCCCCAAGTCATGGCCGAACAGAATCTGCAGTGGGGACGTTGTCACTTGGCCCCGATGAAAAGCCGCTTTGATCTACGCGCCGTCTTTCGTATCCGTGACTTGGTTCAGGCCTATGGTTACGAACTGCTGCACGCTCACACTCCGCGAACCGCGATGGTCGCATCGGCAGCCTCTCGCTTGACCGGAGTCCCGTGGGTGTATCATGTGCACAGTCCCGCGGCGCGTGATTCGGTCCACCAATGGAGCAATCGCATCAACTCATGGATGGAACGAGCGTCGCTGCTGAGCTGTTCGCATTTGATCACCGTTTCAGAAAGTCTACGGCTCGACTGCATTGCCAAAGGAGCTAGCGAAGACAAGGTCACCGTGGTCCATAATGGCGTTCCCAGCATTCGGCCCGAGCGGATTCATCATCCCGTCGTCGGCGGTCGCTGGGTGTTCGGCATGGTCGCACTGATGCGGCCCCGAAAAGGACTCGAAGTGGTGCTTGATGCTTTAAGCATCCTTCGTGGCGAAGGACTCGATGTGGTGCTTCGTTGTATCGGTCCATTTGAAACCGCCGAGTATGAAACCGAGATCAATGAGCAAATCGATCGATTGAAATTGCGACGTTACGTCGAGCGTGTTGGGTTTACAGACGATGTGCCCGGAGAGTTAGCCCGGGTCGATGCGTTGGTGTTACCGAGTCTGTTTGGCGAAGGGTTGCCGATGGTCGTGCTCGAAGCGATGGCCGCTGCGGTCCCCGTGATTGCCACCCGCGTCGAAGGCACTCCCGAAGCGGTCACCGATGGTGTCGAAGGCCTGCTCGCCGAGCCACGAGATGCCGTCAGTCTCGCGAAAAAAATTCGTTCGCTGGTGACGGGCGAATACGATTGGACCAGCATGGCCGAAGCGGCTCATCAGCGTCAAACGCAGTCGTTTTCCGATTTGTCGATGGCTTGGGGAACCGCCGAAGTCTATCGCAAATTGATCGATTCGCCCGACATGGATCGCGGACACAATCGGTTGGGTGACGCTCGGCTGACGCACGTATCGCAGCAAGACTCTTTCGTCGCCGCCGGATATCGCGATTGAATCAATGTGGAATTGGCTTCCAGCCAATCATCGCACCCTCCTCACGTAGCGAAAGTCGCGAAGACTTTCGTTCCCTCAAGTCCCCGCCGAAACTCTTGGCGAGTTTCGCTACGAAAAGACCGTCCTGCGTCGGCATCCTGGAAGCCTATTCCACACCCTACGTAGCGAAAGTCGCGAAGACTTTCGTTCCCTCATGCCCCCCGAAACTCTTGGCGAGTTTCGCTACGAACAGACCGTTCTGCCTCGGCATCCTGGAAGCCTATCCCACACCCCACGTAGCGAAAGTCGCGAAGACTTTCGTTCCCTCATGCCACGCCGAAACTCTTGGCGAGTTTCGCTACGAAAAGACTGTTCTGCCTCGGCATCCTGGAAGCCTATTCCACACCCCACGTAGCGAAAGTCGCGAAGACTTTCGTTCCCTCATGCCACGCCGAAACTCTTGGCGAGTTTCGCTACGAAAAGACTGTTCTGCCTCGGCATCCTGGAAGCCTATTCCACACCCCACG